>CAZYSJ010000069.1:0-25474 GCA_964649875.1 uncultured Caldilineaceae bacterium
CTTTGGTACTGGTCGTATTGGCGATGGCGAGCGGGAAGGTTTTACGCGCAAGCGCGGCGGATGAGAATGGTTCCAGTTTTCTGTTTCTACCGATAAACATGGCGGGCAGGGACGAGACAGGTGGAACGCCTGCGCCAACGAGCACCCCTATGCCTGAATGTGTAGGAGTAACCGAGATACCGACCGAAGAGTGCAATGCGCTGGTTGCGCTTTTTAACACCACAAACGGGCCGGAATGGAGTAACCGCGCCGGTTGGCTAGAGACCAAATCACCCTGCGTATGGTACGGTGTCGGGTGTGAAGCTGGCCATGTCACAGGTATTTTTCTGGGCGGAAATCGGTTGCTTGGTCGGATCCCCAAGGAAATGGGTAACTTGCGCAGCCTTGAGTTTCTCTATCTAGATGTCAACGAGCTGACTGGAGGCATCCCCGCTGAGTTGGGTAATCTGCGCAGCCTTAAGTATGCCGAACTGGATTCTAACGAGCTGACCGGCCGCATTCCCTCCGAGTTGGGTGAGTTGGGCAATCTGCGAGGGCTTAATCTGAGTAATAACGAGCTAACCGGCCCCATTCCGTTTACGCTGACTGCTCTCGAAGGTCTCGAGACGTTTCTTTTTATGAATACCACTGTATGCGTGCCCGATGACCCGGCTTTCGCTGCATGGCTGTCCGGAGTTGGCGTAGGAACGTCCGGTATTGTCTGCACCTCTGTTCCGATTCTGCGTGCAATCTACAATCCAGATGAGGACGGCGCGTACACCGTCACTTGGAGTAGAGACGACAACGCTACCATTTACAATCTGCAGGAGGCTGGAGACGCGTCATTTACCAATCCGACTACGGTATACACAGGCCAAGTCAACGCATTCGTGTTCACCGAGAATGCTACCGGCACGTACTACTATCGAGTCAACGCAGAGAACATATCCGGCCTCAATGAGTGGAGCAATGTCGAATCTGTGGTCGTGGTTGCACCAGCGCCAATAAGCACACCAGCTCCTGGCTGTGCTAGTGTAACCGAGATACCGATAGAGGAGTGCAATGCGCTGGTTGCGCTCTACAGGGCTACCAACGGACTTAACTGGAAGTCGATCAGCGGTTGGCTTCTGACCACATCACCCTGTGGATGGTATGGTGTTACATGCGTTGGGAGGCATGTGACAGGTCTTTCGCTACGCGATAACAGGTTATTCGGTACGATCCCCAACGAATTGGGAGATCTGCGCTATCTGGTGGATGTCGATTTGAGTAACAACGGGTTGATTGGCAGCATCCCTGCCGAGTTGGCGAATTTGGGTGGCCTTGTGAGCCTCCGCCTGGGAAACAACGAGTTGACCGGCATCCCTGCCGATGTTGAATACCTATGCAACCTTGAGAGCCTCCATTTGGAAAACAACAGGTTGACTGGTGTCCCCGCTGAGTTGGGCAACCTGGACAGCCTTGAGAGTTTTCAACTGGAGAATAACCAGTTGACTAGTATCCCCGCCGAGTTGGGCAACCTGGACAGCCTCGTAGGCCTTCATTTGGAGAATAACCAGTTGACCAGCATGCCCGCCGAGTTGGGCAACCTGGGTAGTCTTGAGAGTCTCCATCTGGAAAACAACCAGTTGACAGGCAGCATCCCCGCCGAGTTTAGTAACCTGGGTAGTCTTGAGAGTCTCCATCTGGAAAACAACCAGTTGACAGGCAGCATCCCCGCCGAGCTGGACAACCTGGGCAGTCTTGAGAGTCTCTATCTGGATAACAACCAGTTGACAGGCAGCATCCCCGCCGAGTTTGGTAACATGGGCAGTCTTGAGAGTCTCCATCTGGAAAACAACCAGTTGACAGGCAGCATTCCCGCCGAGTTTGGTAACTTTCACAACCTTAAGTATCTTGGCCTGGAAAGCAACGAGTTGACTGGCCCCATTCCGTCGACGTTGACTGCTCTAGCGAAGCTCGACACATTCCGTTTCTCCAATACTAAAATCTGCGTTCCTGATGACATAATTATCAAAGCATGGCTGAGGGCAGTTGGAAACGTATCGATATCAGGCATCACCTGTACCTCTGCTCCGGTCCTGAATGCAATTGGCAACGCCGACGGGGACGGCGCGTACACCGTTAGTTGGAGCGCAGATGACAACGCAACCAATTACACTTTGCAAGAAGCGGGAGACGGCTCCTTTTTCAATCCGACCTATGTATACACCAGCACAGGAACCGTGCGCGATGTCACAGGGCAGGCTCCTGGCACGTACTACTACCGAGTCAGCGCCGAGAACATATCCGGCCCCAGTCCGTGGAGCAATGTCGAATCTGTGGTCGTGACGTCGAAACCGTAGTCGTTGTAACACTGGTTCACCCCACAATCACATCGGCGTACTCCGCCGGTTTGTAGTCCTTGTGCCGCAGGCGCGCTAAGTCCGGCGGGGTGATGCCGTTCTTCTGTCCGTAAGTCACATCAAGCGCCCCATCAACGCCCTAAATGGCGCTCTGCCGGCGTTGACACATCGGCCAACGTCGGGCAGACTTTGCTCAGGGGCTATCCGCCCTCTGCGCTTATGTGATCCGCCCCTCCACACGGAGCCCGATGATGACCGATCTTGCCTACATGCCCCTGGTAGAAGTCGCCGGCCTGCTGGAGAAGCGCGAGCTCTCCCCCGTGGAACTGACGCGCCGCCTGCTCGAGCGCATCGACCGCGTCGACACGCGCCTGCACAGCTATCGCACCGTCCTTGCCGACAGAGCGCTCGAACAAGCCCGCCGCGCCGAACAGGAGATCGCACGCGGCGAGTACCGCGGCCCCCTGCACGGCGTCCCCATCGCGGTCAAAGACCTCGTCTACACAGCGGGCATCCCGACCTGTTGCGGCTCAACGCTCATGCAGGGCTGGCTGCCCGGCTATGACGCCACCGTCATGCGCCGATTGGAAGCGGCGGGCGCGGTGCTACTGGGCAAGCTCCATATGACCGAGTTCGCGCTGCGTTGGCATCACCCCGCCTGGCCTGCCCCCGCCAATCCCTGGGGCGCTGACCGCTGGTCGGGGGTCTCCTCCAGCGGTTCGGGCGTAGCGTCTGCGGCAGGTCTCTGCTATGGCTCGCTTGGCACAGACACGGGCGGCTCCATCCGCTTCCCGGCCGCGTGCAACGGCGCCGTGGGCCTCAAGCCGACCTACGGGCGCGTCAGCCGCTACGGCGTCTTCCCCCTGGCGAAATCGCTCGACAACGTCGGACCCATTACGCGCCGCGTCGCCGACGCAGCCGCCATCTTGGGCGTCATCGCCGGGCATGACCCGCACGACCCGACCTCCAGCCATAGAGCCGTGCCCGACTACCTCTCCCGCATTGGCGAAGACGTACGCGGCCTGCGCCTCGGCGTCGATGAGCGCTTCATCCGCCACGGCGTGCAGCCCCAGGTGAGCGACGCGGTGCTGCAAGCGGTCGCGCATCTGGTCGAGCTTGGCCTGGAGCCGGTCGAGGTTGTGGTCCCGCCCATCGACCCCGATCTCCTGGTGGATGCGTGGTCAACGCTCTGCGCCGGCGACGCTGCGGACGCCCACCGCGAAACCTGGCCCGCAAGAGCGGACGAGTACGGCCCCTTCCGCCAGTGGCTCGAGTTGGCGGACACGCGCACCGCGGCCGACTATGCCGCCGCCCACGCCACGCGCCTGGAGTACGCGGGCAAGATTGCCGGCCTCTTCCAAGAGATCGACCTGCTGGCGTGCCCGGCCATGCCCTTCGTCGCGCCGCCGATTGGCGACGACGCGCTGCCGCTCCCCGACGAGGACAAGAACATTGTCCGCCCTCGCTTCACCTACCCCTTCAACTTCAGCAACAGCCCCACGCTGACGTTGCCGTGCGGCTTCACGCCGGACGACCTGCCCATCGCCCTGCAACTCGTCGGGCCTCACTTTTCGGAAGAGACGCTGTTGCGCGTCGGCCATGCGTTCGAGCAGTCGACGGCGTGGCATAGGCGCATCCCGCCGGTGTGATCAATAGCAAGGTTTGACTCAGGCGCGACGTCGCCGACTAATGCGCTCCACCCGGTCATCCGTACCAACACAAGGAGCATTCCCCATGTCAACCGATCTGTCCCAGCATATCCAAGCGACGCGCATGGTCGACACCCATGAGCATCTCCACAAGGAAGCCGAGTACGTCGAACAAGGGCCGGATATTCTGCAAAGCCTCTTCGAAAACTATGTACCTGCCGATCTCGTCGTGGCGGGGGCGAGCCGGCAAGCGGTCGATGCGCTGTTGGACGGCGGCAACCCGGACGTGCGGACTCGCTTCGCCGGCGTGCAGAAGGCGTGGGAGGCGGTGCGTCACACCGGGTATGGCGAGGCGGTGCAACTGATCGCCAAACTGATCTACGCCATAGAGGA
Organism: uncultured Caldilineaceae bacterium; assembly: GCA_964649875.1. Classification (GTDB taxonomy): domain Bacteria; phylum Chloroflexota; class Anaerolineae; order Caldilineales; family Caldilineaceae; genus JASGTU01. The sequence continues at coordinate 4,367 of CAZYSJ010000069.1, forward strand.
GCTAACGCCGGAAGCCATCGAGCATGCCCAGGCCAAGCACGAACGCTTGCGGCAACCTGGCGAACGGCTGCGGCTGTTGCGCGATGTGGCGCGGCTTGACCATGTGCAGACCGATGATTTTGTGCGCCCGTGTCTGCCGGATGCATCCGGGCCGGACTTCTTCTTCTATGACATCTCGTGGGCCAACTTCTGTAACGGCACGCCGGACTTGGAGCCGCTGGCGCAGGAAACCGGCGTCGAAGTCAAGGATTTGGCGACGCTCAAAGAGGCGATGCAGCAGACCTTCGAGTTGAATGCAACCGCGGCCATAGCCGTGAAATCCCAACACGCCTACGATCGCACGCTGCAATGGCGCGAGCGCGAGGATGGCGAGGCGGAAAGGGCGTTGGCAAACTACTTGCGGAATCCGCAAGCCTTCACTGAAGCGGATCTCGCAGGGCAGGCTTTGCACGATCGCCTTGTCTTGGGCGATTGGTGTTGGGCGCGTGGGGTTGAGCTTTCCATCGAATACGATCTGCCGTTCAAAATCCACACGGGATACTACGCGGGTTACGGGAATATGCCTGTGGATCGGATTCCGGCGGGGCATCTGTCACCGCTCCTGACGCGCTATCCGCAAGCCCGCTTTGTGCTGATGCATACCGCTTACCCGTATAGCGCTGAGCTAGTGGCGCTCGCCAAGCACTATCCCAACGTCTATGCCGACTTGTGTTGGGCGTGGAGCGTCGATCCCTACAGCACGGCGCTCTTTGTGCGCCGCTTCATTCATGCTGCGCCCGCCAACAAGCTCTTTGTCTTCGGGGGCGATACCGGTTGGCCTATGGCATCCGTCGCCTACGCGTATCAAGCGCGCCATTGGCTGACGCGCACGCTTCAAGCAGAGGTGGACGAGGGCTTGATGAGCGAAGCGGAGGCGATGGCGTTGGCGACGCGCCTGATGCATGAGAACCAATACGCCTGTTTCCACGCGGCTGAGAAAAAGAAGACGCTGCTGCGTTTGTATCAGGAGGCGCTTGGCTGAAGGCGCTGCGGATTCGTGGCTATGCTTTCTCCTAGCGCCGTTCGCAGTGAATCGCCTGGGTTTCTTTGCCACGAATTGCACGAATGAGACGAATTACTTCTTTTTCGTGAAATTCGTGTAATTCGTGGCTATGCTTTTTCCGGGCGGCGTTCGCAGTTAACCGCCTGGGTTTCTTTGCCACGAATTGCACGAATGAGACGAATTACTTCCTTTTTCGTGCAATTCGTCTCATTCGTGGCTAGCTGACTACTCTTTTCGCGGCTATTGCTGGGACTGCCACGCCGCGATGGCCGCGCGCAGTCTTTGCAGGCGCTCCGGCTGCTCGACATGGCCGTACCAGAACTCGCGCGCCTGAAGCTGCCCGGCGCGAAGGTCCAAGCTCTGCCACAACTGCACGCCGCGTTCCGGCTCGCCCTGCAGGGCGTAGATCTCCCCGAGCAACTGGCGCACGGGGCGGCGGTCGGGCGCGGCTGCGTAGGCCGCGGCCAGGTGACGTTCCGCCGCTTCCAGGTCCCCGCGCGCCAGAGCGATCTGGCCGAGCCGTTGATGCGCCGTGACGTTGCCGGGGGCCAAGAGCAGTGCAGCGGTATAGCGCGCCTCTGCAGCCGCCAGGTCAACGCCGCCGGCGCGGCGCAGATCGTCCTGCAGCGGCCAGGCAGGCTGTTCGTAGACCGACAATTCGGCAACGGTCTGCTCTACTGCGCCCAAATTGGCTTGAAAGGCCGCACGGCTGCCCGGCCACACAAAGACCAGCGCGATAAGGGCTATGGGGAAGACCGCGCCCAAGAACGACAGCGATCCCCAGGCCACGCGGTCGTCTGCACGGCGGCGCGGGCGGATCGGCCAGGCGACCGCCAACGGCAGAGCCAGCAGCGGGGCCAGCCGGCTGGCGTACAGCCCGGCATCTACCAGGCCGTGCACCAGCAGCGCGACGAGCGCGGCCAGCGCGCCCGCAGCCAGTCGCCGCCGGCCGGGCGTCCCTTCCGCCAGGGTGATCGCCAGCAGTACTGCCGTACCCGCGGCCAGGCACAGAAAGGCGATCAGTCCCGGCACGCCCTGCTGCACCGCGATCTCCAGGTAGAGGTTGTGCGTGTGGCTGGTGTGCCCGACGTGCAACAACAGGTAGTAGGTGGAGTAGACCATCATCGTGCTGCCCAGCCCGCTGCCGGTGAAGCGATAGTCGGCGACGATGGCTCTGCCGTCCGGCCAGAGTTGGGCGCGTCCCAGTGCGGTCGAGCCGCCCAGGTGCGTGAGGATGCCGCCCGCCTGCGCCGGGGCCGCCAGCACGAATGCGATGGCCCCGGCCAACACCATCGCGCCGAGGAGCGCGGCCGCGTCTGCGGCTAGCCGCACGGCGCGATGATGCGACGAGCCGCTGCGCCACAGAGCGATCGCCAACGTCGCCGCGCCGGCGACGCCCGCCGCCCACGCGCCGCGCGACTCCGTGATGATCAGCGTCAGCCCGGCAAAAAGCAGCGCCGGCAGCAGAAGCAGCAGGAGGACGAGCTTGAGGAAGAGGGACCGGCGGCGCAGCAGCCACAATAGGCCGCCGGCCCCGGTCAAGAGGAGGACGATGAGCGCGCCGCCGGCCACATTGGGGTTGACCGTGTCGGTCAGGGTAACGGACGGGCGCAGCGCTAACAACGGCTCGGCCAAGGCGCGCACAGCCGGAAAGTGCGTCTCCGCCCTGGCCAGGTCGTAGGTCAGGAGAAAATAGGCGGAGAGCGCGGCGGCTGCGACCACCGCGCCCAACGACAACACGCCCGCCGCCGTCCGGCCTGGGCCGCCTGCGCCGAGCCAGGAGAGCGGCACGAACAACAGGAAACCGGCGGCAAGCAGCGCGAAACGTACGAGCGCGGCGCCGCGGTCATAGGCCGCCAACACCCCGATCCCCGCTGTGGCGACGTACAGCACAGACGCGCAGGCGACAACGCCCGCGCCAAGCGCGGCCATGCGGGCGGCCCTTCCGGCGCGCGCCCTCGGCCAACGGCTATTCTGCGTAGAATGCGACATAGGCCGGGCCTGCGTAGTGTGGCGACCGCTTAGGTGCGCGAGAAACGGAGCGTCTGCCACCCGATATTGACTGCGCTCTTGAACCCCTCCCAGCTATTCAGCCCCTTGACGAAGGTCCAGATCGGCCCGGGCCGCACAGACCATTCCCAGGTGGCGCGCTTCTGCCAGTATTCGAGCCGTTCGGCGGTCAGGTCGCCGTAATCCAGCACGGTCGATTGGTCCATGTCGACCTCTTCCCACTTGACGCCGGGGCGGAACCAGTTATTCTCGACGACCTCGTAGAAGAAAGGCGTGCCGGGATAGGGCGCAGCGATGTGGAACAGGGCGATGTCGAGCGGCAGTTGCTTCGAGTAGGCGATGGTCTCGCGGATCGTCTCTTCGGTCTCGCCCGGAAGGCCGATGATGAAGTAGCCCCAGTTCTTGATGCCCGCGGCGTGCGCCCATTGCAGCGCGCGTTGGGCTTGCTCCTTCTTATAGCCCTTGCGCGCCCGCTTCAAGATCGCTTCGTTGGCGCTTTCGATGCCCCACGAGATCATCCAACAGCCGGCGCGCCCCATGAGGGTGAGCATCTCTTCGTCCACATAGTCCACGCGGCTGTTGCACGTCCACCTGATTTTCAGCCCCTCGTCCAGGATCGCCTGGCAGAGGCTGACCACGTGCTCGCGGTTCACCGTGAAGAGGTCGGCGTACATGTGGATGTTGTGGATGCCCAGATCGCGCAGGACCTTTAGCTCGGCGACGATGTTTTCCGCCGAGCGCACGCGCACGCTGTTCTGGTAAGAGACATGCTTGATGCAGTACTTGCAGCCGGCGGGGCAGCCGCGGCTCGTGACGATGAAGGTAAACGGCCCTTTGATCATGGGCATGCGCTGCTTGTCCAACGGCAGCAGATCGTGACGCGGCAGGGGCAGGTCGTCCAGGTTAGGGATGAAAGGCCGGTCGGGATTGATGACGGTTTCGCCGCCCTTGCGCCAGGCCAGCCCCAGGACCGACGCCAACGTCGCGTCATCCGTCTCCGCGGCGCTGCCCGCCTGCGCAGGCGATCCCAGCGGCGGGCGGCTGGTGTCGGCCAGCATCTTGGCGACCTGCGGGCTGGTCGGCGTCCTGCCTTCCAGCCGGTCGAGCAAATCGCGCAGGGTCATCTCCGGCTCCCCGCGCAGGATGAAGTCCAGCGCCGGGAAGGAGCGCATTGTCTCCTGCGTCATCGGGGTGACATGCGTGCCGAAGGCCAACGTCTTAGCGCCTAACGCCTTGGCGATGAAGACGCCGTACATGTCGTTGCGCAGCGTGGGCGCAGTTACCTGGGTCAGATAGTACTTGGGGCGCTTTTCCTCAAGCAGCGCTTCGAATTCGGGCCAGCCCATGCGCAGCGCGTTGGCGTCGACGACCTCCACCGTATACTCCGGCAGGAGAATAGCGGCCATCTGGGCCAAGCTCACCTGAGGCCAGACCATGTTCTCGCGACTGCGCCGCCCCACCCGGTGTTGGCTGCGAATCCAGATCGCGCCGTCCGGCGTCGGCGGGTTGACGAGCAGGACGTCCACGCTGCCGGGCGGGCGCGCCGCCGAGGTCAGCGTCGGTACGACTGCGCCGGCGTCGGGAAACTCGGCCGGACGCAGGGGCGGAATGCGCCGGCTTCCCAGGTTGCTGCGGATATCTTCGGAAACGTCCACGTTTGGCTTACGGTTATCGACGGGCATTACTTCTCCACGAGCTTGCGCCGGCAATTAAGCGACGCCGGCCGGTTCTCCCGACCAGGCGTGCGCGGTTTCCTTGCCGGCCTTTTGTCCCAGGTCTTCATGCACCAACTGCTCGCGGATGCTGAGCGCCTCCAGCACCTGCATCTGCACCCACGCCACGATCAACTGCACCCCAATCAGAACCAAGCCGGCGCTGGTCAGGTAATAGAACCAGAGCCGCTCCATCGCCATGCCGCCCAGGCCAAACAAGAGGGCGGCGACGCTCAGAGCGATGCCCAAGACTAACACGATCACGCCGGCGGGGCCGAAGGCCGGCTCAAGCCGTCTGCGTATGAGCGGCCGGCCAAATAGGCCCTGGCGCACCGGCGTGCGGTGGAAGAGCGCCACGAAGTAGTTGAAGCTGATGCCGAGCATGACCACGCTTAGCCCGGCCACGGCCAACGCCACGCCCGCAAAGACGACGAAGGCGCCCGCCGGCCCTAGCGAACTGACGCCCTGCAGCCGCAGCACGATCAACGCCAGCGCCGCTACTGCGGTAGCGGCCAACGCGCCCATGCCGATCAACCCCAGGATGCGCACCGGATTGTAGCTCAACGCGGTCCAGACGATGGACTGGGCGAAGAGCATGCCGTCGCGCACCACGCTGAGCTTGGAACGCCCCACCCGCTCGCTGTAGGGGATAGGCGTCTCGACCATCTTAAGCTGTTCGTGCAAGGCGCGGGTGCTCATCACCGGCGTCAGGTTGAGGCCGTCGGGCAGCGGATAGAGGCGCTCCAGCAGCGATTTGCGGAAGATGCGCATACCGCTGGCCGAATCGGTGATGCTCTGCGCGCTGATCAGGCTGACCAGCCCGGCGAAGATGCGATTGCCCAGGCGGCGTATAGCCGGCATTTGGCTCTCGGCGCCGGCCATGCGCGAGCCGATCACAATGTCGGCCTGCTCTTCCGCGGCTGTGCGGCAAAGCTGTGGGAAGTACTCGGGCGGGTAAGTGCCGTCCGCGTCGAGAAAGCCGATCCACTCGCCCTGTGCGGCGTTGAAGCCGGTCTTCAGCGCCGCACCGTAGCCGCGATTCACCGAATGGCGCAGCAGGCGCACGCCGGGCTGCGCGGCCGCGACCTCGGCGGTGCGGTCGGTCGAACCATCGTCGACGACGATCAGTTCGAGGTCCTCGATGCCGGCCTCGTTCAAGGCGGGCTGCATAGCCAGCACCCGGTCGACGATGTTCTGGATGCCGGCCTCTTCGTTCAGCGCCGGGATCACGACGGAAAGAGTGGTCATTACTTGGTCCTCCACGCCGGCTTCACACCGGCTTTACCTTGCCGCGCCCGCCCCCGACGGCAACAAACCGGGCGATGCCTCAATTGGTCTCAATCTTGCGCAGCACACGGGCCGGCACGCCGCCCGCCACGGTGTGCGCCGGCACGTCCGCCGTGACTACCGCGCCGGCTGCTATCACCGCGCCCTTGCCCACGCGCACGCCGTCCGTGATGATGGCTCCGGCGCCGATCCATACGTCATCCTCCACCACAATGCCCTCCGCGGTGATCCCCTGTTCCGTAAAGGGGCGCGCGGGGTCGGAAAACACATGGTTCACGGCCAACATCTGCACCAGCGGCGCGGTGTAGACCCGGTCGCCGATGGTGATGCCGCCCTGCCCGCGCAGGATATTGCGCTCGCCGATCAAGCTGTCGCGGCCGATGCGGATGAAAGCGTGGGGCAGGTCGCGAAAGTTGTAGACGTGCAGGATGGCCCCGTGCATGATCAGGGTGTTGTCGCCGATGTCGATGCCTTGCGGGCAGGCATGCAGATAGACGTCCTGGTCTAGGTAGACGCGGCGGCCCAACGTGATGTGGTCGGCGTAACGCAGACGCACGCCCGCCTCGATGGCCGCGATGCCCCGCATGCGCAGGATCAGGCGGTAGACGACGGCGCGCACGCCGATGCCGACCAGCGTGGGCATCCACCCCACCGCGGCGCAGACGAGCTGCTCCAGCCAGTAGCGCGGCCAACTGCCGGCCTGTCGGCGCACGTAGACGGAAACGCCTTGCCCGACCGCTTCGGGGATGACGCGCTCGCCCGCCGGCAGATCGGTGATGGCCTGACCTGTTTCGGTTTCTGCGTCCGTGCGCGCGTGGCCGATAGCGCTCTCCCTCCGGCTTGCAGCCGGCATGTTGCGCGCCGCTTGGCGGCTCACAAAAATCCCCGTCGCTTCAGACTAGCGCCTCGCTCCCCGGTCGCCGTAAGGATACTGTTGGGCAGCCACGAGGGATTCGTTAGCGCATTCGCAATCCGAGTGGTAAATTTGCTTATTGGATCCATCTGTAATTGTCATTCGGCCAACAGTCTTCTTTGTCTTCCCTCGCGCAACGCTAACGAATGGCGAAGGGTCGGCGCATATAGTGGTTGCAGACAGACAGGGGCGTGGGGCGGAAGGAGATCAACCTAGAGTTCAACGTGCGTATCGTCTATATCCTCCTCTCCTCAACATTTGGCATGCATCAGTACACGGCCGACCTGGCGCAGACGGCAATCCAGGCCGGCCATGAGGTCCACCTAGCGACCAGCAGCCGCTATGCCGCCGATCGCTATGGGCCTGACGTGTGCGTGCATACGCCTGTCTCTACAGGAGGAACCGGCTTCGGGCGCGCCGGCCTGCAATGGCGACAGCTCTGCGCGACGAACCGCTCTGTGCTGGACTTGCAGCCCGACGTCGTGCACATCACCGGCGTGCATCTCTGGAACCTGCCGCTGTTGTGGCGGCTGCGCAGCGCCGGCATTCGCACGCTGCACACGCTGCACGACCTGGACCCGCACCCCGGCGTGCAACACGGCAGCCTGATCCGGCTGTGGAACCGGCAGGTGATCCGCAGCGCAGACCACCTGCTGGTGCACGGCGAGGTCTACCGTCGTCGGTTATTGGCGGCGGGAAGATCGCCGGAGAGCGTGACGGCCATGCCTTTGCTGCACCTTTTCGGCGGCTATCGCAACGTGGAGCAATGGGAGTATGCGCCGCCGAAACCCGAGTTCGGAAGCTGGGCGCTCTTTTTCGGCAGGCAGGAGGCGTACAAGGGCATTCAGGAACTGCTCAGAGCAGGCCACAGCATCGCCGACCAACGTCCGCACCCCTGGCTCGTGATTGCCGGCGAAGGCGGATCGTCCGTGGCGGACACTAAAACGCCGCCGGGCGTGGAGTGGCGCAGCCGCCGCATCGACGACGACGAAGGGTCGGACCTCTTTCGGCGCTGCGGATTGGTCGTCCTGCCCTATACGGGCGCAACGCAGTCGGCGTTGATCGCAGCGGCCTACGCCTTCTCGAAGCCCGTCCTCGTCAGCGACAGCGGCGCGCTGCCCGAATACGTGACCCCCGGCGAGACCGGCTGGGTGGTCCCCGCAGGCAATGTGCAGGCTCTCGCCGGCAGCCTGCACAGCGCTTTGGCCGATCCGGACCGGCTGGCGCACATGGGCAGGCAGGGTCGCCGCTGGTATGTGGAGCAGCGCCGCCGCGCCGCAGGGATGATGGACAACATGCTTTACCAGACGGCCGGCCAGGCAAGGCGCTACCAGACAGCCAACTGATTTCAGCGAAGACGCCGGGGAGCGCCGGCGCTCTTCAGGTATATGGCAATGATTCCGAGCGAACTAGACGCCTATTTGAACGATACAGCGCAAGGTTACCAGACTAGGGCCAGGGCGATCGGACGCATCCCTCTGCCGAGTTTGCGCCTGCGAGTTTCCGAGCGCCGGCTGCTGCTGGTGCTGGTCGACTTGTTGTTGATCAACGGTTCTCTTGCCCTCGCCCTTTGGCTGCGCAGCGACATCGGTCGGGCCTACGTGTGGGCGCTGCCCCGGTGGTACGTCGTTCTCAGCCTTATCTGGCTGGGGTGCGCCATCTTCTTCGATGTCTATAACCTGAGCAGCGCGGCCCACCCCCCTACGGCGGTGCGGCGCATCCTCGGGGCGAGTCTGGCGGCGACGCTGATTTACACCTTGACGCCGATCCTGACCCCGCCCTTAGGCGCTCGCAGCCAGACGTTTCTTTTCGTCAGCATCGGCTGCGCGGTTTTGCCCATCTGGCGGCTGCTCTACGCGCTGCTCTTCGTGCAGCCTGGGTTTAGCCAACAGGCGCTGGTCGTCGGCGCAGGCCAGGCGGGCCGCGAGCTGGCCACAGCGTTATCGCAAGGCGAGCGCATTGCGGACAGCACACACATTAGCTATGAGTTGGCGGGTTATATTGACGCTAACCCTGCTCATTGGGAGACAACTATCTGCGACGCGCCGGTGTTCGGCGGCCACAATTTGCTGCTCCCACTGGTCAAACGCTTGGCCGTCGACGAGGTCGTGCTCGCCATCACCCACCGCCATAACATCAGCGAAGACCTGCTTGACGCGCTGGTGCAGTGCACCGAACAGGGCGTGCGCGTGACGACCATGAGCCTGGTGTACGAGCGCCTCTTCGGCCGCGTGCCCGTGGACCATCTGGGCAACGATCTGCCGCGCCTGCTGAACATGGAGGAATCGGTCGTCGAGCGTGTCTATGCCGGCATCCGCCGGCTGGCCGACATCGTACTCGCCATACCGGTTCTGCTCGTGCTGGGCGCGGTCATGCCGGTGATCCTGGCGGCCAACGCGCTCACGTCACCGGGCGCCGCCTTCTACCGCCAGCGCCGCGTTGGCCGGGGCGGTCGCCTCTTTGACATCATCAAATTGCGCACGATGATCCCCGACGCTGAAAAAGCCAGCGGGCCGGTGTGGGCGGAGTTGAACGACCCGCGCATCACGCCCATCGGGCGCTGGCTGCGGCGCACGCGGCTGGATGAACTGCCGCAGGCGATCAACGTCCTGCGCGGCGAGATGAGCTTCATCGGACCGCGCCCCGAACGCCCCGAGTTCGTCGAGGAACTGGCGAAGGAGTTGCCCTTCTACCGCACACGACACGCCATCCGCCCCGGCCTGACCGGGTGGGCGCAGGTGCAATATCGGTACGCCAACTCGGTGGACGACGCCCGCATCAAGCTCGAATACGACCTGTACTACATCAAGCACTACGGGCCGCTGCTGGATCTCCAGATTCTGGTCAAGACGCTGGCGGTCATGCTGCGGTGTAGGGGCGCATAGGCGTGGCGTCTATCCTGTTTCTAGCGCAGGTGCTGCCCTATCCGCTCGACGCAGGGCCGAAGGTGCGCGCCTACTACGTGCTGCGTCACTTGGCCCAATCTCACCGCGTCACGCTGGTCTCCTTCGTGCGCCCGGAAGACGCGCCGGAGCACATCGCTCACCTGCGCACATTCTGCGAGCAGGTGCAACCTGTGCCGATGCATCGCTCCGCCTGGCGCACGGGCAGGGCGGCTGCGATCGCGCTGTCAACCGGCCGGCCGGTCATCATCGAGCGCGACCGCAGCCCGGAAATGCTCGCCCTGCTGCGCAGCCTGGTCGAGATGCAGCGTTATGACTACATCCACGCCGACCAAACGTCTATGGTACAATATGCGTTGACTGCCAGCGAGGCTGCATTAGTCCACGGAAGCGCCCGGCCCCACCTAGTACTCGACGCCCATAACGCGCTTTTCAAAGTCATGGAAAGGCTGGCGGCGCAGACGCGCAACCCCGTGCTGCGGCTAGTATTCGAGCGCGAGGCGCGCCATCTGCGATGCTATGAGACGGAGAGCTATCGCCGCTTCGACGACGTCGTCTTCGTCACCGAGGAAGACCGCGATCGGATCGGCCTGGCGCACGCGTACGCCATTCCCATCTGCGGCGACCCGAATGCGACCCCGATGGCGCCCAGGCGAGACGGGAAGCGCATCACCTTTGCCGGCGCGCTGCACTGGCCGCCCAATGCCGAGGGCATTCGCTGGTTCCTGAACGAGGTATGGCCGATTGTGCACAGGTCCCTGCCGGACGTGACGCTTACCATCATCGGCAAGCAGCCGCCGCACGATCTCGCCGAGATGAACCGGCCTAATGTGGAAACGCTTGGCTATGTGGCGGACCTGCAACCGTTTTTGGCCGAGACATGCGCCTGGATCGTGCCGCTATGGTCGGGCGGCGGGATGCGCGTCAAGATCGTCGACGCCTGGACGTGGGGCGTGCCCGTCGTATCAACCCGCATCGGCGCAGAGGGGCTAGCCTACACGGACGGCGAAAACCTGCTCATTGCCGACACGCCGCAGGACTTCGCCGCCGCGATTTCCCGGCTGGTGCATAACGCCGACCTGGCCGAGAGTCTGCGCCAGGCAGGCCGGCATACGGCGATCGAACGCTATGGCTGGCGGAGCGTCTACACGGCATGGGACGCCATCTACCCGCCCAACGCGGGCCGCGCCGTGACAAAAGCTGAACAGAGAAGCCAACCGCACACACATGGCTGAACAGATCCCCGGCGCCATTTGCAGTTATCTTGGCCTATTTGACGACAGATCTCTGGTTCGCTCGGCGCCGACCGAGTCGCACCGTTGCTATGCCCAGCAACCGGCAGGCGCCCCCGATCTGGCGCACCAGGGGACGTTCTGTCTGAGCGGCAACTTCGCCGCCTGCCCGATCTACCAGATTGCTGCTGCGCGACCCAAGACGGCGCCGGCAGCGGCTTCGGCGCCGGAGGAAGAGGCCGGCGGGCCGGCCGGCTGGCCCGCGATCGCGGCCGGCGTCGTGTTGCTCGCCGCTGCGCTGGCCGTCCTTTCTTTCTTTATCGGGGACTGGCTGGAGCCGCCCGCGCCCGCCGCAACGCCCTTACCCTCGCCGATGGTGACGCTGACGCCGGCCGTAACCGATACGCCAACTCCGGTCGCCACTGCCACGCCGCTGCCGGAGGCTGCGCCGGTCGCCGCCGGCCTGTACACGCCCACGCCGCCGCCCGGCGGCAGCGTTCATTCCCTGCGCCCCGGTCCAGGCGACGTCGGCTGGTGGACCAACGAGAGCGGGCGACGCGGCAACATCGGCGATTCGGTCCTCTATGCAGGCACGCGTGAGGGCGTCTCCTTCCTTTCCGCCGCCCGTTTCGACCTGCGCCGCATCGCGCGCGGCGCCGAGATCATCGAAGGAACGCTCGTGCTGACCGGGCTGCGCGACGAACGCATGGAGCCGGACCCCGCCGCAACGTGGATCGTGCAGTTGATACCCGCCCGCGACCTGCCGGAGTTAACGCGCGCCGGCTATGACGCCATACTGGCCGCGCCGGCCCCGATCACGCTGCCCATGCTGGGCGGGAGCGCCTTGGCCGAAGGGGAGACCATCCGCCTGCCCCTGGATCGCAACACGCTCGACTGGCTGGCCCGGCAACTGATCGACGGCGAAACAGCCCTTATCGTGCGCATCCAGGCATGGACGCAGAGCGACAATCACCTCTTTGCCTGGGACAGCGGAACCGGCCCCTCGACGGCAGGCTTTAGCCCGGAGTTGATCTTCAGCGTGGGGCCGCCGCCGCCCACGCCGCCGCCTACGCCGACCCGTCCCTTCATCATCGCCACGCTGACGCCGGAGCCGGGCAACATGATCACGGCATTGGCACAGGCCGCCACCGCCACCTTCGTGGCGACGACTGCCGGCACTTATACGCCCGTTCCCTACGAGGTGCATACGCCGACGCCCTACCCGGCGAACATCGCCACTCAGCAGGCCATCGCCGTCGAGCAGGGCTTGCCGCCCATTGTGCTGCCCACGCAGCCGCCCGCCAACCCGGCGGAGGCGACCGAACTCGCCCTCTACCCGACATTGGTGGCGCTGACCACGGGCACCTTTACACCAACGCCGACCGAGTATGTGACGCCCATCGTCATCATGCCCTCGCCGCCCGCGGCCAACATCGCCACGGAAGCCGCTCGCGTGGTCGAGGCTACGGCCCGCGCCGAAAATCCGGCGCTGCCCACCGCCACGCCGTTGCCCTACAACGCCGTCACCGGCGTGTGGGTCTTCGCCACGCCGACGCCGGGCAACGTCGCCACGGCGCAGGCCATGAACGCCCTGGCTGAGGCCCGCGCCGTCGTCGACGGCACGCCCACGCCGCTGCCCTGGTACGCCGTGGTCATCACGCCGTCGCCCACGCCCACGCCCACCCCGATCCCGCTCCTGGTCGAGAGCACGGTGACGCCTTCGCCCACGCCGACGGAAGCGCCGGACGTGCTGCCCGAGGCCATGCGCGGCAAGATCCTCTTCAAGTCCAGCCGCAGCGGCGACAAAGAAGGCGTCTTCCTGCTCGACCCAGAGACGGGCGAGGTGAGCCAGGTGACCTGGGAGTGGATCTACCCGCTGGCCCGCGAACAGTTGACGCTCTCGCCCGACGGCAACAACCTGGCCTATGTCAAAGCGGACGGCGGCGTTTCGCAGATTTTCGTGGACGAACTGCTCTACGAACGCACCCAACAGGTGACGCGCATGAAGGGGTTGAACTACGACCCTGCCTGGTCGCCGGACGGCCAACGCATCGCCTTTGTCAGCACCGCTTCGGGCAACGACGAGATTTACACCGTACGCTGGGAAAACGACGACCAGCCCGTGCGCCTGACCGCCAACACCTGGGAATGGGACAAGCATCCCACTTGGTCGCCCGACGGCAGCCGCATCGTCTTCTACTCCAACCGCGAGTCGGGCCGGCGCCAGTTGTGGATCATGAACGCCGACGGTTCGGACCAGCGCAACCTGAGCAACAACGAGTTCGAGGATTGGGATCCGGTCTGGGTGCGCTGATGTCGCCGGCGGTTAGCGCCGCTTCCATCCGATCATGTGATGTCTGCGTAAGCAGCAGTAGGAAGGGAAAGGCTCATGGAAACGACAGACCTGCGCGAGTATCTGATTGCGTTGCGCCGTTGGTGGTGGCTGGTATTGGCTTCCACGTTGCTGGCTGCGGCGTCGAGCGCCTATGTCAGCTATCTCCAGCCGCCCCTCTACCAATCGCGCACCACCATCATGGTGGGCACGATGATCAACGATCCCAACCCGTCGAGCAACCAGATCGCCATGGCCCAGCAACTGCTGACCATGTACGCCGGCATGGTTAACCGCGAGAGCCTGCGCCAGGGCACAATGGAAGCGCTCGGCCTGTCGGATTTGCCCGAGTACACCGCCAAGGTCGTGCCCAACACGCAGTTCATGGACATCACCGTGATCGACACCGACGCGCTGCGCGCCCAGGCCGTCGCCAATGAGTTGGTCAACCAGCTTATCCTGCGCAGCCCGGCCGGTTCGCAAGAGCAGGAGCGCCAGTCCTTCGTCTACGAACAGCTCGACGAGATGGAGCAGAACATCCTCGCCACCAAGGACGAGATCAGCCGCCTGGAATCCGCCCTGGCCGAGATGCTCAGCGCCCGCCAGATCGCCGACACCCAAAACCAAATCACGGCGCTGGAACAGAAGCTGAACACGCTGCAGGCCAACTACGCCTCGCTGCTCGCCACCACGCAGCGCGGCGCCGTCAACACGATCAACGTGGTGGAGCCGGCCAATCTGCCCCCCGAGCCGATGCCCTCCAAGCTGCTGATCAACATGCTGCTCGCCGCGGCCATCGGCTTCGTGCTGGGCGCAGGCGCCGCCTACCTCCTCGAATATCTCGACGACTCGGTGAAGTCCGCCGAGGACATCCAGAAAGTCCTGGATGTGCCGGCGCTGGGCGCGGCGCCCGCCCTAACGGACAAGGACCTGCGCGGCGGCGACCTGGTGATGGTGAACAACCCGCAGTCGCCGCCGTCGGAAGCCTATCGCATCCTGCGCACCAACCTCCAGTTCGCTTCCATCGACGAGCCGGTGCGCACGCTGCTGGTCACCAGCGCCGACCCCTCGGAAGGCAAGACTATCACGGTCGCCAACCTGGCCGTGGCGTTGGCTCAAAGCGGCCGCCGCGTCGTCATCCTCGACTGTGACATGCACCGGCCGCGCCTGCACCGCATCTTCAACGCGGTCAACAACGTAGGCGTCACCTCGGCGCTGCTCAGCGAATCGCTCGACCCGACGCCGTTCTTGCAGCGCACCGACGTGCCCAACCTGCGCATCATGACCACCGGCCCGCTGCCGCCCAACTCGGCCGAGCTGCTCGGTTCGCAGCGCATGCAAACCCTGCTCACCGAACTGCGCGCCCAGGCGGACTTCGTCCTGGTAGACAGCCCGCCGGTGCTGGCCCTCTCCGACGCGCCGGTGATCTCTACGCAGGTGGACGGCGTGCTGTTAGTGGTGCATGCGGGGCGGACGCGCCGCGAGACGCTGAAGCGCGCCCAGGCCGTCTTGCGGCAGGTCAACGCCAACTTGGTCGGCGTCTTGTTGAACCGCGTCTCGCGGCGCAGCAAGGGGTACTACTACTACTATTCGCATCACTACTCCAAGCGTTACCGCAACAAGTACTACCGCCGCGAAGACGCCGGCTCGATTCCGGCGCTGCCGCCGGCCGCGGCCGCCGGCGTCAACGGGCATCACCACCCGGACGGCGTCGAGGATGGCCGCGCCGCTTCCGTCGCGCCTCGTACGCAGGACGCCGGCTAAGCGGCGGCTTCGCACGAGGCCCTGCCGCAAGCTGATCGGACGCATGCCGCCATGAAACGGATTCTGGTCGTCTGTACAGCCAACGTCTGCCGCTCGCCCATGATCGCCGCGCTGCTGCGCGATCGCTTTGCTCGCGCCGGTCTGGGCGACCGTGCGCACATTGCGTCGTCGGGCATCTATGCGTTGGCGGGGGAGCCGGCAGACCCGCTCGGCGTGCGTCTGCTGGCCGAGCGCGGCATCGACCTGAGCGGGCATCGGGCCACGGCGCTGGACGAGGAGGAACTAAATCTGGCCGACCTGATTCTGGTGAGCGAGGAAGCGCACCGGCAGGCCATCTTCTACCGCAGCCCGCAAGCGCTGCACAAGGTATGGCTGCTGACCGAACTCAGCCGCGGCGACGGCGATCTGCCCGACCCCTACGGCGAGGGCGAACAGGCCTACAGGCGGGTTCTGGCGCAGATCGACGCCATCCTGGAGGAAGGGTGGCCGCGCCTGCTGCGCCAGCTCGACCTGGCTTGATCATTCCCCAGACTTACTCTATCCCGAAGAACGTCAGGTTGGACAGGGCGGGCAGATGGACGGTCTGCACTTCCTGCCCCGGCTCGAGGACGACCACGCGCGCATAGGCGCGGTTGTTGCCGGGCCGGCGATCCGTCATCGCGCCGGCGCTGACTTCGGCCACAAGCGTGCGCGAGCCGGGCTGCAGCGCGCCCGTCCGCCACTCGAACGTCGCCTGCGCCGTGGCGCGGCAGCGCGCCGCCGCCACGACGATGGTCTCGCTGCCGAGCAGCCGCCCCCCACGGTCAGGGTCCCCCAGCCAGAGCTTCACCGTGAGATCCTCTGCGGCTAGCGTGCCGCCGTTGGCGACCGTCACCGCCACCGTTACCGCGTTCGGTTCGTTGGGCTTGAGGAAAATGCCGGGGCGCACGACCGCCGACACGGCAATGGGGTCGACGTAGTCATCCGCCAACTCGGCCGTATAGGCTGAGAACGACCTGCCCAAAGGCGTGATAGCGCCGCTGTCGTGGTCGAAAAGGTTGCCGTTGTAGCCCTCGCCCGTGGTCATGTCGTACACGCGGTCGTTGAGGCTGTACCACGCCCACGCCTGCACCAGCCGGTTGCCGTCGGCGGGATAGCCGGCGCCGGCGTCGACGGCTGTGCGCAGATAGTTGAAGGAGCCGAGCATAAACGCGCGGACGCGCGGGGTGTCGAAGCCGAGGATGGGCGGCATGAGGATGCCGTACTCGGTGAGGATGAGCGGCTTGTCGCGATAGCCGCGCGCCGCCATCCAGCGGCGAAAGGCGACGATCTGTTCCGCAAAGATGTCGAGCCGGTCATGGTCGTCCAGCTCGTAGGGTATGCCCTCATCCGCATAGGCCTCCATGCCCGGCGGGATGTCAGCCCCCCAATCGCCCGCCACTTCAGGCAGGATGAAGTTGTGGACGGTCCAGAGGTCGACCGGCATCCTGCCGCCGTAGCGTGCGATGTAGGCGTCGAGGACGGCGTCCAGATAGCGCAGGCGCAGCGGCGTGGGCTGCACAATGCCCGCCGGCGCCACCCTAGCCGTCGGGTCGCGGCGCTTGATAGCGACATAGGCGTCGTGATAGAAGACGGCGTAATGGTCAGGCGGCTGGCTGTCCTGGTAGTCGGCGCGATCGGGTTCGTTGCCCAAAATCCACAGGCTGCCGGGGTTGGCAGCGACCAACCGGCCAATGGCGGCGACGTCGACCGGCGCGGAGACCGGGTCGAAGCCGCGTGCAGAAAGGGTCTGCACATACTCGATGCCCGCCGGCTCCAGAGGGTTCTCCTGCGTCACATAGTCTAAATACCAGGCGACGTGCACGCGCGCCGCGTCGTAGTCGGAGATGCGCTTGCCGTAGAGGCTGGTGACGTTGATGCCAAAGCGATCCTGTTCGGCGGCGAAGAGCGGGCAGACATCGGCAAGAGGCCCGCCCGGCAAAAGGGCAGGCCCCAAAAATAAGGCGATAATGCCGACCAGCCCGGACAGCATGTCCGTTATCAGCGGGTCACACTGCTGCTATGAATGCCCGGCACGTAGACCTGGACCGGCCAGCCGATGCCGAAGTCGGCGGTCGTCGTCTCGTTGTTGAGCACCTGTACGGCGGCTTCCGCCGGCCGGCTGATCTTGCCCGGCGGGACCTGCGGCGTGACCACATACGGCGTCGAACCGGCCGTGGTGATCAACAGCCATTTGTCCGCATAGAAGATGTACTCGCCGTTGGCGTCCGTCGTCACGCTGTCGGTAAAGTCAGGCCCCGTCAGTTCGCGACTGATCTCCACCGTGACGTTGGGGAGGCCCGGCTCGCCGGGATCGCGCACGCCGTTGTCGTTGGCGTCGTCGTAGACGGTTCCCGCGATCTTGCCTGCGGGCAAGGTGGTGGTTTGCTGCGCGCCGGCGGGCGCCGCCCAAAGGCCGGCCAGCATGAGCGCCGCGATTACGGCGATCACAACGGCTCGCCCCCGGAGCAACCTGGGGGCAAGGTTCGGCGCTATCAAAATCGACTGCTTGCTGCCCATCTTACACATTCCCTTCTTGTGGGGTTCTCGCAGAATTCTGTTCGTTCCAGCCGTTCAAGCGTCAACCGTACGCGGCTCGCCTGCACGCTGCAGCCGAACCACGATGCGCATCCCTTTGCCGGCGTTGTCCTGCACCTCGAGAGAGCCGCCGTGCATCACAACCAGCCGGCGCACAATCTCCATTCCGATTTCCAGCCCCAACGCAGAGGCCGTTCTGTGGCCCGCAGGCGGGCGTACGCTTGCCCGATCAGCAGCGGCCTGCGGCGCAGCCGTGACGATGAGTTCGTAGCGCCGCCTTGTTCGTGATGTGACGGACACCGCCGCGCCGGGCGGCGAGACGCAGAACGCGTGCCGGATCAACTCCTCGACGATCCACTCCAAATCCACTGCCGCAACCTGCGCCCAAGCAGGTTCCAACGAAAAAACGAGTTCTTCCTCGCGGCCAACTAGCTGCGCCGTCTGAACGGCCGTCTGTTCGACGATGGCCGAGGCGTCCGCCGCCTGTGCGCGGGACGGGGGCCTGTGATCTGCGCCCGCCGTTTCCTCTTCCAGCGTGGCGGCGAGCATCAGCTTGCCCAACATGCGGTGCAACCTGTGCGCCGCCGAGACGATATCGCGCCCCTTGGCCGCCACCGCGGCTGCGTCGGCGGTCGTCTGGCTGCGGGCGAGATATTCGCCGTTCGCCTCGATCTCGAGCAGCGGGTAAAAGACCTCGTGCGAGAGCGCTCCCACTACTTTGGAACGCGTCTGCTCGATGCGCCGGTTGTAGAAAGCGTTCCACTCGCGCCAACGCCGCGTGCGTGCGCTGAGCAGGGCCAAAAAGGCGGGCCAATCGAGCGGGCGCGCCAGGTAATCATCCGCCCCATCGCCTAACAGGGCTTGCGGGTCTTGCGGCGTCGAGTCCATAATCTGCACAACCGGCAGCAGGCCGGCCGGCTCCGCCTCATTCAGCTGCCTGACGACATCAGACGCCGAGCAGCCCGGCAAGCGCCCGTTGATGACGATGACGTCGGGCCGGCTTTCCGCCGCCATCTGCACGCCCTTGGCCGGGTCCTTCTCCGCGAGAACGTCAAATCCTTCGGCGCTCAAACGGGGGGCAAGGCTTTCCTCTCGTTCCGCCGCGCCCTCTAACAGCAAAATTCGCGCCACCATTGTTCTCCAAGCCGTACCATACGGGAACGCGGCAGGAGGTCTCATAGCCGTCGGCGGGGATCGTCCCGCAGCAGGTTTTATCCCGAAAGTGGTTTCTGCCGCTTTTGCCGAAGCCGGGTCGCCGCAGCCAGGAAATTCGGGGGCGCCTGGGTCAACGATGATACGCCAACTTCCGCTTCCAAGCATATGCCATAGTGAACCAGGCGTACGCGAGGATTCCGTTGGCGGTACGCGAGGATGCTGTTATCTTCGCTCGCGCCTATTCTTTAGGGGCGGCCAGCATATAGCCGTGGTGGCCCACGGTCAGCAGCAATTCGGGGTTGGCGGGATCCGCCTCGAGCTTTTGACGCAGGTTCTTGATGTGCCAGCGCAGCACCGCCGTGCTGTCGGAACCGTCGCCCTCGGCGTTCCACAAAGCGGTGAGGAGATGCCGGCCGGAGAGGATGCGGCCCGCGTTCTGCATGAAGTAGCGCAGGAGTTGGAGTTCGGTGGGCGTGAGCAGCGCCGACACCTCTCCAATGCTGGCGGTGGCGGTGTCCAAATCCAACACCAGATCGCCGACGCGCAGGCTGCGTTCCGGCGCGTCGGCCAGATCGCCGCGCATCGGGTCGCCGCTGGTGCGGCGCAGCACAGCCTGAATGCGCATGAGCAGCTCGCGCATGTCGAACGGCTTGACGAGGTAATCGTCGGCGCCGGCGGCGAAACCCATGATCTTGCTCTCCAACTCCGGGTTGACGGTCATGAAGATGATGGGGATGCGTCCCCCGTCGACGGAGGCGCGGATCTGCCGCGCCAGGCGGTAGCCGTCCGCGCCCGGCAGCTGCACGTCGAGCAGGATCAGGTCCGGGCGTTGGTCGCGGAAGCGGAGCAGCGCTTCTTCGCTGCTGCCTACGCCGGAGGTCTGGTAGCCGTGGCTGTTGAGCACGCGGCACACCGTCCAGTTGAGGTCAATGTCGTCTTCGACGACCAATACTCGCGGCATATGAATGAGTCCTAACAGGCCTTACCGCCAAAAAAGCTAATGAAGCCACGAATAGCACGAATTCTACGAATCGCCTGTCTTTCAGCGATGAGGAGCGCCGCTCCGGCGCGCGAGACTTCGGCGGTACAGATGCCGCTCCGCTTTCACAAACGGCAAAGATGCCGTTTCTACGCGCCCTGTTTTTCCCACGCGGGGAACCAGACTGTGAAGACGCTGCCTTGACCGGCGCGGCTGCGCACCAGCACGCGCCCGCCCATCGCCTCCATCAGCTTCGTCACAATGTGCAGGCCGACGCCAGACCCCCGTTTAGTTCGGGCGTGACCGGCGCTCCGATAGTAGGGGCGGAACACAGCCTCCTGTTCCTCCTCGGGTATGCCCGGCCCCGAATCTGCACAGTCCACATAGACGCCGGCATCGCCGGGCCGGGTTTGCACCGTCACCTCGCCGCCACTGGGCGTGTATTTGATGGCGTTGTCGACCAGGTTGGTCAGCACAAGCTGCGCCAACGTCTTATCGCCGCTGACCGCCGTCGGATGGGGGGCCGGCGCGAAGTGAAGTTGGATGCGCTTGCGTTCGGCGAGGAGACGGTACTCCTCGATCACCGCCGCGATCGGCTCCTCGATGTTCAGCGACCGGCTTTCGGCGCGGAAAGCGCCCCGCTCGCACTTGCCCGCCGCCAGCAGCGAATCGAGCAACATGCGCTGCCGCTGCAGCGTGTCCATCACGACCTGCCAGGAGCGCTCGTCCGCCGGTTCAACCTCGTGGCTGTTGTGCACCATCTCCAGGTTGAGGATGACGGTGGAGAGCGGCGTGCTCAATTCATGCGCGAACTGGACGAGCACGTCCGAGATCGGATCGTCCTGCTCTGTGACTGTGACCGATCGAGCGCCGTTGCGGTTTGTTGGCTTGTTTGTTCTTGCGAGTTGCGAAGGCGTAGACGTTTGCCGCGAAACTGCCGGCTCGGCTGAGGGATTGCCGCTGCGTATCATTTGATTGGCTTTCTCACACATTGCTTAAGCGCAGCACGAGTCTGTGATGGGCTGGATGAAGTCCGTCCGAATAGCGAGTCAGCTCAATCCATGTATTATTGCGAGGCAAGAGAACCAGAGATGACCGACGCGCTGCTTACAGTATGCAAACATTATAGCGGGCGACGGCAGGTCGTCAAGGCAATAACGGCCCACAACAGGGCTTCTCAAAAGTCGTTGGGGTAGGAAGAGGCAAGATGCAAAGAGCTCCTT
>CAZYSJ010000070.1:0-24299 GCA_964649875.1 uncultured Caldilineaceae bacterium
CACGGCGAAGACAACATCGCCGGCGGTCACAGGCCCGAGGTCTTCGAACTCGCCCGTGTCGGCATCGCGCTTGACCCAATGCACGTCGTCGCGCATCTTGTACGTCCAGGTCAGCCCGTCTTCCGACACTGACCACTCGGTCGCCAAGGACGGTACGACCTCGGCGGCTTCGTTAAAGCCGGTCAAGCCCATGAACATCTGACGCACAGCCCAGACGGACTGGGTGTCCGACCCCAGGCTCGGGTCAAGCGACGGCGGCTCGGTGCTGAACACCGTATCCAACGTCACCGGTCCCTCCGCCTCTGCGGGGGCGGCTGCTTCGCCTTCTGCGGCCGGCGCCGCCGGCGCAGCGGTACAGGCGCTAAACAGCATGGCCGCCATCGCGACCAGCGCTATGAGTATCCATCTAGATTTCATCTATCATGCTCCTTCTTATGGTTAGTACTGCCGCTGACGCTACATCATGAATGCCGGGTTTCCGCAAGCGATGTCCGTATTGCCCGACAGTCGGCATCGCCCGACAATCGCTTGCAGCCCGGTTCGACAACGCCTACTCGTATAGGTAACAGGCCACCCAATGCCCCGGCGAATGCTCTATAAATTCCGGGTCCTTCTCACGACAGATGTCCATCACGCGCGGGCAGCGCGTGCTGAAATTGCAGCCCTTGGGCGGGTTCGCCGGGCTGGGCACATCGCCCTCCAGGATGATGCGCTTGCGCTGCGTTTCCACAGACGGGTCCGGGATCGGCACAGCAGACAGAAGCGCCTGGGTATAGGGGTGCATGGGGTTGGTGTACAGTTCGTCGCGGTCAGCCAATTCGACGATCTTGCCCAGATACATCACGGCAATGCGGTCGGAGATGTGGCGCACCACCGACAGGTCGTGAGCGATAAACAGGTAGGTCAATTCCAGTTCATCCTGCAGGTCTTCGAGCAGGTTGATGATCTGCGCCTGAATCGACACGTCCAACGCCGAAATCGGCTCGTCACAGACAATAAAGGCGGGATTAACGGCCAAGGCGCGCGCCACGCCGATGCGTTGGCGCTGCCCGCCGGAAAATTCATGCGGATAGCGGTTGACGAAATAGGGGTTCAAACCCACGATCTTGAGGAGTTCCTGCACGCGCTCCTGGCGTTCTCGCTTGGTGCTGCCGATGCCGTGCACTTCCAGCGGCTCGCCGATGATGCTGCCCACGGTCATGCGCGGGTTGAGCGACGCATAGGGGTCCTGGAAGATCATCTGCATGCGCCGCCGCATCTTGCGCAGTTCTTCGCCCTTGGTCTTGGTGAGGTCTTTACCCTCGAAAATCACGTCGCCGGCCGTCGGCCGGTAGAGCTGCAGGATGGCGCGACCGGTGGTGGACTTGCCGCAACCCGACTCGCCCACCAAGCCCAGGGTTTCGCCCTTGAACATCGTAAAGTTGATGCCGTCGACGGCCTTGATCGCGCCGACTTGGCGCTGGAAGATAATGCCCTTTGTGATCGGGAAATGCATCTTGAGGCCCGAGACCTCCAGCAGCGGTTGGCCGATCGTCCGGCGGGCATCACCGCTGGTTGCACCATTTGTCTCGCTCATCAAGCCGCCTCCTTGTTGGCATCTTCTTCCGCTAAGACCTGTACCTTCACATCAGAGATATCGACCCAGCAGGCTGCCGTATGACCAGGCCCGACAACCTCCAACTGCGGATTCTCTTGCCAGCACCTATCAATGGCAAACGTGCAGCGCGGCGCAAACGGGCATTGGTTGGGCAAATCGAGCAAATCGGGCGGCAGCCCGTCCACGGGGATCAATCGCTTCTGGCGGCCCAAGTCCAAGCGCGGAATCGAGCGCAACAGCCCCAAAGTGTAGGGGTGGCGCGGGTTCGTATAGATCTGATCGACCGGCGCCTCTTCGATAATAAAGCCCGCATACATCACAATCACCCGCTCGGCCATCCCGGCCACCACGCCCAGGTCGTGGGTGATCCAGATGATGGCCATGCCCAATTCTTCTTTGAGATTCGCCACCAGGTCCACAATCTGCGCCTGGATCGTCACATCCAAAGCGGTGGTCGGCTCGTCGGCAATCAGCAATTGCGGATCGCAGCTCAAGCCCATGGCGATCATCACGCGCTGGCGCATGCCGCCCGAAAACTGGTGCGGGTAGTCATCCAGTCGCGATTCCGCCCCGGGGATGCCGACCATCTCCAGCAGTTGAACGGCGCGCTTGCGGCTCTGCTCGCGGTTCATGCCCAGATGAAGCTCCAGCGCCTCGGTGATCTGCCGCCCGATCGTCAGCACCGGGTTGAGCGAAGTCATCGGGTCCTGGAAGATCATGGCGATCTTGTTGCCGCGCACATGACGCAGCTCATCCTCGCTCAGTTTGAGCAAGTCCTGCCCGTCGAACCATACCTCGCCGTCGACGATTTTGCCGGGCGGCTGAGGTATCAGCCGAATCAGCGACATGACCCCCACGCTCTTGCCGCAACCGGATTCTCCCACGATGGCGACCGTCTCGCCCTTGTCCACCGTATAGGAAATCCCATTGACCGCGTGGACCACGCCATCCTGGGTGAAGAACTGTGTTTTTAGGTTCTTCACTTCTAGCAATTTTGCCATGAAGGTCCGCTCCTCATTCAATAACAATAATACCTGGCTAAGATGCCCAAGCGGCGCTACGCCCCGCCAGCGCGTCAGGTTGAAACAAAAAATCGGCCGCTACGCTCCGCCCGAAGCTACGCTGCGCCGGCACTCCATTCTTCGTATAACAATTGGGCGGGCCGCAGACCGGCATCCGCCATTCAATCTTGGGCTGCGTGGGCCGCTGTGCTGCATCGTCGGCGTGTATGTGTGGATACTCCGGAGAAAGTGCGTATCCACCCTAGCTAGGACCCTGTACGGAATCAATTCGGCTGACGCCCTGCCCGGGCTGTATGAACAGGAGACGTCATTCGCTTCGTTCTGTTCGAGCGTCGCTCTGCCCGACAGTAAAGCGCACCGTTTTGCAATCGTAACAAAGTTCACCAACCTTGTCAAAAGCCTTTGAAGGGCCAACGCCCGGCAAATCCGGCGCCCGCGCACTCCCCGCGCCCTACCCTGCCTTCAGCCATGCGTGCATTTGTGCAATCTGCGCCTCTACGGAGCGCCGGCTCGTGCCGCCCGCAACGTTTCGACGCTCCACGCTCTCTTCAAAGTCCCACACGCGGCTGACGTCCGCCTCAAAAGCCGGGTGCAGCCTGCGCAGGTCATCCAGTCCCAGATCGGCCAGCTCTATGCCGCGCGTCTCGGCCAGGCGTACGGCTGCGCCGGCAATGTGGTGCGTCTCGCGAAAAGGGACGCCCTTGCGCACCAGGTACTCGGCCAGGTCCGTCGCCAACATCTCGCTCACCAGACCGGCGCGCATCGCTTCCGGGTTCGTCTGCAGCGTGGATAGCACGCCGGCTGCGATTTGCAGCGACCCGCTTAGCGTGTCCGCCGCATCGAAAAGCGGCTCCTTGTCCTCCTGGATATCCTTGTTGTACGTGCTCGGCAGCCCCTTCAATGTGACCAGCAGACCGGTCATGTCGCCGATCACGCGCCCGGACTTGCCGCGCAGCAGTTCGAGCGCGTCCGGATTCTTCTTCTGGGGCATGAGGCTGCTGCCCGTGCTATAGGCGTCCGCCAGGGTGACGTAGCCGAATTCCTGCGTGCTATAAAGGATCAGGTCCTCGGCCAGGCGGCTGAGGTGCACCATCGTCAGCGCGGCCCAAAAGAGGAACTCCGCCACGAAGTCGCGGTCGCTCACCCCGTCCATGCTGTTGGGCGTGTAGCCGTCAAAGCCCAGGTCGCGGGCCAGCGCGGCGCGGTCGATAGGGAAGGGATTACCCGCCAGCGCGCCATTGCCCAATGGCAATCGGTTGACGCGCCTGCGCAAGTCGCGCAGGCGCTCCGCATCGCGTTGCCACATCCAGGCATGGCTCATCAGCCAGTGGCTCCAGCGCACGGGTTGCGCCGGCTGTGTATGCGTATAGCCCGGCATGAGCAGATCGACCTCGTGCGCAGCCCGCTCCACGGCAACGCCTATGAGTTGGCGCAAATATTGGGTCAGGCCGTCGATCTCGCCCCGCAGCCACAGACGAACGTCGGTCGCGATCTGATCGTTGCGGCTGCGCCCCGTATGCAACTTGCCCGCCGCCGGCCCGATCAGTTCGGTTAACCGCCGTTCGTTGGCAGTGTGGATGTCCTCGTCGCCAGACTGAACGCGAAATGCGCCGGCCTCCCATTCCGCCGCTACGCGCGCCAGCCCGTCCACGATCTGACCGGCTTCCGCCTCGGTCAGCAGCCCGGCGGCGGCTAGGGCGCGTGCATAAGCCTGGCTGCCGGCGATGTCGGCGCGCCACAGCCGCCGGTCAAACCCAACCGAGGCGTCGAAGGCCTCCATCAGCGGATCGGTCGGGCCGGTGAAACGCCCGCCCCACAGCTTAGACGACATGTTAGACGACATGCCTGCTTTCCTTGTACATGATGTCTTGCCTAATGATGTCTTGTTGGATGCCTTGCTTGATGTCTTGCCTGGCGTCGGCGGTTTTGCGTCAACCGACAGCTTCGTTGCGCCAGTTCACGGCGTGCTGCGACGCCCCGGTACGCGGCGCATAGACGGCATACGACTCGACTAACGCCAACGCCCGGTAACGTCCCTGCACCCACAGCACGATGAGCAGGCTGCCCAGCACAATGGCGGCGATGCCGATCAGACCCGCCTCCGGGCCGAACGCGCCGCCCGTCCACAAGTCCGGGCCGCCCTGTTTGATGGCGATAAAGGTGGCGCTGGTGAAGTCGTTGCCGCTCACGGGGAAACCGAAAACGTTGCCCTGAAAGAAGTTCCAGGTGATATGCAGGCCGATGGGCAGCCCCAGACGGCCGGTTAAAACCAACCCCAGCCCCAAAAACATGCCGGCTAGCATCAAGTTCAACGTGCTGATCCAGGTGCTGTTCGGGTTAAAAATATGCAGCAAGCCGAACAGAAGCGACGAACCGATCCAGGCTGCGAGCAGCGCCGCGCGCGGGTGGCGTCCCCCGAAGTTAAAGCCTTCGGCCAGGTTGCGCATCTGATATCCGCGCGACAGGATCTCCTCCGTAATGCCGACCACCACAAAGACGACGACCGGCGCCAGAATGGCGACAAAGAAGGGGGTATCCGCCGGCTCTACGGCAAAGGTTTCCATCACCGTAACCCAGCCCATCGCATACTCTGCCGCGAAGACGAGCGTCATCAACGCCGCGCCCAAAAGCAAGCCAAAGACCAGGTCGATCCACCAGGCGGCATCCATCTGCAGGCCAAGTTCGCGCAGCGCTCGCCTGTCTAGAAAGCGCGTGGCAAGCCAGGTGCTCGCCAACGTGGCGATCAGCGTCAGGCCGAACACCGCTATGCGGTTGCCGATGACCATGAAGTCGGGAATCAGACCGCCCAACAGCCGCGTCAACGGGCCGCCCAGCGCCACGTCCAACAACGCCGGCGTAAACATCCACAGGAGCAACTGGATCAACAGGCGCCATCCAGCCCGCAGACGCCTTTCCCGGCGATTCCAAACCGGCCACAACAACGTTTGCATTTCTATCACCACTAGGCCAACGATTGCGTGTTTGCTGGAAGTTGCCAGTAAGGGCTATTGTATCCTGTAACGCTTGCGAAGAAAAACAGCCCTTCGAGCAAGCCGTTGCAGAGATTATGACGGCCTCATCACCCCTGCTAAAATAGCAGATCACAACTGCAACGCGTTAAAGGAGTTCATATGCCCAACCAAAGCCCGCGACCCGCCGGCGACGACGGGGATGAAAATAGAGACGTAGCCGCCCGCCGTCTGCGTGACGCGCGCGACAAGGCCGCCGGCTATCGCCAAGACGAACAAGACGAAGAAAAGGAAAAAGAAGAAAACGCTGCCGGCGCGAACGAAAAAGAAGAAAGAGACGCGCCGTTCCTCATGACCGAATGGAGCGATCTGGTCAGCCAGCGCATCGAGGACGCCATGCGCCGCGGGGCCTTCGACAACCTCGCCGGCAAAGGCAAACCACAAAACCTAGAGCGCAACCCCTTCGTCTCGGCTGATCAGCAGACTGCCATCGATCTGCTCAAGAACAACGACCTGGTGCCCGAATGGATCGCGGCGCGCCGCGAGGTGCTCAGCGCCCGCGACCGTCTGCGCGATGAGTTGAAGCAAGCCGTTACAGTCATACGCCGGCAGATGGACGAAGCCTCCGATGTGGAGGAGCGCGCCCGTCTCAGCCAGTCCTGGAAACGCTGGCTCAACGCCTGGCACAGCCGTATGGAAGACCTCAACTACCGCATCATGATCCAAAACTTGAAGCAGCCGGTGCGCCACCTCGAGATCTACCAGCTTCTTCTGCGCGATGAGTTGGTCCGCGCCGGCGCCGACGCAGCCTGGCAGTTCGACCTGCGCTAGACAAAGACGACCGGAGGCGTCGCGCCTCCGGTCGCAACACACATCGCTCAACTTTTCGCCCTGCGCACATGGCCGGCGTCGCGCCGTCCAAGTTCGTCAGCTATAGCGGCGCATAAACCTTGCCATGCGTTCCAGCGCCTTCTCGATATTCTCCAGGCTGGCGGCATACGCGCAGCGCACATGCCCTTCGCCTCCCCTGCCGAACGCACTCCCCGGAATCACCGCCACCCGCTCTTCCGCCAACAGCCGTTCGGCGAATTCGTGCTCGTCGAGGCCGGTGCGCGCCACGCTGGGAAAGGCATAGAACGCGCCGCGCGGCTCAAAACAGGTCAGCCCGATCTCGTTCAGCCCATCCACAATCAGCCGGCGCCGCGCATCATAGCTGGCGCGCATCTCCTCCACATGCGCCTCGACGCGCGGGTCGGTCATGGCAGCCAGCGCCGCCTCTTGCCCCACGGTCGACGCCGACATGATCAGGTACTGGTGCACCTTGCGCATGGCCCCGATCAGGTCCGCCGGTCCCAGCGCATAGCCCACGCGCCAGCCGGTCATGGCATAGTCCTTGCTCATGCCGCCCAGATGCACCGTGCGCTCGCGCATGCCCGGCAGGGCCGCGAACATGACGTGCCGGTGATCGCCGTAAACCAGCCGGTCGTAGATCTCGTCCGAGATCACGATCAGATCGTGTTCTTCGGCGATGCGGGCGATTTCCGCCAGCCCGTCCCGGTCCATGACCGCGCCGGTCGGGTTGCTGGGGAAGCCGATCAGGATGGCTTTGGTGCGCGGCGTAATCGCGGCTTCGATGGCTGAGGGCCGCACGCGGAAATCGTCGGCGGCGTAGGTGGGGATGTCGACCACGGTCCCGCCCGCCAGCAGCACGCTCGCCGTATAGCTGACAAAGCACGGCTGCGGCACGATCACCTCGTCGCCCTCGTCGAGCAACGCCTGCATGATCAAGTACATGGCCTCGCTCACGCCCACGGTGATCAGCGCTTCCTGCCCCGGATCGTAGGCGGGCGCGTCATAGAGATGCATGAGCTTGCGCACCACCGCCTCGCGCAGTTCGATCATGCCTGCATTAGAGGTGTAGGCGGTGTGGCCCGCCTGCAAGCTGGCGACGCCCGCCTGCAAGATCGGCGCAGGCGTCACGAAATCCGGCTCGCCAATGCCGAGGCTGACCACATCTTCCATGGTGGCGGCGATGTCAAAATAGCGGCGGATGCCGGAGGGCGGCACGGCGTTCACGCGGCGGCTCACGCGCGAGCTGTGCTCGCGCAGACGCCGAGGCGATGCGGTTTGTCCGTTCGTCGGAATAACGGTCTGGGAGTCAACGACAGTTGTCGATTTTAGCATTTCGATAGCCCCCTTTGGGCAATGACTAGGCTGCGCTCTACGTCGTCACAGGCGGTCCGGCGCCGCCCTGCGTACAGCAAGGCCGGCCGCGGAACTGCGAGGCGCCGGTAAGAGCCGCTCACAACCTGCGCGCCGGCGTGCGCGCAAGCTGCCGGCCGCCTGCACTGGCAAGCCCGCCTAAACCATGTCCAAATTCGGCTACCGAACTCCGCATCCCTGCCAACTCCCTGCGCCTAGCTCGCCCGCGCGGTTAGCGCCGGCGCATGCCGCTGCCAATCGGTCGCACGCTCATATGCATCCGCCGCACGCAGGATCGTCTCTTCGCCCAGGTGGGGGCCGATCAACTGCATGCCGATGGGCAGATTCGCCTTGTCGAACCCGCAGGGCACGCTCACCGCGCACACGCCAGCCAGATTGGCGCCGATCGTGAAGATATCGGTCAGATACATCTGGATCGGGTCGTCGACCTTCTCGCCGATGCGAAAAGCCGTCGTCGGCGACGTCGGCGCCGCAATCACATCCGCCTGCGCAAAGGCCTGCTCAAAATCGCGCTTGATCAGGGTGCGCACCTGCTGCGCCTTCAGGTAATAGGCGTCATAATAACCCGCGCTGAGCGCATAGGTTCCCAGCATGATGCGCCGCTTCACCTCTGCGCCGAAGCCCTCGCCGCGCGTGCGCCGGATGTTCTCGAACATGCTGTCGGCGCCGGCGCTATAGCCGAAGCGCACGCCGTCATAGCGCGCCAGGTTGGCGCTGGCCTCCGCCGTCGCCGCCAAATAGTAAACGGGCAGCGCCTTGTCCGTGTTGGGCAGGCTGATGCGCACGACCTCCGCGCCAAGCCGCTCCAACTCGGCCACGGCTTGGCGCACGGCCGCCTCCACCTCCGGCTGCATGCCGTCGATGAAATATTCGTCGGGCAGCCCGATGCGCAGCCCGCGCACATCGCCCGTCAGCGCCGCCGCATAGTCCGGCGCCGGCGTCTCCAGGCACGTGCTGTCCAGCGGGTCGCTACCTGCGATCACGTTCAGCAACAGGGCGGCGTCGCGCACGTCCTTGGTCAGCGTGCCGATCTGGTCCAGGCTGCTGCCGTAGGCGATCAGCCCGAAGCGGCTGACGCGGCCATAGGAAGGCTTCAAGCCGACGACGCCGCACAGCGCGGCCGGCTGGCGCACGCTGCCGCCCGTATCCGTGCCCAACGCGCCCAACGCCTCGTCCGCCGCCACCGCCGCGGCCGAGCCGCCGCTGCTGCCGCCCGGCACGCGCTCGAAGTCCCACGGGTTGTGCGTCGTAAAGTAGGCGCTGTTTTCCGTGCTGGACCCCATGGCGAACTCGTCCGTGTTGGTCTTGCCCAGCATCACCATGCCCGCATCCTGAAGTCGGGCCACCGCGGTGGCCGTGTACGGGGGCATAAACCCCTGCAGGATGCGGCTGCCGCAGGTGGTCTCCACGCCAGCGGTGGCGAGCACGTCCTTGATGGCGAGCGGCGCGCCCAGCAGCGGCGCATCGTCGCCGGCGGCGCGGCGGCGGTCCGCCTTCTCCGCCTGGGCGAGCGCCTTCTCTGCCGTCACGCGCAGATAGGCCTTGACATTGCCGTCGACCGCGGCGATGCGATCCAGCAGCGCCTGGGTCAGTTGCACAGAGGTGAACTCGCCGCTGCGCATCCCTTCCAGCGCGGCGTGGATCGTCAGTTCGTGCAGTGCGCGCTTGTCTTGCGCCGTCTTGTCATGCGTCATGGCGACCTCACTCCTCAAACACGGCGCGCACGCGGAAGAAGCCGTTGGCGCTGTCCGGCGCGTTGCTGAGCGCGGCCTCATTATCCAGGCCGGGCTGCGGTTCGTCGTCGCGCATCACATTCTCCAGGCCCAACACATAGGGCGTCGGCGGCACGCTGCTCGTATCAACCTCCTGGATGCGCTCGGCGTAGTCGAGGATAGCCGACAGTTGCGCGGCGTACTGCCGAACCTCGGCCTCGGTCAGCCGCAGTTTGGCGAGTTCGGCCACGTGACGCACTTCCTCTTGGGTCAGATGCATGAAGCCAACTCCTGTTCCACCCTGATAATTGCTCGGAAAATAGCTTGTGTATCGTGCGCCCCTGCAACGGGGCTTGCGCAAATAAAGAAACGCCGTGGTGTGGACCACGGCGCCGCAACCTGCTCTCCGCCCCCCACACCGATTCAGTGTCGCCGGTGTGGGCTAACGCTCGCCATCACCGGGACACGCAGCTAGCTGCGCATGCGGCGGCGAACGCTGCAATTTCGCACGTGATTTGGCGATGGACGATTGTGCCGGCAGGCTTATGCATGATCAACGCTAAACATCTTCACAAAGGCAGACATGCGCGCACTCCGCATGTTGAGGCAGAGTATACTCCCCCCGCGGGCGCGTGTCAAACTGCAAAATACTATCTCATCACCCTCCCAAAGGAACTGCCCGCTACCTGGAAGATATCCTGCGTTCAGCCATATGCGCCCTGTGCTATAGTCGTACCGCGCCGGCTTGGCGCCTGACACAAGGATACGCGACTATGCCCGAACACGCCCACACCAACCGTCTCGCCGACGAGACGTCGCCCTATCTGCTCCAGCACGCCCATAACCCCGTGGACTGGCATCCCTGGGGCGAAGAAGCTCTCCGCATCGCCCGCGAGCAGGACAAGCCGATCTTCCTCAGCATCGGCTACAGCGCCTGCCACTGGTGCCATGTCATGGAGCGCGAGAGCTTCGAGAACGAGGCGACCGCCGCGCTCATGAACGATCTGTTCGTCAACATCAAGGTCGACCGCGAAGAGCGTCCCGACCTGGACGCCATCTACATGGAAGCGGTGCAGGCCATGACCGGGCAAGGCGGCTGGCCCATGAGCGTCTTCCTCATGCCGGACGGACGCCCCTTCTACGGCGGGACCTACTTCCCGCCCGAACCGCGCTACAACATGCCGGGCTTCCCCCAAGTGCTGCGCTCCGTCGCCAACGCCTACCGCCAACGTCGCCAGCAGGTCGACGAGCAGGCCGAGCGACTGACGGATATGCTGGGCCAGAGCGCCGCGCTGCAGAGCAAGAGCAGCGACCTCAGCGAAGCGCTCCTCGACGAAGCCGTCGTCCACATGCAGCAACGCTTCGATGAAGAGCACGGCGGCTTCGGCCATCAGCCCAAGTTCCCCCAGCCCATGTCGCTCGACTTCATCCTCACCCAATACCGGCGCACACGCGACCTGGACACGCTCTACATGGCCGAGCGCACCCTGGAGCAGATGGCCCTGGGCGGCATCTATGACCAACTCGGCGGCGGCTTCCACCGCTACAGCGTCGACGCCATATGGCTCACGCCTCATTTCGAGAAGATGCTCTACGACAACAGCCAGCTTTTGCGCACCTACCTGCACGCCTGGCAGATCACCGCCCGCCCGCTCTACCGGCGCATCGTCGACGAGACCATCGCCTACGTGCTGCGCGAGATGACCGCGCCCGACGGCGGCTTCTACAGCACGCAGGACGCCGACAGCGAAGGAGAAGAAGGCAAGTTCTTCGTGTGGACGCCGGAGGAGATCGACGCCGAACTGGACGCTCAGGCCGCAGCGCTCTTCAAGGCCCATTACGGCGTGACGCAGCACGGCAACTTCGAAGGCCGCAACATCCTCTACGCCGGCCGCGACGCCGACAGCCTGGCGCAGCAATTCGGCATGGAACCGGACGCGGTCGAACGCACGCTAGCCGAGGCGCGGCGTACGCTCTTCGACCGCCGCGAGCAGCGCGTCAAACCCGCCCGCGACGAGAAAATCCTCACCGAATGGAACGGGCTGATGATCCACGCGCTGGCCGAATGCGGCGTTACGCTGGACAACGCGCCCGCCCTGGCCGCGGCCGAACGCGCCGCCGACTTCATCCTCGCCCGCATGAGCCAGCCCGACGGCAGACTCTACCGCACCTTCAAGGACGGCCGCGCCCGCCTCAACGCCTACCTAGAGGACTACGCCGCCTTCGTGCGCAGCCTCATCGCGCTCTACGAGGCGACCTTCGACCTGCGCTGGCTGGGCGAGGCAAGCCGCCTCACCCGCATCATGTTTGAGCAGTTCCACGACGCCGAGCGCGGCTCCTTCTATCAGACCGGCGCCGGCCACGAAGCCCTGGTCGTGCGCCGCAAGGACTTCATCGACAGCGCCATCCCCAGCGGCAACTCCCTCGCCGCCGAGTGCCTTATCCGTTTGGCTGCGCTGCTAGGCAAGGACGAATACCGCAGCGAAGCCGCACGCATCGTCCTGACCGTCAAGGACGCGCTCGGCCCGCAGTCGCTCGCCTTCGGACGCCTGCTCTGCAGCGTGGACGCGCTGCTTTCGCCCAGCCGCGAGATCGCCATCGTCGGCGACCCGGCGGACCCGGCCGCGCAAGCCCTGCTGCACACGGTGCGCAGCCGATTCCAACCGCACGCCGTTGTCGCGCTCAAACATCCGGATGAAGACGGGTTATTGCCTGTGCTGGAGAACCGCACGCTCGTCGACGGCAAGCCCGCGGCCTACGTCTGCGAAAACTACGCTTGCCGCCTGCCGGTTGTCACACCGGAGGAGTTGGTGAACCTACTGGATTGATTGTCGTGGGGAATCTACAGGGTAGTATCTCTCAGCCCGCTGGCAAGCACTTGCCGGTAGGCTGCGATGCGCTGCGTGCGCAATTCGCGTTTGTTGCCCAGCAGCCGCTTCGCCCGCTCCAAGGCGATCTGAAGGCGGAACTCGGCCAGCAAATAGAGCCGCAACGCCTCCGCCCATCCGTTGCCGAAATACTTGCGGACATAGCGGACCTTGCTCGCATTGAAGCGGATGTGGCGCGCGGCCACGACCTGTTCGCTGCTGCGTCCTTCGTAATGCACCACCAGGGCGTCCGGTTCGTAGACGATGCGCCAGCCCGCATCCTTGAGCCGGCGGCACAGGTCGACTTCCTCGCTGTACATGAAGAAGCCCTCGTCGAACGGCCCGGCGTATTCGGGCATGCGCACCTGCTCCAACGCAGCGCGGCGCGCCAACATCGCCGCGCCCACCACCCAGTCCACATCGTGGGCGAACGTCGCCGGCCAATCGTCCATGTGCAGCCGCCGCGACCAGGGGTTGCGCGGCCACTGTCGCCCCAGCCAGGTGCTCTCGAAGAAGCCGGTCAGCCGCGTGGGGAAGCGGCGGCGGCTGCTCTGCACGGAGTTGTCGGCGTAGCGCAGTTGCGGCCCGGCCATGCCCACGGTCTCGTCGCCGGCCACGGCGCTATAGAGCCGCCACAGGCTGTCGCCCGCGCGCGACGCGATCACCTCGGTGTCGGGGTTGAGGAAAAAGACGAAGCGCCCGCTGCTCGCCGCGTAGGCCAGGTTATTGCCCGCGGTGAAGCCCAGATTGCGCTCGCTGCGCATCAGGCGCACCCACGGAAAGCGCGCCGGCAGCAAATCCGCGGTGGCGTCCGCGCCGCCGTTGTCGACCACGATCACTTCCAGCGTAGCCGGGGACTCGGCAGGCCCGAAACGGCGGCGCTGCGGCGCGCCGTCCTCCGCCGGACGGCTCAGCGCCTCGATGGAGTGCAGGCAGGCGCGCAGCAAGTCCCAGACGTTCCAGGTGACGATGATAATGGAGAGATCGACGGCCATCAGTAGGTGCGCTGCACCACGAAGTCGCACAGGTCCAACATGGCTTGCTTATAGCGGTTATCGGGCAGGGCGGCCAAGCTGGAGCTTGCCCGGTCGAGAAAAACGGACGCTTCCTGCCGCGCCGCCTCAATCGCAGGCCCGGCGCGCAAATCCTGCACCACATCCGCCACAGTCTGCGTCCATGACGCGTCGTCGCTGTTCATGTCTCCGCTGTACAGCGTCTCCAACTGGTCGAGCAGTTCTTGAGGGCGGGGCGCTATCTGGAGATAGTAGAAGAAGGGCAGGGTCAGCGTGCCTTGCAGCAGGTCGCTGCCCGCCGGTTTGCCCAGACTGCCGGCATTGCCCGTGAAGTCGAGGATATCGTCGACGATCTGGAAGGCCATACCCAGGTTATGCCCGTAGTCGCGCAGGCTGTCGATGCCGTCTTCGTCCAGACCGGAGAGCGTAGCGGCTGCCTCCGCCGCGGCGGAAAAAAGGCTGGCCGTCTTGGCATAGATGCGCTGGTAGTACTCGTCCTTTTGCTGGCGAAACTGGTGGCGAGCGCGTAACTGCCGCAACTCGCCCTCGACGATAATCTCCAGCGTGTCGCTGAAGATGCGAATGACGCGCGGGTTGCCGGTCTCCGCCGCGAAATTGGCGGCACGGGCGAACATATAGTTGCCAGCCAACACCGTAGCGCCCCGGTTCCACGTCGCATTGAGCGTAGGCGCGCCGCGGCGCAGCAGCGCCCCGTCGATCACGTCGTCGTGCACCAGCGTAGCGGTGTGCAGCATCTCCACCGACGCAGCCAGGGAGATGACCTGCTCGTACTGTGCGCGGTCCAACTCGCCGTTGAAGCGAGCGGCCATCAGCGCCACGGCAGGTCGCAGCCGCTTGCCGCCGCTGCCGATCAGGTCGACAAACGCCGTCGCCAGCGGGGTGAAGAGGGAAGACTCCACTGTCTTCATCTTCGCCTCTACCAACTGCAACCCAGGCTGGATCGGCGCCAAAATCGCGCCGATATCGACAGCGGTCTTCCAATTCATCGCCCGAGGCACCGTTGATCGAATCGCATGGGAACGGACGCTATGATCTCCGGGTGAGCGTGTATTCTGCGATGCCGTTTCCAACGCCACGCGCCGCCTCCAGCCCAAAAAACTGCTCCGCTAACGCCGTACTCTCTGCCGCAATCTGCGTCGCGCTCACGCCAACTAACCGCGCCAATTGCTCGCACACCAGCTTCACATAGCCGGGTTCGTTGCGCTTGCCCCGGTGCGGATGGGGCGTCAAGTAAGGCGCATCCGTCTCCAGCATCAGGCGGTCGCGGCGCAACTGCGGGACCAGCGCGTGCAGGTCGCGTGCGTTCTTGAACGTCACCGGCCCGCCCAGGCTGAGCACGAAACCCCAGCCGTACGCTTCCTCCGCCAGTGCCAGGTCCCCGCCAAAGGCGTGCAGCACGCCCGCATAAGGTCGCGCCGCCAGCGGCGACTTGCGAAAGGCCGCGCTGTTCACCCAGGCGCGCAGTTCCGCGGCCACGTCTTCGTCCGCCTCGCGGTTGTGGATGATGACCGGCAGCCCCAACTCCGCGGCCAGCGCCAGCTGATCGCGCAGCGCCACACGTTGCTGCGCCGGAGCGGCATCGTGCCAGTAGTAGTCCAGCCCGATTTCGCCTATTGCCACGACCTTAGGGTGCGCGGCCAGCGCCCGCAGTTCGTCGAGCATGGCCGGTGTATAGCCGGCGCTGCTGTTCGGGTGAATCCCCGCCGCCGCGTACACCTCGTCATAGGTTTCGGCCAGCGCAATGGCCTGCCGGCTGTGCTGCAAGTCGATGCCCGGGTTGACGATCAGGCGCACGCCATTGGCGCGGGCGCGCGCTATCACCGCGTCGCGGTCCGCGGCAAATTGCTCCAGATCGAGGTGGCAGTGGCTGTCAACCAATGCCGGCAACGCAGACAGATCGGTCATCTACTCGCACAAACCCTGGGCAAAAATTCCCCAAAAACTATACCGCTCGTTTGTTCATTTTATCACGGATGCAGCCGCCGGTTAGTAGGTCAGCTTGCAGAGCGAATGCGCCCTTAGCGGTTTGATCGCCAAGTGTCTGTCATTCTGAAGCGAGCGTCAGCGAGGTGAAGAATCTCGTCGTAGCGAAGCATCTCGACCCTTCACTTCGTTCAGGGTGACAGTCTCTCCAAGAATCCGTGTCAGCGCACATACTCAGCCAATATCAGCGCAACGTCAATCGATGCCGGCCAGACGCAGACCGTCGGCCAGAATCGCCGGGACCGCAGCTTCGTCGGTCGTCTCGGTATAGACGCGGATCAGCGGCTCCGTGCCCGAAAAACGCACCAGCAGCCAGCCGCCCTCGTCCATCACGAACTTGTAGCCGTCCGTGGTCACCTTTTCGACTACCTTGTGCCCGCCCAGGGTCATCTCCTCCGGCTTGGCCGCGTCGAGGCGCGCTTTGGCTTCCGCCTTCATTTCCTCGCCCGTCAACCGCGTGTCGATGCGGTCGTAGAAATGCGCGCCCACCTTGGCGAAGAGCGCATCGAGAAGCTGCGTCGGCGTTTTGCCGGTGCGCACCATGAAGTCAAGCAGGTACAGGTTCGCCAAAATGCCGTCCCGCTCCGGCACATGGCCGCGGAAGGCGTAGCCGCCGCTCTCCTCGCCGCCGATCAAGGCGTTGTGCTCCAGCATAGCCGGGGCCACGTACTTAAAGCCGACGCCGGTATGGACGACCGGCACGTCATACAGGCGTCCCAGCTTATCCAGCATCGAAGTGGTGCTCAGCGTCTTGACGATCGGCCCGCGCTCGCCGCGAATCTCCAGCATGTAGTAGGCGAGCAGGCCAAAGACGCGCAGTTGGTCGATGAACTCGCCGTGTTCATCGCCGAAGCCGCAGCGGTCGGCGTCGCCGTCCAGGATGCACACGGCGTCGGCGCCCAGCTTGCGGCCCACCGCCAGGCCGGCGTCGACGTTGGGCGGAATCGGCTCGGGGCGTTTCATCTCCGGAAAGATGGGGTTGCGCGCCGCGTGCACCTCTACGATCTCGGTGCGACCCCCGTCCAGAATCTCGCTCAGCCACCCGGCCCCGTTGCCCCACATATTGTCTACGACGATCTTGAGGCCGGCCTGGCGGATCGGCTCGACGTCGATCAGGCCGGCCAGATGCGCCAGATAGGCGGGCTTCGGGTCAAACATCTCGACCCTGCCCTGGTCGATAGCCTCGGACAGCGGCAGGCGCAGCACCGCGTCCGGCTTATCAGCCGGCGGGATCAGGCTCTCGATCTGCGCCAACCCCTCCGGATTGACCGCGCCGCCGTGGGCGTCGCGCACCTTGAAGCCGCAGTCCTCAGGCGGGTTATGGCTGGCGGTGATGTTGACTGCGCCGAGCGCGTTCTTCACCGTCACGCCATAGCTGATCACCGGCGTCGGCGTCGCCGTGGGCGTGAGACAGACGTGCAGGCCGTTGCCCGCCAGCACCTCGGCCGCGGCCGCGGCAAAATGCTCGGCCAGGAAACGCCGGTCATAACCGACCACGACCGCCCCGTTCGGGTCGACGGCCTGAAGGTAGTCGGCAAAGCCCTGTGCGCAGCGCCGCACATTGGCGAAGGTATAGTCGTCGGCAATGCGTCCGCGCCAACCGTCGGTGCCGAATTTGATGTCGCTCACAAGTTCACTCCCTTATTCCTGGTCGCGCCGCTTCGAGGCCAATGCTGTCCCGTCGAGGGAACAGGTACGCCTGAATGATAGCAGCGATCCGGAGGTTCGGAAAAGACGAACCCGCCAGCGGCGCAACGAAGCGCCTGGTTCGCCCTCTGTCCTAGATACCCGCCAACAGATCGGCCGCGGCCGTATACGGGTCGGTCTCGCGCAGACGAATGCGCTCCACCAGGTCGTCCAGCGCGCCGGCGGGAATACGCGCCAGGATGCGCCGGTTCAACTCGGCGCGCACGATGTTCTCCAGCGCGTGGGCAATGCGCACCTGCTCGCGCAACTTGCTCTCGCCCGAAGCGCGCTGGTGTTGGCGGTGCGCCTCGATCCGCTCGCGCAGCGCCTCGACGCCCTCGCCCGCCATCGCCACCGTCTTCATGACCGTCACCCGCCAGCGGTCCGCCTCATCTTGCTCTTCGCCTAGCCCGCCGCCTTGCGCATTATCCTGCGCGCCGTTACGCGACGCATCCACGCGCAACACCTGTCCGTGATGCCGGATCAGGCGCGTGCTGTCGTTCTCGATCTCCAGCATCATCTCCAGCGCCTGCACGGTGCGCTCCACGCCGGGACGGTCGGCCTTATTGACCACCAAAATATCGCCGATCTCCAGGATGCCGGCCTTGATCGCCTGCACCTCATCGCCCATGCCTGGCGCCTCGACGACCAGCGTCGTGTGCGCCGTGCTGGCGATCTCGACCTCGGCCTGGCCCACGCCCACCGTCTCCACGATCACGCGCTCGAAGCCCGCCGCGTCGAGTAGCGTCACCACGTCGCCCGTCGTCTTGCTCAGCCCGCCCAGGCTGCCGCGCGTCGCCATGCTGCGGATGAAGACCCCGCTGTCGCCGCTGAGGGTGCGCATGCGCACGCGGTCGCCCAAGAGCGCACCGCCGGTGAATGGGCTGCTGGGATCGATGGCGACGACCGCCACGGTCAGGCCTGCGGCGCGGTAGCTCTGCGCCAGGGCGGTGACCAGCGTCGACTTGCCCGACCCCGGCGCGCCGGTCACACCGATGATATGGCCGCGCCCGGCATGGGCATAGACCCGGCCCAGGATGCCGTGCGCCGCCGCGCCCTCGTTCTCGACGTGCGTAATAGCCCGCGCCAGCAGCAACCGGTCACCGGCGAGCACGCCCTGCGCCAGCGCCTCGGCGTCGACCGTGCGGCGCAACTGCGGAGCCGCCATCTACGCCCTCACCGCGTCGGCTACGGCCTGGCGGATAAAGGATGCGATCGTCTCGGTGGACGCGCCCGGGCCGAACACGCCGCGGATGCCCGCCGCTTCCAGCTTGGCGACGTCCTCGTCGGGCACGATGCCGCCCACCAGCACGACCACATGCCCCTGGCCCTGGGCGCGCAGCAGCTCCGCCACGCGCGGGCACAGCGTCAGGTGCGCGCCGCTGAGGATGCTCAACCCCACCACGTCCACGTCCTCTTGCAGCGCGGCCTCGGCGATCATCTGCGGCGTCTGGCGAATGCCCGTATAGATCACCTCGAAGCCTGCATCGCGCAGCGCCCGCGCCACCACTTTGGCGCCGCGGTCGTGGCCGTCCAGCCCAGGCTTGGCGATCAACACCCGGATTTTGTCTACCCCTGCGCCGACTACATCAGCGCCTGTATCGGATTCCATCCCGTCCGCTCCTTCTCGCGTCAACCGGCTCGCCTCTCGCCCGCCCAGGCAGCCGATCCAATCTGTTCAACCGTACCGGCATAGTGTACCACCGTTGCCCCGCACAGGCATTGGCGGACAGCCGGCGGGTGCGCCTACAAAAAAGCCGCCAGAGAGAAGCGCACTTCGTAGAAGCGGCATCCCTGCCGCTTGTGTACTGCGCCAGGCAGCGCCCCTGCTCTCCTCTTGCGTTCCGAACGCCTTTGCGGTTAACTTGTAGGCAGTTGACCGTGCGCAATGCATCAATCCAGGTCGATCCTCGTTCATCCGCCCAATCGAACAGGAGTGCCGGAGATGGCCCAACCGCCCGCAGCTTCACCTCCCCCGGACAAGCCCGCATCCTGGCGCGGCTATCTGCTCGTCGCCATCGGCACGGCCATCCTCACCGGCCTTGTCGCCCTGTGGCTGAACCGGCCCAAGCCGCAGCCGATCGCACTCCACCCGCCGCCGACGAGCATCCCCACGCCAACCCCCGCGCCCACGCCGACGCCTGCGCCGGTCGTCGTCTTCGTCAGCGGCGCGGTGCAAACGCCCGGCCTCTATTCGCTGCCGCCCGACGCACGCGTGGGCGACGCGCTCAACGCCGCCGGCGGCTTCAGCGACGCGGCCAACGTCGACGCCGTTAACCAGGCCGAACACGTCTGGGACGGCGCACAAATCCATGTGCCCGCCCTGTCCGAACCGTCCGTCATGGAACCGCCCGCCGGCGTCTCCGGCGAGACGCGCGGCCCCTCCATCGATCTCGACCTGGGCGGAGCGCCGCCCGCCACAGGTCTTGTGGACATCAACCGCGCCACGCTGGAGGAACTCGACACGCTGCCCGGCATCGGCCCGACCAAAGCCCAGGCCATCATCGACGGCCGGCCCTACTCCTCCATCGACGACCTGGACCGCGTCGACGGCATCGGCCCTGCTACTATCGCCCAACTCCGTGATCTGGTGACCGCTCAGTAGCCTGTCCGGCTGCGGCTACTCGCCCGCATAACGCACGGCATAGACCACGCCCGTGGCGTAGTCGCCGACGACCAGGTCGCCGGCAAGGTCAACGGTCAGCGGCAGCGGGCGATCCAGGCCGGTCACAAAGTCCGACGGCTCCCCGCGATAGGTCAGCGCGCCGTCGGGCAGCGTCTCCTGGCGCAGGACGACGCGCTCTACCGTATGGCCGACGGGCGTAGGATGGAACACCTCGCCAAAGAGGGCTACGTACAGCGTGCGATACGCCGCGGGCCAGCGCGGGTTGGCGATATAGGCCACCCCGTCGGCGCTGGCATGGGGCGTCACCGCGTAGACCGGACCGGTATACGGGTCCCCTTCGGCGGACGGCGGCCCCACCGGGCCGAACTGCTCCGGGAAGCCGTAATGCCGCTGCCAAAGGATATGGTTCACCTCGTCCGGCGCGTCGTTGAAATCGGGGCCGTTTTCGCTGGCGAATAGTTGCCAAGCCGTCGCCCCGTCCATGTCCGCCAGATCGACGGGCATAGGCGCCCACA
This sequence comes from uncultured Caldilineaceae bacterium, assembly GCA_964649875.1. Lineage (GTDB taxonomy): Bacteria > Chloroflexota > Anaerolineae > Caldilineales > Caldilineaceae > JASGTU01. The sequence continues at coordinate 20,235 of CAZYSJ010000070.1, forward strand.
CGACGTCATAGGCGTTGCGGTTGCCCCGGCTGACGACCTCCACGTCGCCCAGTCCCTGCCCCGTACGCGGGAAGCGCAGCACCGCAGCGTTGAGATCGCCGCCCGTCTCCAGGTCGCCGGTCGACCCCAGGCCGAAGTAGATCCAGGCGCCGCCCGGCTCGCCCGTGAAGGGGTCCGGGTCGGGGTTCCAGGTCAGGCCGTTGTTCTGGTGGCGGCCCCAGGGCAGGCCGTCCAGCCGCAATTCGCGCACATCCGCCGCGCCGTCGCCATTCGTGTCGAGCGTCCGGTAGAGCCGCCCGCGTCCGCCCACCCACACGGCCCCGTCGGCAGGGTCAACCAGCAGCCCCACCGCCTCGGTAAAGCCAGCGGCATAGAGCAGCCGCGAGTCATAGGTCCCGTCGCCGTCCGTGTCGCCATAGCGCCAGATACGCCCCTCCTGCAAACTGGCGAACAGGTCGCCCTGCGGCGTGAACTCGATCTGCGTCACCGTCAGCAAATCATCGGCCAACGCCTCCACGACAAAGCCTGCCGGAACCTGCAAGCCCGCGGCCAGGTCGACAGCCGCGGGCGCAATCTCCGCCGGCTCCGTCCATACGGAAAGCAGGCGCAGGCTCTGCAACTCAAGCATCCCGGCCATGTCCGCCCACTCGAAGACGATCTCGATCTCGTTCACCTGGGCGAAGTCGGGCGTATTGCCTTCGTCGTCGCGCACCTCGCGCAGGGGGACATGCACGGCGCGTTCGCCTTCGTCCAGCCCAAAGCGGCGCAGCGGGACATGCATCCGGCTGCCGTCCTGCTGCACCAAATAGAGGTTGGGGCTGAGATTGCCCGACAAGACCGTATGCAGCGCCAACACCTCGTCGCCCGTCAACGGCTCGGCGTTTTGCCATTGCAGCCGCCAGCGCGAATAAGTTGCGGCGGACTGGCTGACCGTCAGTTGCGGGGCGTCAGCAGCCGTCTCGCACGCCAGGTTGGCCTCAGGCGGCGCATCACAGCCGGCGGTCACAGCCGCGGCCCCCAGCAGTTCCCGGTCCACGATCTGCACAGGCGGCGGCGGGGCCGGCGTCACCGTCGCAATCAGCGTTGGCGTCGGGCGCGGCTCCGCCATCCCCGCCGTGCGCGGACCGCCGCAACCCGCCCCCCACAAGACCAACGCCGCCAGCGCTATGCCCGCCGTCAATCGCTTCAAAATTGCCCCCCTCTTCCCTATGACCGTCCGGTATGCATGACGCGGCCTCAATCGCGCATTCTCCGCCCCATCATAGCCACACTGCACAATTGCGCCAAAGCGCGCCAAAGTGTGCGTATCTCTGCCCGCCGATCTCCGTCATGATCAGTAATGACAGAATATATTGATAACGGGAATACCCTCAACAACGATAATAGCGTGACCGGCGGCCCGCCGGAAGCCGGTTGGCCCTACGCCGTCAAGCCTGCCTGGATTCGCGACCTGCTCGACCTGTGGGAACGCGACAAGCTGGTGACGCTGTTATTGGAACTGGCGACCGACCGCGTGGCGCAAGACATCGCCAACCCGACCACGCGACGGCGCACGCTCCTGCAGATCGCCCGCTATTTCGTGCCCCATGCCGGCGCAGGCCGGCTGCGGCGCACCGTGTCGCCCAACGTGTGGGCGGTCCACAGCCAACTTTTTTCGGCGCAGGTCTTGGCCCCGGCCTACCTGGTGCACATCGCCGGCAGTCATAACATGGCGCGCACCGTCATCTGCCTGCTGCACGAAGCCTACGCGCCGGGCGACTTCATCGAGTTAAGCGCGGTGCGCAGCCATCTTTTCGAGCGCTTCGGCAGCCGACGCACCGTGCGCGACAGCGCCGGCGCGCTGCTGCGCACGGTGGAGCATTTCGGCGTGCTGGCCCGCGCCGGGCGTCTCGGCGACTACTGTTACGCGGGCAGGCTGCCCGTCCCCCTAGAAACCTTCCCGCTGCTCGTCTGGGCCTGGCTGCAAGCGCAGCCCGCCGGCACAGAGACAGGCGTCATCGATCCCGCAGCGTTTGCCGCCGACCCGCTGCTGACGCTGATCGATGCCGTCAGCTACGCCGATCACTGGGATTGCTACACCGATTCGCTGTGGACGCTGGAAATGCGCGATGAGCGGCAAGTCGCGATCCTGCGCTATACCGACAGCGCAGCCTTCCTGCGCACGCTCTTCAACCTGCTCTCGTCTCACCCCAAATGGCCGGCGGTCAAAAAGCAGTTCCCGCCGCAGCCGGACTAAGCGCGCAGCGATCCATCCGGCCAAGCGGCGCAAGCAAAGGCCGGCATCCTTTCACACGGATGCCGACCTGCTTTATTACATGGAGCCTACTCACGGGGGGTAAATCTCTCGGCCGTTCTCGCCGCCCTACTCCTTGGGCAGCCGCGCCGCCCGCCCGGTCAACTCCACGAACTCCTCTACGTCGGCGTTGCCCTCGAAGAGCCGGCCAATCCGCTCCGCCTCCTCCTGTACGCCAGCCGGCGTGTTTTCCTGCGCCCAGTAGCTCTCGCGCAGCACCTCGGCGTACTCGGCGACGATCACCGCCAGTTGGAACGACGGGCTGGCCTCCGTAAAGGCGGGCGTCAGTTGCGCGCTGTCCAACGTGGCGTTCACCTCCGACACCTCGCCGGACTGCGGGTCCTGCCAACGCAAATAAACGGTGGCGATGGGGCCTTCCGCATCCGGGTGACGCTTGATCTCATACAGGGCGGTCACGCTGTGCCCGGCCCCGATCTCGCCGGCATCCACCGTATCATCGCGGAACTCGTCATCGGCAATGGCCCGGTTCTCGAAGCCCAACAGGCGGTAACGCGCCACGACCTCCGGGTTAAAATCGACCTGCACCTTGGCGTCCTTGGCGATGGCTTGCAACGTGCCGGAAAGGTCCTCCACGAAGATGCGCCGCGCCTCGCGGATGTTGTCCACATAGGCGTAGATTCCATCCCCCTGGTTGGCAAGCTGCTCCATCAGCACGTCGTTGTAGTTGCCCAGGCCAAAGCCGACCGTGGTCAGATAGACGCCGCGCATGGCGTACTCCTCGATGGTGCGCAGGATCGCCTCGGGGCCGGTTTGGCCCACGTTCGCCACGCCGTCCGACAGCAGAATCACGCGGTTGATGCGCTCGGCATCGTAGGCGATTTCCGCCTGGGCATAGCCGAGGAGCAGCCCGGCTTCGGCGTTGGTCGCGCCTTCGGGATTCAGGCCGTAGATGGCGGAGAGGATGCGATCCTTCTGGTCGCCGCGGGTCGGCGGCAGCACAGCCCGCGCATCGCTGCCGTAGACGACGATGGCAACCGAGTCCGTGGGCCGCAGTTCCTCGACGAGCAGCGTCAGCGCACGCTTGACCAGCGTCAGCCGGTCCTCGCGGTCCATCGAGCCGGACACGTCGATCACGAAGGTCAGCGCCACATCCTGCCGCGCCTCCGGCGGAATGGCATAGCCCTGGATGCCGATGCGCACTATTTCGTAGCGGTCCGTCTGGCCAAAGGGCGAGGGCGATCCCTCTAGGTGGATGGCGAAGGTCTGGCCTTCATCGGGCAGCGGGTAATTGTAGTCGAAGTAGTTGACGAACTCCTCGACGCGGATGGCGTCTTTGGGCGGCAGGATGCCGTCCTGCACATAACGCCGCGCCACCGTGTACGAACCGGTATCCACGTCCATGGCGAAGGTAGAGAGACGGTCATCCTCGGTGTCAATGAACGGATTTACGCCGTAGTTCTCGAAAAACATCGTGTCCGGCGTGGCGACCGGCGTAGGAGCCAGCGTGGCCGCCGCCAAGTCCGCGGGCGCCTCGGCCGGCAAGGCCATCGCCTCCAGCGCAGCGCCGCCCGACGCCGGCGACATCGGCGCGCTCCCAGGCGGCGGCGTCGCGCAGGCCAGCGCCGGTATCAAAATCAGAGCGGCGATCACAAACACAGGGATCCAATACTCCCGTTTCACAGCAGGCTCCTTTCGCTGGCGGATAGGTTGCGGATTGTCTCGCCGGAGCAGCGGACGCATCGCAGCGTGGATGGGCGCTGTCCTCGCCTCTATGACGTTCGCCTTACCGCCGTTGTTCCTACCGTTGTTCC
>CAZYSJ010000071.1:0-24054 GCA_964649875.1 uncultured Caldilineaceae bacterium
TGGTGCGGCACAACACGGTGCTGGACCTGAAGACGAGCAGCGGGCTGCTCACCTGGGAGGCGCTGCGCCGCGTGCCGGAGGGCGGCGTCTATACCCTGGCGCGCACGGCCCGCGACGCCGAAGCGGTGCGCGACCTGGCCCAACGCTTGCCGGAGCCGGAGCGTCCTATTGTCATACAGGGTGAGATCGCAGACCTGCCCGATCTGCTGGCGCTGCGCGCGCTGGCGGAGCATCCCGACCGGCCCATGCGCTTCGACGCCATCATCGGGCACAATGCGCTGATCGACCTGCCCGACCGGCCCGCGGCCATCGCGCTGCTGGCAGACCTGCTCGATCCAAGAGGCGTGGTCAGCCTAGCCGAGCGCATCCCGCGCCACACGCAGCGCCTGCACGCTCTGGCCGACCTGACCGAACTGGGCGAAGAACTGGCTGCACGGGTGCGCGACGCGGAGGAAGCCATCTACGAGACGCAGGACGATGCGCTGGTCAACTGGGATGCGCCGGACCTGGCCGCGCTGTGGGAGGCGTCCGGCTTTGAGGCGGCGTGGGAGACGGAGGAGGAGACGACGGAAATGCGCGTGACGGCCGGTTTGCTCGACCGCTGGTTTGCGCCCGCGGGCGAGGGTCGCCCCACCTACCGCCAACGGCTGTCCGCGTTGCTGAACGAGGCGGAGATCGCCCAGGTCGAAACGCTTTACCGCCGCCAGTTCCACAACCAGGTCCTGCCCTGGCGCAGCCGCACGGTGTATCTGACGGCGCGACGACAAATTTAGAATTCATGATAGCCATGCCAGAAATCAGCCGATTCTTCGGTATCAGCATTTTCATGTATTACAGCGATCATCCGCCGCCACATTTTCATGTCCGATACAGCGGGCAAAAGGCTGTTGTCATGATCGAACCGCTTGCCCTTCTTGAGGGGCAGTTGTCACCGCGCGTATTCGGTATGGTGATGGAGTGGGCATCGTTACACCGATCTGAGTTGGAAGAAAACTGGCAACTTGCCGGCATGCAGCTTCCACTCAAGAGCATTCAACCATTGGAGTGAAATATGCTTGTAGACGTAATAGACGTCCGTCCGCTTGATGCATACCGGCTCCGACTCACCTTCGAAGACGGCGTCCAGGGAGACGTAGACATCACGAAACTGGTCACGTTCACCGGCGTATTCGCGCCGTTGGCGGAACAGCCCTACTTCCGCCAAGTTGCGGTCAACCCGGACAGCGGGACGGTCTGCTGGCCGAACGGCGCCGACATTGATCCCGATGTCCTCTACAGCCAGGTCACGGGGCAACCCCTGCCCGCCGTCCAAAAAGCTCGTTAAGCTGTCCTCACGATGTGTTCCGTGAGCAAGGAAGCGACCACGATGACAGGGCTCGAAACATTACAGAACGTGCAGTATGTAACTGTGCACGGAAAAACGCTTCGCCGTGATTGATACGGATGACTAGAATGCGCTGCTCGAGTCGCTGGAGATCATCGAGGATGTAGAAGCGGCACAAAAAGCCCATGCCGGGCTAACGGAGGCAGGCGGCGATCGGCAGACAGCCGGCTGGCTTAATTGGAACGAAATCAACAGCAAGACGGAGCCACTTTGCCCATGACCATCGAACTGGCCTATTGCACCTGGGGACTTTCCGGCCCCGACAATGACGTGCTCGACCGCATTGCGGAACAGCGCATCGCCTGGATCGACATCCGGCCCGGCGACTTCCTGCACCACGCCAGCCGCCGGCGCATGCACGAACTGGGCTTGCGCATCTCGTGCATGGGCCTCTCTTTCGGCTTTCCGGCTCACACGGCCCTCGACAGCGCCGACAGAAGCGAGCGCCTGGCCTGCGTTCGCACCGCAGAGGCGGCCATCCTGCGCGCCGACCGGCTGGACATCCCCACGGTCTACGTCGTGCCCGGCAAGGACGGCAGCGACGAAGGGCTGGCGCGCTACGCCGAGTCGCTTACCCGCATCGCCGACCACGCCGCGGACTTCGATATCCGCCTCTGCATCGAGCACTTCCCCGGCACAGCCCTGCCCACCATCGCCGCTACGCTGGCCTTCCTGCGCCAGGTAGGGCGCCCCAACCTCTACCTGCTGCTCGACATCGGACATGCCCAGATGTCACATGAGGACCTGCCTGCCGCCATCGTAGACGCCGGCCCCCTGATCGGCTATGTGCACCTGGACGACAACGACGGACAGGGCGACCTGCACCTGGCGCTCTACGACGGCATCTTGACCGAACCGGCCTTACGGGCGACATTCGACGCGCTGCGCCAGGCAGGCTACAGCGGACGCGCCAGCCTTGAACTGCACCCGGACCTGCCCGATCCGCTCGACGCACTGCGCCGCAGCCAGGCCGCCGCCCTCGCCGCAATGGAATAGCTAGAGTTAGTGAAGGCTCAACGCATTGGTTGAGATGAGGGGAATCAGCATGTTTGACCGAATCACAGTAAATCCAACCGTACATTTCGGAAAGCCTTGCATTGCCGGCACGCGCATCACCGTGCAAAGCGTCCTGGAATTGATTAACGCGGGGATCAGTTTTACCGATATCATTACAGACTACTACCCCGACCTAACCCTTGATGATATTCACGCCTGTATGAGTTATGCCATCGCCTTGGTAGCAGCCGAAGACATTGCTATGTCGGCGGACTGACGATGAGGATGCTTCTGGACCAAGACGTATACGCCGTTACGGCGCGCTTTCTGGCTCAGGCTGGCCACGACATCGTGCTCGCTGCGGAGTTAGGACTATCCCGTGCAGCCGATGAGACGGTATTGAAGGCCGCCTACGACCAACACCGCTTACTTGTTACGCGCGATCGCGATTTCGGACACCTGGTCTTTGTGCGCCGATTAGGCGTTGGCGTCATCTACTTGCGAATTCAGCCCTCGACCATGACCGACGTCCACACCGAACTTGCGCGCGTACTCGAACGCTACCCAGAAGAAGCGTTGCACCAAGCGTTTGTGTCGGTTAACAGTAAGGGCCATCGGGTACGACGCATCCCTCGACAAACGGAATAAACCATGCACCTATTACAGCAACAGGCGCGGCGCTTTCTCCTCGCCTACCAGGGATTGTGGCCGCCCCAGGCCCGCCGCGGCAAGACGGGCGTGCTCGACCACATCCGGCGCGTCGGCTGCATCCAGTATGACCCGCTCAACATCGCCGGCAGCAGCCCCGAACTCACGCTGCAAGCCCGCGTGGCCGACTTCCGGCCCGACATGCTTTACGAACTGCTCTACCAGGATCGCAAGCTGCTCGACGGGCTGGACAAGGTGATGTCCATCTACCCGGTGGAGGACTGGCCCTACTTTCGCCGCCGCCGCGAGGCCGCCCGCCAACGTTTCGGAGACAGCGCACAGCCGGCCACGGCCATCCTGCCCCAGGTGCGCCAGGCCATAACCGAGCGAGGCCCGCTTTCCTCCCTCGACCTGGACCACAACGAAACCGTCGATTGGGCATGGGCGCCGACGCGGCTGTCACGCGCCGCGCTGGAAAGCATGTATCTGTGGGGAGAACTCGTCATTCACCACAAGGTGCACACGCGCAAGGTCTACGATTTCGCCCGCCGCCACATCGGGCACGAACTGCTCGCCGCGCCGGAGCCGAACCCCACCGACGAGTCATATCACGACTGGTATGTGTATCGCAGGCTGGGCGGCATCGGCCTCCTCTGGAACAAGGCCGGCGACGCCTGGCTGGGCATGCAGGAGATCAAGAGCAGGGAACGCACGGCCGCGCTGGAGCGGCTGGTCGGGCGCGGCCGGGTGATCGAGGTCGCGGTGGAGGGGCTGGACACGCCCTGCTACTTGCGCGCCGAGGACCGCGCCCTCTTGGAGCAGACGCTCGACGGGGACAAGCCTGCGCCACGCGCCGCCATCCTCGCGCCGCTCGACAACCTGCTGTGGGACCGGCGCTTCATCCGCCGGCTTTTCGGGTTCTCGTATATCTGGGAAGTCTACAAGCCGGTAGCCGAGCGGGAATACGGCTATTATGTGTTGCCCATCCTGTATGGCGACCGCTTTGTGGCGCGCTTCGAGCCTGGCCGCGACAAGCGCAACGGCGCGTTGGTCGTCAAGAACTGGTGGTGGGAAGAAGAGGTCAAGCCGTCCGCCGAGATGCAGACCGAGCTGCAGCGCTGTTTTCGCCGCTTCCTCAGCTTTCTCGACGCGCCGGCATTGCAGATCGACGCGCAGCTAGCCGCCCGGCCAGACCTGCGTTGGCTGGTCGAGATCGCGTCCGCAGAGACCTAATACAGGCCTAATACAACAGGAGAGGAGCCTCGCCATGTCCCTCATTCACCTCGACACCGACCTGGGCGGCGACATCGACGACCTGTGTGCGCTGGCCCTGCTGCTGCGATCGCCGGACGTGGAACTTGCCGGCGTCACCACCGTGGGCGAGATCGACGGCCAACGCGCCGGCTATGTGCGCTATGCGCTGCGACTGGAGGGGCGCGACGACATCCCCGTAGCCGCGGGCGCGGACAATGCGCTTGGCCGCTTCCGTGCGTGGATGGGCCTGCCGTCGGAGGATCGTTATTGGCCGGAGCCGGTTGCGCCGGCGCCAGGCCCGCTCGAAGAAGCGCTCGACCTGTTGAAGCGGAGCATCGAACGAGGGGCCACGGTTGTAGCAATCGGGCCGTACACCAATCTGCACCTGCTGGACATGCGCTATCCCGGCATCTTGGCGCAGGCTAAGCTCTACCTCATGGGCGGGTACGTCCATCCGCCGCGGGCGGGCTTCCCCCAGTGGCAGAACGAGGACGATTACAACGTACAGACCGACGTCGCCGCGGCCCGGCATGTCCTGAGTAAGGCAAGCCCGACCCTCATCCCGCTTTCGATTACGGCAGAAACAGCCCTGCGCCGCGCCGATCTGCCCGCTCTACGCGCGGCGGGTGCGCTGGGCGACCTGATCGCACGCCAGGCGGAAGCGTTCGCCCAAGACGAGCGTCACGAGACGACCTACGGCCAAAGCTGCCCCGGCCTTCCGCCCGACATCATCAACTTCCAGCATGACCCGCTGGCCTGCGCCGCGGCGATTGGCTGGCGAGAGGGCATCGAGATCGAGGAACTGCGGCTGCGTGCGGAAATAGAAGATGGATGGCTCACCGAGCGCATCCATCCATCCGGGAATGTTATACGCGTGGTCACACGCGTCGACGCCGCGGCCTTCAGCCGCTTCTGGCTCAGCCGTGTGGCGCCGGAAGCCGGGGCTTAGGACCCTTCCTCGACTCGCGGCAGAGTGAAGAGGAAGGCGGCCCCTTCGCCGGGTTGCGACTCGACGCGGATGCTGCCGCCGTGCCGCTCGACGATCTTCTTGCAGATCGCCAGGCCGATGCCCGTTCCCGGACGTTCGATCTGGTCGTGCAGACGCTGGAAGATGTCGAAGATCTGCTCCGAGTATTGCGGGTCGATGCCGATGCCGTTGTCGCGCACGACGAAGCGCCACATGCCGTTCTCCGGCTCGGCGCTGATGCGGATGCGCGGCGCGTCCTCGCTGCGGTAATCGACGGCGTTGCTGATCAGGATGGAGAACACCTCCAACAACTGCGCCGGGTCCGCCAGCACTTGGGGCAGGTCCTCGACGACCACTTCCGCCCCTTCTTCCTCGATGCGCTCGCTCAGGTTCTCCAGGGCGTGCTCTACCACCACGCGGCTGTCGGTCGGCTCCGGCATCGTGCCCCACGTCTCGACGCGAGAATAGGCCAACAGGCTGTTGTTGAGGCGCTGGACATGCTGCGAGGAGTCAACGGCGCGGGCGATGATGCCGCGGCTGACATCGCCGATGCGCCCGCCGAGCCGGTCTTGCAGCCGCTCCAGCTCGCTCGCGATCTCCATGAGCGGGCGCTGCATGTCGTAGGAGACCATGTAGGTGAACTTCTCCAACTCGCCGAAAGCCTGGGCTAACGCCGCCTCGGCCTCTTTGCGCGCTGTGATGTCGCGGCTCATGCCCGCCAGACCAATGATCTCGCCTTCGGGATTGCGCATCGGCACCTTGGTGGTGGAGAGCCATTGACGCTTGCCGGTCTTGGAGACGGTCTTCTCCTCGCGGTCGATCAGCGGCTGCCCCGTGCGGATGAGCATCTGTTCATCTGCGTAGTACTGCTCGGCCAATTCGCGCGGGAAGATGTCGAAGTCGGTCTTGCCCAGCACTTCTTCCTGTGTGGTGCAGCCGAGCAGTTCGATATGCGCGCGGTTGTTAACCACGAAGCGGCTGGCGGTATCCTTGATGAAGATGTAGTCCGGCAAATGATCGATCAGGGTGCGGAACCGGTAGCATTCGCCGGCCAACGCATCGACCTGCTGTTGCAGCGCCGTTCGCTCCTGCTCCAGCGCAGCCACGCGGCTGCGCAGTTCGACCAGTTCGGCGTCGATTCGGCGGTTGGACTCTTCGCTGTCCGGCATAGTGCGTCTCCTCTATCGGTCCTGTGCGCTGTCGGGGACCGCCTCGCAGAGAATACGGAGATAGTCCAGTTATTATGCCAGGTCAAACCGCTTGTGCGCAACGTCGCTGAATCTGCCACGAGCGCGCCGGCGAGGGCAAGAGGTGTATAATAGGGACGAACGTTTCCGCAACCACATCTATCCGCCAACGATCCACAGTCGATGCGGCAATTCTGCATGCCGATGCCACTCAGCCGAAAGGAACTGACTATGCGCGGCTTTTCTCAAGAGGGTAATGCTCTCGTTTGGCAGGTCGCCCACGAAATCGGGCGCATCGAACCTTGGGGTGCGGACAGCTTACGCGTGCGCGCAGCCATCGGCCCGCAGATCATCGACGGCCTGCCGGGGGCGCTGCTCGAACCGTCCTCGGCGCCCGCGGAGATCGCGATTGATGGCGACACAGCCACCGTCCGCAACGGCTCCATCACCGCGCTCGTCCATCTCGATGTCGACATGATCGAAAGCTCACCCAAAGCGGAAATCCGCTTCGTCCACAGCGAGACCGGCGCCGAACTGCTGGCGGAGGCGCCCTCCTACTTTCCGCGGCCGCCGGCACGCAGTTTTTCGCCTGTGGGCGGCGACCACTTCAAGCTGCAGATGCGTTTCAGCGCCCATGACGGCGAACGCTTCTACGGGTTGGGCCAGCATCAACACGGCCAGTTCGACCAGAAGGGCTGCGTCATCGACCAACTACAGATCAACACCGAAGTCTGCATTCCCTTCCTGATCTCCAGCCGCGGCTACGGCTTCCTCTGGAACAACCCTGCGGTAGGCCGCGTCGAACTAGGTGCGGACGTGACGCGCTGGGTGGCCGAGGCCACGCCCCAACTAGACTACTGGATCACCGCGGCCGATACGCCGGCCCAAATCCTGGCGCATTATGTCGACGCCACAGGCCACCCGCCCCTGCTGCCCGAATGGGCCGCGGGCTTTTGGCAGTGCAAGTTGCGCTATCGCACCCAAGACGAGCTGCTCGCCGTGGCTCGCGGCTACAAGGAACGCGGCTTGCCGCTGGATGTGATCGTCGTCGACTTCTTCCATTGGTCCATGCAAGGCGACTGGAAGTTCGACCCCGAATGCTGGCCCGACCCCGCGGCTATGGTACGCGAACTGGACGAAATGGGCGTCAAGGTCATGGTATCGATCTGGCCCACGGTCAACCCCAATAGCGAAAACTTCATGGAAATGCTGGGCCGCGGCTACCTGATCCAGACCAAACGCGGCGCGCCCGCCCACCTGCCCTTTGTGGATACGTCGCCTCAGGGCGCGGTCTATGTCCACTTCTACGATGCCACCAACCCGGAAGCGCGCCGCTACGTTTGGAGCAAGGTGCGCGACAACTACTACAAGCTCGGCATCAAAGTGTGGTGGCTGGACGCCTGCGAGCCGCAACTCATGCCGCCGGACGCGGACAACGTACGCTTCTACCTGGGCGACGGGCAAGCGGTCTACAACATCTACCCGCTTGTGCACGAACAAGGCTTCTATGAGGGCATGCGCGCCGAAGGCGAGGAGGAAATCATCTCACTCTGCCGCTCCGGCTGGGCGGGCAGCCAGCGTTATGGGGCTGCGCTCTGGTCGGGCGATATCCAGTCCACCTTCGAGGCGCTACGCGCTCAGGTGCGCGGCGGCCTCAACGTGGCGTTGAGCGGCATCCCCTGGTGGACGACCGACATCGGCGGCTTCTTCGGCGGCAATATCCATTCGGAAACCTTCCGCGAACTGATCGTGCGTTGGTTCCAGTATGGGGTCTTCTGTCCCCTCTTCCGCCTGCACGGTTTCCGCCAGCCCGTCGACACGAGCGCCCTGTTCAACGGCGCGGATAACGAGGTGTGGTCGTTCGGGGATGAGGCCTACGCCATCATCAGAGAATTGCTGTTCCTACGCGAGCGGTTGCGCCCTTACATCATGGCGCAGATGGCCGCAGCCTCCAAGACGGGCGCCCCGCCCATGCGCCCCCTGCTCTATGACTTCCCGCAGGATGCCGCAGCCTGGGACGTAGACGACGAGTTCATGTTTGGTCCGGACCTCCTGGTGGCGCCCGTGTTGGAGCAGGGAGCGACCAGCCGCGTCGTCTACCTGCCGGCAGGGGCGAGATGGACAGATGCGTGGACAGGCGAGGAACTGCCGGGCGGGCAGACCGTCACCGTGCCCGCGCCGCTGGAGCGCATCCCGCTCTACCTGCGCGACGGCGCACAGTTGCCCATCCGTGAGTAGGGAACATCCCCCACAAGGGTAAGGCCCGCCGGCTGAAGCGCACCATCAGCCCAGATTCTGCGCACAGCGTAAATTCTATCCATATCAGAGGATCGACAGAGGCCGGGCTTCTGTCGATCCTCTGTGTGAGGCCCGGCCCTTATTGCGTATGGATGCCTTATTGCGCCGGCGGCCCGCCTAGCCCTTGACCGAACCGGCGACCAGGCCGCCGACGAGGAAGCGCTGGAAGAAGAGGAACAACACCAGCGTGGGCAGCGAGGCCAGCAGCGCGCCGGCGCTGAACACGCCCCAACTCTGCGCAAACTGGTTCGCTACCATCGCATTCAGCCCGACCGCCAGCGTGTACATCTGCTTATCCGTCAGCAGCACCTTTGCCAGCACATACTCCGAGTAGGTGGAGATGAAAGTCAGCAGCCCGACCACGACCAGGATCGGCTGCACCAGCGGCAAGAGCACGCGGGTGAAGATCTGCCAGGGCGACGCTCCGTCGACCATGGCGGCCTCGTCCAGATCGCGCGGGATGGAATCGAAATAGCCCTTCGTCAGCCAGGTGTTAGCCCCCAGCGTGCTTCCCCAATAGACCAGCAGCAGCCCGCCATAGGTGTTCAAGCCGAACATGGCGATACGCGCGCCGATCTGCTGCAGAATCAGGAACAGCGCCACCATGTTGAGAAAGTTGGGAAAGACCTGGATCAGCAGCACGGCTTGCAGCAAGGCGCGCCGCGAGCCGAAGCGGAACCGTGAGAACGAATAGGCCGCCAGCGTGGTCATCGCCGTCCCCACGACCGTGACCAGCACGGCCAGGATGAGCGAGTTGAGATACCAGCGCGGGAACGGGTTGACCGGATCGGTAAACAGCCTGCGGTAGTTGTCCCAGGTCGGGTTGTCCGGGATCAACGGCTGGCCGACCAGCGAGTTGGTCGGGTTGATCGACGCCGAGAAGACCCAGAGCACAGGGAAGAGGGCGAAGGTGAGCGCGGCCGCGGCCAGCGCCAGTCGATAAATAAGCGTCACACGCTTGCGGCGGCGAATCGAGCCGACCGACGCCGTGAAGCGTGCGCTTGGCTTTGGCTCAGACATTTTCGCCCCTTTCCTCCAGCATCGTCGTATAGCGGAACTGGAACATGGTGATGATGATGAGCATGATGAAGATCATCACCGTAATGGCCGAGGCGTATCCGTAGTCCGAGACGCCGGTAGAGCCGAAGGCGATGCGATAGGTGTAGGTCGCCAGGATGTCGGTATGGCCGACGGGCGTGGGCACGTTGGGGATGGGCGGCCCGCCCTGGCTGTAGAGGTCGATGACGGTGAAGTTGTTGAAGTTGAAGGCGAAGGACGCCACCAACAACGGGCCGACCGAGATCAAGAGCAGGGGCAACGTGATCCGGCGGAACTTCGCCCACGGCCCGGCTCCGTCCATGTCGGCGGCCTCATAGATGTCCGGCGGCAGGGTCTGCAACGCGCCGGTGATGACGACGAACATGTAGGGGAAGCCCAGCCAGAGCTGGATAAGCAGAATGCCCGCCTTGGCCCAATACGGGTCTGAGAACCAGGGCGGCGCGATGCCGATCAGGTTGCGGATGCCGGTCGAGATCACGCCGAACTGCGGGTTGAGCAAGCCGACCCAAACAGGGACCGCCACGAAAGCGGGGATCGTGTAGGGGATCAGCAGCAGCGTGCGCAACGTGCGTTTGAAGGGCATCTCGGGCACGTCGAAGTTGATCGCCAGGAACATGCCGAGCGAGAAGGTGAGCAAGACGCTGAGCGTGGCGAAGATGATCGTCCACAGGAAGACGCCGAGGAAGGTGGAGCGCAGGCCGGCATCGGTGGCGAGGCGCACGTAGTTGTACACGCCGCGCGGCGAGGCGAACCCGGGCGAGAGCGCCTGCCCGCTGTCCGACGTGAACGTGCCGTTGACATTGCGGAAGACTGCGCCGGTCTCCTGGTCGATCATCGCATCCTGTGCGGCATCGTAGACGAACTTCTGCTCGTACTGTGCGGCCTGCCCCACGACCTGCTGGCTGACGCGGAAGGCGCTGTCCGGCGGCACACCGAAAACAAGCGTCGAGAGCGGCCCCAGGTGGGGGAAGATCTGGTTCATGGGTATCTGGGTGTAGCCGTCCATTTCCGCCGGCGGGTCGCCGCTGCGTTCGACCGGCTCCTCGCCGGGCGCGACGGTGAACGCCGCGCCGGTGTCGGGGTCGGTCAGCCAGAGCAGATAGTCGCCGGCTGCGTTCTGATACGCCACCCAGGAGTAGATGGGCGAATCTGCGGCAAGGTAGGTCTGCGCCTCGATCTGCCGGATGGCAAGTTGCTTGGTCACCAGGTGGCCGGATCCGTAGTTGGTGAAGGAGACGCCCACCGTGAAGAGGATGGGATAGACGACCATCAGGGCCATCAACGCCATGCCGGGCGAGATCCAGCGCAGCGGGCGGTAGCGGTCGCTGAGGAAGACGACGTTCAGCCAGACGGTGACAGCCGCCAGCACGATGGCGAGGAAGAAGTTTCCATCGCCTAGGAACCCATAGACCAGCCAGATAGTGATGGCGTCGATGAAGGCCAACACGCCCATGCGCAGCAGCAGCGAGGGCATGTTGGAGGCATTGGCGCCGGGGGGCGCAGGCGCGCCCCCCGTTTCGGTCCGGGTTAAGCTGGACATGGCTTATTGCCCTGCGATGGCGGCTTCGATCTGGGCCTGGGCGTTGGTCAGAGCCTCTTCCGGAGCCTGTGTCTGGTTGCTGACCAGTTCCATGGCATCGCCCCACGCCTTCCAAACGGAGTTCATCTCCGGGATGTTGGGCATGGGGTCGCCGACGGCGCCGGCTTCCATGAAGGCCAACAGGTCGGCATCTTCGATGACCTCCGCCAGCGGCAGGAAGGCCGACGGCCGCGGGTCGCGGTCATAGATGGCCTTCAGAGTCTCTTCTGTGGCGACGATCTGCTGCAGGAAGGTCTGGGCCAGCAGTTGATTTTCGCTGAAGGCGTTGATCATGAAGCCGCGCACGCCCAAGAAGGGGCGTCCGGGGCCTTCGGCCGAGGGAATGGGGGCAACGGCGTAGGGCACGCCCGCGGTGCGGAAGCCGCTGAGCGCCCACGGGCCGCTGATCACCATGGCGGCGTCGCCGTTCTGGAAGGCGGAGAGCAGCAGGCCGCTGTCGATGTTGGCCCCGGCTTCGAGCAAGCCTTCTTTGTACATGCTGTCGAGCCAGTCGAAAGCGGCGATCGTGCCCTCACTGGTGATGCCTACGTCGTCCGGATTCCAGGCGCCGCTCTCGTCCTTGCCGAAGACGTAGCCGCCG
This sequence comes from uncultured Caldilineaceae bacterium, assembly GCA_964649875.1. GTDB lineage: Bacteria > Chloroflexota > Anaerolineae > Caldilineales > Caldilineaceae > JASGTU01. The sequence goes on from CAZYSJ010000071.1 coordinate 11,974, forward strand.
AACGCCGTCTGGATGGGGTAGAAGTGATAGGGGTCATTAGCCTGGATGAGGAAGCCATACTGATTGCCCGCTTCCTTCAACTCCGCCGACAGCGCCTTCACCTCATCCCATGTGGCCGGAGGCTCCGGCACAAGTTCGGTATTGTAGTAGAAGGCCACGTTCTCGGCGGAAACAGGCATGCCGTATAGCTTGCCGTCGGTGAAAGTGAAGGCTTCCACCGTGTTGGGGGCGAAGAGGTCCGCCTTATCGCCCAGGGAGACTTCGGCCAAGAGACCGCTTGCGTTCAACTCGCCCAGCCAGTCATGTGCGCCGAGCAGGATGTCCGGCCCTTCGCCCGTGGGCGCGGCCACCTTGAAATCGTTGCGCAGATCGTCAAAGCCCTTCTGCACAACGTTAATCTGGATGCCGTTCTCGGCGGCGAAGGCGTCGGACAGCCCGTCCAGCACGGGTGCAGAAACCTCGTCTGCCCAAATGGTCAAGGTCGGCCCGCTTACGGCCGGGGCCGCTTCTTCGGCAGGGGCTTCGGTCGGTTCAGGGGCGGCTTCCTCAGCCGGGGCTTCGGTCGGCTCAGGGGCTTCCTCTTCGACAGGAGCCTCAGCCGGTTCAGCCGCGGCAGGGGCTTCCGCCGGTTCTTCGGCGGCCGGAGATCTGCCGCACGCCGCCAACGCCAATGCGATCACCAACAATAAAGAGACAAAGATCCACAGTTTGTTGCGCATCGATCTGCTCCTTTGAATAAGAAACGATGGATACTCAGGTCCGTCAGGCGCCGGCTCAGGGCGGCAGCGTAGCGAAGAAGGACGCAGACGCTTTGCAGATGAGACAGGCGTCTACGCGAACGGGCGCGTAACAGGCTTTGTCAATATGTCGTAATGTCTTACGGCGCCCAACGATAGAAGAGGCGTCTGAGCGTTCGATAACGCTCAGAGAGAAATTCGGCCCGATATGCGCTGGAAGAGAAAGGGGTCGCCGCTCCGGGGCGACCAGGGCAAACGCAAGTCGGGCAATGATTTGGAACGGGCTTGGTTTTTATTATAGTGCGAATAGCGGGGCAAGACAAGGACGATTTTTGGGGCGACCGGAGGCGAACGCAGCCGAGTAGCGCAGACCAGACGAGAACAAGAAGCGGGCGGTTCGAGGCGAAAGAGGTATAATAAGAGCCGGCAGAATACGCCTAGCCATGCCGGGCGCAGGCTGCTCGCGGCGAGCGTCGACGCAACGTTGCCGAGGAGGACGAGCAATGGCTGCATTGCAAAACCGGGCGCAATCGGTCGTAGTGGTCGTGCTGCTCTATATTAGGCCGGGTAAGGGGGCGGCGTTTCGCCGCTACGAAGACCAGACGACGGCCCTCATTGCCGAATATGGCGGCAGCGTCCAACAGGTGATTGCGCCTTACGCGGCGATGGGCAAAATCAACAAGCCGGATGAGGTTCGCATTCTCTCCTTTCCGGATCAAGCTGCGCTGGCTGCCTATGAGTCGGACCCGCGTATGTTGGCGTTGCGCACGCGCCGCGACGAGGCCATCGCCGATGCTGTCCTGATCCTGGGCCGGCCAACGCCGGGGGCTTAGACACAGCCGCCCCGCGGAGACGGTTGCGAATAGAAGATGCCGATCACCGAACTGAAGTGCCCGCAAAAAGCCTATCGCAACGCATTGGTGCAGGTGAGCGCCGAAACCGAACTGGCCGATGTCACGCGCGTGGAGTTCACTTGGAGCGGGGCCATTTCCCATTACGAGGCGCGCATGGGCTATGCGGGCTGGGGCAGTTTCACATCGCAGGCGTTCGCGGGCAACGTCGCCGGCCGCGTCGACGTGCGCGCCGCGTTCTACGACGCGACGGGTAACCTGCGCGATGTGCGCCACGGCCGGTTCGAGGTGATGTAGCAGCGCCATAGCGTGCGCGGATGGACGGAGCAAAACAAAAGGAGCGCGCCATGACCGAGAATGAAAGGGAAGCCGCGCAGAGAAAGGCGGACGAAGCGGAGAAAAGTAAGACAGGCGGCAAACCGTGCGACAAGCGGCCGAGGCCTAATGACACGGTGGAGAGTTCTGCGGCGCAGCTTTCGGCGCGCCCGTCCGTCAAAATAGAATACCAGCCGCGGCCGCCCGCACGCCCTCTGACCGAGGCGCAGCAGGAACCGCCCAAGCATATCCCGCTCGTGCCGCCCGGCCCGTTTGAACCGGACGAGGAAGAGTCGCCGCCGGTCGACTTGGACGAGTCGCAATCTGATTCGCAGCTTGGCCCCCAGCCAAGCGACCCGAATCAGCCGGATTGACGCCTGCCGGCAAAGACAAGAACCTGCCTGCATCACCCAACCCACAGCTATCGCCACACCATTCTCGCCACGCTAATCTCGCCATGCAAGGAGCAGATTCATGCCCAGTTCGTACGATCTCCCCGCGCCGTCAGGCATGGCCGAAGCCGATGAGTTCCGCCCGCCGGCTCAGGAAGAGGTCGAGATCGCCTACCGACCGGCCGCGTTGCCGGCGGCGCGCGCGTCCGGCGTGCCCACGCGCCGCCATATCCCCATCGTGCCGCAGGGGCCGGAAGTGCCGGACCCCGATCCCACCGACCCGCTGCGCGTGATCGAGCCGGGAGGCCCGCGCCTGCGCGCCGCCGGCCCCGCAAGCTCCGGACCGGCGCCCGACGACCTGGTCATCGCCCAGCAGACCGAGCTGGACTCCGCGGCGGACAACGGCGCGGCCTCGCAGGTGTGCGAACCAAGCGTCGCCGCCAACGAAGATGTCGTCTTCTACACCGGCAACTGGTTCGCCGCGGTTTCGCTGGACGCCGGGCGCACATTTCAGTATATCGATCCCGCCACGGCCTTCCCCGAGCCGCCCGGCATGCGCTTCTGTTGCGATCAGGCGGCGCACTACATTCCCCAGATCGACACCTTCGTATGGCTGCTACAATACATGGTGGACAGCACGGGCAAAAACATCCAACGGCTGGCGTTTGCCACCACGGAAGATGTGCGCCAGGGAGACTGGTGGACGATGGACATCGCCTCCGGCAACCTGGGCATGCCCGACCTCTTCCTGGACTTTCCGGACTTGGCCGTGGGGCGCAATATGCTCTACATGAGCACCAACGCCTTTCGCCGCGCCGAGGGCATCTTCGGCGGCTATGAATGGGATCGCTCGATCCTGCTGCGCCTGCCGCTGTCCGGCATCCGCAGAGGCGACGTTTCGGGCCAGGTGGTGACGTCCGACCAGAACTTCAACTTCCGCATGGCCCAGCATTGCGGCACACGCGCCTATTGGGCCACGCACCAGAGCACCAGCAATCTGCGCGTCTATACGTGGGAGGAGGATGAGACGGAGGCCGCCTATTTCGACGTGCCCGTGGCGACGTGGCGCGGCGGCAACGGCTATCTGTCCGAGACGCCCGACGGCTATAATTGGCTGGGGCGCGTTGACCCGCGCGTGCTGGGCGGCACAAAGGCGGGCAATATTCTCTATTTCGCCTGGAGCGCGGACCGCGGGGGCGCCAACAACCGGCCGCAGCCTTACATCCAGATCGCGCGCATCAACGCGCTCAACCTGCGCCTGCTCAACAACCTGAACATCTGGGACCCGGACACAGCGACGGCTTATCCGGCGTTGGCGACGAATGCGCGGCGCGAGGTGGGCTGCTCCTATTGCATCGGCGGCGGCGAGCGCTACCCCGGCCATGCCCTGAGCCTGCTCACGCGCCGGCGCAGGGATATCGTCGCCATGCAGGGCGAACGCGGGCCTTCGCAGCAGCGCTGGGGCGACTACCTGACCGTGCGCCGCCACTACCCGCACACCCGCCTGTTTGCAGCCACAGGCTACGTGCTCAAGGCGGATGCCGGCGAACAGGACGCAACCGCCAACTACACGGTTTTCGGTCGCCGCGAGGATGTCGAAGCGCTCTAGCCCGTTCGATCAGCCAGCGCACCAGCGCAGCGCGTTGTGCAGCAGAGTCTGATACGCCGGTTCGAGCCAGACTTCCAGGTTGTGGCCGGGGGTGAGCACGGCGACGCGGCCGTCGCCTTCGCGGCGCGTCCAGCCGGCGGGCTGCACGCCGTGCTCCGACGACGCCGTGAGAAAGAGGTCCACGCCCGGATCGTCCATGTCCATAAAGTAGTGTTCGTCCTGCACGGTGAAGGCCGCGCTGCCGGCGACGAGGGGATGGCCCGCCCGCGGTTCGACGGTGACCGGGCACTGCTTGGGATGGTGCGCGAAGACGCCGCCCAATAGACGGCGCAGAGCGGGCGTCTCCTGGTACTCGGCCGTACCTGAATGTACGGCGAGCAGCCCGCCGCCCTCGCGCACGTAGTCCACGAAGGCCTGCTGCACGTCGTCCGTCATCCACAGGGTCTTGTCCGCGGCGGAAACGTTGTTCGACTTGGTGAGCAGCACGACGGGATAGCCCGCCATGCGCGCCGCCGACCAGTCTGCGGCATGCTCGATGAAGTCGAAGGCGTATCCCGCGCCGGTTAGCGGCGCCAGGCCGGCCCTGGGCGTGCGGGCGGGATGCCAGTAGTCATCGCAGAGAACGAGTACGTTCATAGCTGTCTCCTGGGTGTCGTTGAGTCAGGCGGACGATAGCAGATGAGCGGCAACCAGGGAAAGCGCCGCACCAAGCAGTATACAACCTGCCGCGCTATCTGTGACAGACTTCTATGCCAGAAGAAAGAAACGCCCAGCGGACACGCACACAATGGACCAATTATGATAGCCGAACCCTCTCGCACAACCCCGCACCGTGTACCGGATGCCGGCCCGTGGCCGTTCCTGGCGCTGGCGCTGGCATTTTCGTGGCTTTTCTGGATCCCGGCGGCGCTGATCGGCCAAGACATCTGGGCTGGGCCGCAGGTCTGGCTGCTCTACATCGGAGGCCTCGGCCCGGTGGCGGCGGCGCTCGTGCTGCTCTACGTCGCCGGCAACCCGGCGCAGCGGCGCGATTACTGGCGACGCGTCTTCGACTACAGACGGATACGCGGCGGCTGGCAGGCGGCGGTCTGGCTTACGTGGCCGGGGTTGCGCCTGCTCGCCTTGCTGCTCGCCGTGTTGGCGACAGGCGCGACCCCGGACTTGGCGCCGCTGCGCGAATTGCTGAGCGCGCCGGGATGGCTGCTGGCGCAGTTGCTCTTCTGGCTGGTCTTTGGCCCCATTCCGGAGGAACTGGGCTGGCGCGGTTATGCGCTGGACCGGCTGCAAAGCCGGTTCGACGCTCTGATATCCAGCCTGATCTTGGGCGCAGTCTGGGCGACGTGGCATCTGCCGCTGTTCTTCATCCGGGGGACCTACCAGCATAGTGAGGTGGGGCTGGGGAGCGCCTGGTTTTGGCTGTTCGTCGTTAACCTTATCGCCGGGTCGATCCTCTATACCTGGGTATACAACAATACGGAGCGCAGCATACTCTCCGCCATCCTCTTTCACTTCACAACCAACGCCGCCGGCGAAATGTTGCCGCTCTCCCTACAGGGCGAGTACATAAACGCTGCGCTGGTGATCGCCGCGGCGACGATCGTCACGCTCATCTGGAGCCGCCAAACGCTGGCGCGCCGCGCTTATCCCCGCGCTCAGTCTCGATAGAGGTTCACAATCTGCTCGGCAAAGTCCAAGACGCTGCGACACAGCGCGTAGGGCGCCAACACTTCGACGCCGCGCCCGAAGCCGAGGATGCGTTCGCGCGCCTCTTCCAGCGAGGCGAAGTTGAGCGTCAGCGTGATCCGTCCGTCCGCATCCGGGGGGCCTGCCTGCGCCAGCCGGCGGCGGATGCCCTCGCCGAAATAGGCCGGCAGCAGCGGGACGAAATCCGGCGCAACGCGCACCGTCACCGGGTAGGCGGCGCGCATCCTGCCGCGCTCGGCGCACCATTTTGCCCAAAAGGTCGCCAGGTCGAAGTTGTCTGGCCGCGTGAACGTCTCAGAAGCCGGACGCGCGTCGAGCAGCCGCGCCGCCCGGTGGACGTGTATGCCGTCGCCGTAGGCGCACACCAGATGCCAGACGCCCGCCTTGGCGACCAGTCCGTAGGGGTCCGCCAGCCGCTCGATGACGGGGATCGACCAAGTGCTGTAGGCGATATGGAGACGGCGATCCTGCCAGACGGCGCGCTGGATGGCTGGCAGGTGCGGGGCCTCCTCCTCGGCAGCGTCCCACCAGGCCGGGTCCAACAACACGCGACGGCGCACCCATGCTTCGGCCTCGCGCTGAGCGGCGGGCAGCGCCGCGGTCAGCTTCAGCAGAGCCGCCTTTAACTCCTGCCCGATGCCGAGATCCGCCAGCGGCGTGGGCAGACTGAGCAGGAAAAGCGCACGCGCCTCCGCTCCCGATAGCCCGGTCAACGTGGTGCGGTAGCTGTCGAGCAGGCTATAGCCGCCCTCCGGCCCCGGATCGCCGTAGACGGGGATGCCGGCCATGCCCAGCGCATCGACGTCGCGATAGATGGTGCGTTCGGATACCTCCAACTCGCGGGCCAGATCGCGCGCGGTCATGCGGCCGCGCGCCTGCAGCAGCAGAAGCAGCGATACTAAGCGGTCGGCGCGCATACGCATTGTCTCCCAGGTGATGCCGGTCTCAACAACGATTGACCTATTGTAGCACGCCACCCTGACAGAAGATGTCAGGAATGGGGCGCGACAATGTGGCTGTACGGACCGTGCGCAGATAAGCAGATAAACGCAGCAACCCATGAACGGCAGGAAAGGAAGGGGAGCCATGAGCGGTGAAGAAGTGCGTGTTGTGCGCCTCGAAGCGATGCGCGTCGCCGGCGTCTACGGGTTCGGCAAGGAGCCGGAAAATGAAGCCTGGAGCAAGCTGGAGGCCTGGGCCGGGCCGCGCGGTTTGCTGGACGACCCGCAGCGGCGCATCTTCGGCTTCAACAACCCAAACCCATCGGCGGGCAGCCCGAACTACGGCTACGAATTCTGGATCAGCGTCAACCCGGAGACGGAGGGCGGCGGCGAGGCGAGCATCAAGGAGTTCGGCGGCGGACTCTACGCGGCGTTGCGCGTGGAGGTGAAAGGCGACGCCTATGAGGCGATCCCGGAGGCGTGGAAGCGCCTGCACCAGTGGTGCGAACAGAACGGGCGTCGCTTTGGGCATCATCAATGGCTGGAGGAGCACCTGAGCGGACAGGGCGATAACTTCACGCTCGACCTGTTGATGCCGATCGCAGAGTAAGAGCGGGGGAAACGGGCCGGTCTTCGGGAAGGCGTTGGGCTTTGCACGCAGGCCGGCCCTGCCGCAACGGTCAAAAAGCGCGGCGAGATCAGCCGCGGCCGCGCTTTTCCGTCGCTCTATTCTGTGCTACGCTCAAAGGCGTTCACAGACAGCGGAAACCTACTCTAGCGACGAATCCACCGGGAGGAATATACGATGAACGCCCTGGTTGTCTACGATTCGTTGTTCGGCAACACCGAACGGATCGCCCAAGCAATAGGCGACGTCCTGGCCGCACAAGCGGACGTTGAAGTGCGCCGCGCTGGTGATGTTAAGCCGGAGGATTTGACGGGCTTGGATTTGCTCGTCGTCGGTACGCCGACACATGGCGGCCGTCCCAGTCCGGCGACCAAAACCTGGTTGCAAAGCCTTGCCCCCAACAGTCTGGCCGGGATCAAGGTGGCGGCATTCGACACGCGCATCCCTTCGCAAGGCGCAAACTGGTTCATTACCCTGATCGTGAAGATTTTCGGCTACGCCGCACAACCGCTTGCCAAGAGCCTGGCGCAGAAAGGCGGCGCCGAGATCGTCCAGCCGGAAGGCTTCGCCGTTACCGACAAGGAAGGCCCGCTCAAGGACGGCGAGTTGGCGCGGGCGACAGCCTGGACGCAGCAGATCTTGGCGAAGGCGTAACGGCCTGGGACTATTGACCAGCGCATAAACGGTGCGTTCGCCAAGCGTCTGTCATTCTGAAGCGAGTGTCGGTTCGTAGACGCGCCATTCTTAGCGCATGAGCGGCGCGTCAGGCGGCAAGGATGCCGCCTCTACGATCTGAAGAATCTCGTTGCACGTCACGAGTCATGCATCATCCGTCATTTTTGACTCGTGACGCCTGACGCCAAGCGTCTATCATTCTGAAGCGAGCGCAGCGAGCTGAAGAATCCCGTTGTACAAGAGGCAGAGATGTTTCGCTGCTAGACCCTTCGCTACGCTCAGGGTGACAGAAATGACGATGTGCGTATTTGGCGAACGAACCGCCAATAAGGGCAAAGGGCGGATCCGCGCTTTACACCAGTTGCGATCTGTGCTACGCTCGATCGCGTTTGACGAGTCGCATTTGACGACTGGTTAGGCGATTGGTTTCACGACTGGTTATCGACCGGCCGCTTCTTCACCGGCAGAAAGGAGGCGCACCATGCAATGCCATCCGCATGGCAATGACCATTTCCCCACGAACCGAATGCGCCTGCCGGCCATCTCCTGAGTTTTTCCGCGTAACGATTCTAGACTTCTAGGACGCGAATCCGGCATCTGTCGCCCTGAGCGGGCGGCGTATTGGCGTGCAAGTCGCCAGGGCTGCGCGCCCTCCTCGCAAGCGCACTCTGCAGGCGCACTCTGTTCGTGACCCAAAAACGACTTTCAAGCAACGGTCGCTATTGAATCGAACAACCCTGTGAGGAGTACACGCTGTATGGCGGCTACCCAACCGCAATTCCATGATGTACATGATGTAGACGAGTACGCTGACGAGTACGAATACTACGCCGCACGCTATGACCCCGATTGGGCGGTGGATCGGCGCTACGACGCTGCGCGCCGGCCCGGCGGGAAGAAATCGCAGCAGGAGATCATCGCCGAGTTGGCCGAGGAAGCCGAAGGGCTGGAGGCCGGCTTTATCACCACCTACCAGCCGGCCCGCTACGAAGGCCCGTTCCTGCTCGAAGCCATCCGACCTTTCTACGACCTCGACCTGATCGACGACGTTCTAGCCAAGGTCAAGGGCGGCAAAGAGGCCAACGTCTATCGCTGCCGGGCGGACCTCGCGCTGGGCGTCGAGTACCTGGCGGCCAAGGTCTACCGGCCGCGCAGGTTCCGCAACCTGCGCAACGACAAGATGTACCGAGAAGGGCGGGCGCTGCTGTTGGCCGGCGGGCGCGAGGTGAAGGCCAACGAGCGCCGCATCGTGCACGCCGTGCAGAAGCGGACGGAGTTCGGCCTGCAGGTCGCGCATTCCTCCTGGCTGATGTACGAATATACGACGCTGGAGAAGTTGCACCGCACCGGCGCTCACACGCCCAAGCCGTTCGCCGTGAGCGACAACGCCATCCTGATGCAATACATCGGCGACGGCACGCGCGCCGCGCCCACGCTGCACGAGGCGAGGCTGACGCAAACCGAGGCGCAGCGCCTGTTCGACATCGTGCTGGAAGACGTGGATCGCATGCTTCAGATCGGCGTTGTCCACGGCGACCTGTCGGCCTACAACATTCTCTACTGGGAAGGGGAGATTACCTTGATCGACTTTCCCCAGGTCACGGACATCTACGCCAACGCCCACGCCCGCCGCATCCTGCAGCGAGACCTGCAGCGGCTGTGCGACTACTTTGCGGGCTGCGGCGTGCGCTGCAACGCAGACGACCTTGCGACTGCACTCTGGCGCCGCTACCGGCCCGGCAGCGCAGTCGAAATGCTGGCCGACATCTCGCGCCTGGAACTCTCGCTCCAAGAAGAGAACGCGGAATAGACGATAGACAGCGCGGCGCACAGCGGTTGACAAAACCGGCCGAACCCGGCACACTTCACGCGCAATGCGACGGGGCATGGGGCTAGCCCCGTCGCCATCCTTACATGAAGAAGGAAGAAAGGGCGCAAAGAAGGTCGCCATGCAAAACAGGCCGTCTAACCAACTCCTGCCTGTGCGGCGCATTGTCGTCACCGGCATTCTCGCCGCCGTCATCATCCTACAGTCCTTTGTGCAGGTGCTCGGCTATCCGCCTATCCCGATCCCGCCGGGCAATGCCACCACCGTCCAGATACCGGTGATCATCGGCGCGGTGCTGGAGGGGCCGCTTACCGGTCTGATCCTCGGCTTCATCTTCGGCCTTTCGAGCTTTCTGCTCGATACGTCTGGGCTGTTCAAGAACCCGTTTATCGCCATTCTGCCGCGCATGGCAATCGGACTGGCGGCTTATGCCGTCTATGTTTTGGCGCGGCGCTGGAACGAGCAGGCCGGGCTGGCGGCGGCAGGCGTGGCCGGGGCGCTGACCAACAGCGTCCTGGTTGTGGGCGCGTTGATCGCCTTCAAGCTGTTGGCGCCCGCCGTCATTCCGCTGCTGGCGCCGGTGATGGTTATCGAAGCGGTCCTCGCCGCGCTGGCGACGGCGGCTGTGGTCGCCGCCCTGCGCCGCGTGGAGGTCGGCCGCGGCGGCTCATCCGTCTAGGACCGGCAACCTCCCCCGTATCCGTCTCCTGTAAGGAGAATAGCGCATTTGTTATCCCGGAAGCCGGGCTCACCCACACGGTCCGGCTTCCTCGATTGATTGTCCCAAGCGACTAAGCGCGCGGGCTAAACCAAAGACACGCACAACAGGAGAGGAACCGACGCATGGAAAAAAACGCAACCGCAACGCAACGCCGCCCCCGCTGGATCGCGGCGATCTGGCTGTGTCTGGCGCTGGTTATGGCGCCGGCGCATGCCAACGCCGCGCCGCCGAGCGCTCGCCTGGCCCAGACTACGCTCTATGAGGACCCCGACGGCCGTTTCTCGCTGCCGGTTCCGCAAGACTTCAGCGAGTCGGCCGACATCACCTACGAGATGGCCGGCGAGAACCCGCTCACCGGGCTGGTCGCCAGCGCCGGGCGCGGCTTCGTCACGCCGGAGGCCAACAACAGCATGGCCGTGCTGTTCCTCCTGCTTGACCAGCCGATCGCGGACGAAACGGACTTCGCCGCGTTTTTGGCGAGTTTCCAGACGGCCGCGGGCGGCGAGACGTTGCCGCTGGTTAACCTCGTCTTGCTTCCCGGCGACGAGCTGCGCGCCGGGGGCAGCGCGTCTACACGCGCGCGCTTCCTGCAGATAGAACTGCGAGCCGAGGGCGATGTAGTCGCCGTCCTCACCGCCGGCGTCGAGCGAAGCCGGCGCAACCAACTGCGCGCCGCCATCGACGAGGCCTTTGCGGGCTTCACCTGGTCGCCTGAGTTGGTGCGCGCGGCGCTAGCCGCGGCATCGGAGCCTGAGCCCCCACAGCCGGCCGAGCCCCAGGAGCCGCAGCCCGCCGCGCCGGCGTCCGCGAACGAGGGTGATGCGGCGAGCTTGCATTACCAAGACCCGCAAGACGTCTTCTCGCTGGCTATTCCGGACGGGTTGAACGCGCAGCCGCAGACGCAGGAAGCGCCGGGTTCCATCGTCTATGGCTTCTTTTCTCCGGACAACGAGGACGAACCGGTGGTCGCCGCAGGCTTTATCTCCATCGCCTATGCGGTGGAGCAGGATGACAGCGCGCCGCTGTTCCGCGCTGTTTCCGACGAGGAATGGGCGCGCTTCATCGACGAGTTCCTGCTCTTTGACTCCACGATCGAAGTGCTGGAAGACCGGCGCGACGATCAACTGCGCACCGCCTTTTTATACATGCACGCGCCGCAGAACGAGTCTGCGCCGTACCTATGGGCATGGGTCGAAGAGACGGACGGGGTCGCTGCCGTCCTTATCGCCTCAGATATCGCCGGTTTTAGCGGTGCAGACGCGTTCCATACCGCGCTGACCTCGTTCAACTGGTCGCTGCCCGAAGCCCAGGCCGCGATCGCGTCGGTGAGCGACAGGCCCGATCCCGCCGGCGCGCCCGTTCTCTTCGAGGATCCGCTAGGTCTGATCAGTTTGCGGATGCCGCCCGAGTATCCCTTCCAGTCGGCCGTATTCGACGGCGACACCCTCGAATACGGCTTCGGCCTCAACCCCGTCGAGGGCATCGTCCTCGTCAACCTGAGCGCCGTCAACGACGGCCCCTTCACCGCCGCTGATTGGAGCGAGATCGTCGCCACGGTGGAAGGCAGCCTGGTCGACACGCTGGCGGAGAGCGGCTTAGGCCGCAACCCGACCTTGCTCCCCAACGAGATGGGCCGGCCCGACGTGGGCGCAGACAACGCCGCGCTGCTGCGAGCAGCCA
>CAZYSJ010000072.1:0-24008 GCA_964649875.1 uncultured Caldilineaceae bacterium
GCGACTTCCTGCGCAAATGGGGCTATTTCAACACCACCGACGGCGAACTGGGCGATCCCTATGCTATGTTCGGCCCGCGCGGGTTGGCGGTAGATTCAGCCGGAAACATCCTGGTCGCCGATACCGGCAACAAGCGTATTCTGCGCTTTACGCCGATGGGCGACGTGGTGAGCCAGGTCGGCGGCGGCGGGGTCATCCTGGGGCGCTTTGAAGAGCCGACATCCGTCTCGGTTGACCGGGCGAGCGGCGCGGTCTATGTGGCGGACAACTGGAATCGGCGCATCCAAGTGCTGGATGCGGACTTGGCGCCTGTTACAGAATGGCCGGTTCCCGGCTGGCAAAGCAAAGAGATCTACCACAAGCCTTTCGTTGCCGCGGCTGTCAATGGCGATGTCTATGTTACCGACCCTGAGTCGTATCGCGTGATCGTTTACGACGCGGCCGGCCAACTGAAGGCGACCTTCGGCGATTATGGCACGGAAGGCGACCGCTTTGGGTTGCCGAACGGCGTCACCGTCAACGAGGCGCTTGGAACGCTTCTCATCGCCGATGCCGATAATAATCGCGTCATGGTAATGCCGCTGCTGCCATAGGCGGCGTTGCAGAGTGTGAACTGCCGCAAAGCGTACTGGCGCAACGGCCATGCCGGACCGGCCAAGGAGTTGCGCCAGAAATACAAATACTGCATGAAATCCGTACCGACTATTCGAAGGTTTCTTGTCGGGGCTGTCTTGTTGGCGACGTCGATCGCCGGTCAGTTCGCGCTCCGGCGCGGCGCGAACATCGGCGGAGGGGCTGCGCTCTTGCTCGGCGCGATCGGCTTCGCGGCGTTGTTTTGGCGAACGGGCGGGTCTCATTTAGAGGAAGCGAGGCGCATTGACTGGCGACGCTGGGATGCTCGCCTGCTGATGCTTCTATTGGCTGCCGCCGCTGCGTTTGGTCTGGCCGCGTTATTCATGTTGGATGTGTCGTCTCCTGACGCGCATTTCTGGCAGCTTTATGGGGCAAGCCTTATCCTCGCTCTGGCAGGACCGCCGGTCGCATTCTTTGTCGGGCGGAATCAAGCGCCGGCAAGAACAGGCAGCATGTGGCGAACGCTCGCGCTTCTGGCGGCCATGATTGGAGTTGCTGCGACGCTACGTCTTTATCGCCTTTCCGATCTGCCATTTGGTTTCTGGTACGATGAGGCCGCAAACGGGCTGGAGGCGCTGCGGGTAGCCAATGAGCCGCAATACCAGCCTGTCTATACCGACGGCGTCAACGCCACGGGGCATTACCTTTATCTGATTGTGGCCGCATTTGAATCCTTCGGCGTCAGCGCACACTCGATCCGGTTGGTGAGCGCGGTGATGGGGATCGCGACGGTTGCCGCGGCTTATCTGGCGGCGCGCGAGTTATATGGGGCGAAGGCGGCTATCCTGGCTGCGGCGTTGTTCGCCGTAGCGCGCTGGTCGATCACGTTTAGCCGGCTGGGCATGTACAACATCAGCACGCCGCTGTTTGAGCTGCTCGCTGTCGCGTTTCTCCTGCGCGCCTACCGCCGCAACCATCCGTCCGACTTCGCCCTAGCCGGTCTATCGTTAGGGTTCGGGCTGTGCTTCTATCCGGCCTTCCACCTCTTTGCCGCTGCGGTTGGGCTGTTGTTGGCGGCGCTCATTTTGCGTCGAGCCTGGGCTGTATGGGTGGAAACTCGGCCGGCGTCCGACACCGGCGGAACGAGCGGGCTTACAGAGAGGCTTCGCAGCGTCTTCGCGTATGGACGGATGCACCTGCACGCCATGTTGGGCCCCGTTGTAATTGCAGGGTGCGTCATAATCGTCATCGCGCCGGTGTTGACATTCGCCCTAGAACGGCCGGAGAGTTATTTCGCGCGAGTGCAAGGAACCTCGCTTTTGTCCAACAAGGAGGCCGGCGAACGCCTGCCCGCCCTCAGCGCAAACCTGCGTAAGCACCTGTTGATGTTCAATGTTCGCGGCGATCCGAACGGGCGTCACAACCTGCCTGGAGAGCCGATGCTCGACCCGGTGACCGGGGCGCTTTTTGTAGCCGGCGTAGCGCTGGCTTTGTTCCGTTGGCGTCAGCCGGCCAATCTTCTCTTGCCTGCGTGGCTGCTTATCTCGTTGCTGGGCGGCGTGCTTTCGCTCGACTTCGAGGCTCCGCAATCTCTGCGCTCGATCGGGGCCATGCCGGCTGCCCTGCTTTTGGCTGTTGGGCCGCTCGACGCGCTGGTGAGAGAGTGGACCAGAGGCGGCGGGCGATACTTCCCGAATGCAGTTGTGGCGAGCTTAGCCTTGCTGATGCTCCCTGTGTCGTACATGAATGTGGACATGTATTTTCATCGCCAGGCGAAGGACTTCGCCTCATGGAACGCGCATTCGACACCAGAGACGCTCACCGCTCGCATATTGAACTCGTTGGGGCCTGATACGGAAGCATATGTCATTTCGCTTTTCGACCAACACCCGACGGTGCGTTTTCTGACGCGCAACCAGGCGTCATATGAGCGCCTGGATACGACTGCCACCCTGCCGCTGGTGATGCCGGCGAATGCGGATCTGGCGCTGATTTTGGACGCAGAACGCAAGCATTTATTTGACGACGCCGTATCGCTTTACCCGGACGCCCGCCGCGAGGAGTTGGCTGCACCGTTTGGCAGCCCAACGGTCGTCTACTATGTCCATGTGCCGGCAGAGCAGTTGGCCGCGATCCAGGGTTGGGACGCGCGTTACTTCGGCAGCAGCGAGGAACAAGCCTCACAAGCCGTCACCCGCCATGAGGAAGCCATCGAATTTGATTGGCCGAATGACGCGCCGCTGCCACAGCCCTTTAACGCCGAATGGCGGGGGGTGTTGGCGGCGGAGACGTTTGGCCCGTACCAGTTCGGCTTGGTTTCACCCGCCGAGGCGGAGTTGTTCATCGACGAGAACCTCGTCCTATCTCTGAGCGATGACGGCCCTAGAGAAGCGGCGACAGCCCTCGTTCTGCCGCGCGGCAATCACAACATGCGTGTGACGGCGCGCAGCGGAGAGGGACCGGTCCAGCTGATGTGGCGAACGCCGGACCGTGAAACCGAAGTTTTGCCCGCGCACGTTGTCTACACGCCGCCTGTGACCAACAACGGCCTGCTGGGGCGGTATTACCCGAACGGCGAGTGGTCTGGCAGTGCCGCCCTTGCGCAGATCGACACGCGCTTCGAGATGTATTTCCATATTCCGCCATTGAGCCGCCCGTATACGGTCGAATGGATAGGCAAGATCGCGATCCCGGTCTCCGGTCCTTATGGATTCGGAGTCGCTTCGGTCGACGAGTCAGTTCTTTTCGTCGACGAGATGGAGGCGGCGCGCAGCGGGGGCACGGGAGATTATGGGCAGGGAACGGTCGAATTAACCGACGGGCTGCATGACATCCGCATCCGTTACGCAGACCGGACCGATCACACGCGCATATCGGTCTACTGGATCCCTCCGATTGGAACCGGACGCGAGATCATCCCAAAACAGGTCTTGTTCCCGCCCCAGGGCGATTACTCCTTGGTCGCGCTGCCTGAGTTCGCCGATCTGTGGCTGAGCGAGGAAGCGGCAGGGAAAGCACTCGCCGGCCCGACTGCGGAACTCGCCGCTGTAGAAGTCGTCGCAACAGATCTTGTCGGGCCGGCCGGTATTGCCGTAACCGCGGATGGGCGCGCGATTGTGGCATTGCCCGATGCCGGAACGGTTGCGGTGTTCGATGCAGCGGGAAAAGTGGAGATGGAGTTGAGTCGCAACGGCGAGCCGTTTGACGAGCCATTTGACGTCGCTATAGGCGGGCATGGTACTCTCTATGTGTTGGACGCGGGGGCGGCACGCGTCAGCCTGTTCGACAGAGATCTTCGTTTTGTGCATGACCTGGCAATCGACGCGACGCATGCCGGCCGAGCGCGCGGGATTCACGTAGATGGCGACGGCGTGATCTGGTTGGCGGACACGTCCGGCGGCGTGGCAGCCGGCTTCACGCAAGACGGCAGCCTGGTAAACTTGCTGCCGGTGCGCCGGGATTTGGCGGCGGCCGGCGAGGCTCAGCCCGTGGATGTGGTTAGCCTGCCGGATGGGTCGATCTGGACGACCGATGCCGGCGTCTATAAGCTGACGGCGTACAATTCGGAGGGTATGCGCATTCGGTCGTGGGACATTGCAGAGGCGAACACACGGGATAGTCCGCATCTGGCAATTAGCGCTAGCGGGGAAGTCTACATGACCGAGCCGGAAGCGGGAACCGTTACGCAGTATGATGCGCAAGGAGAGCGTACCGCAATCTACGCCTTGACGCCGGCGAACGGGTCTCGTGTAAAACCGGTCGGCATTGCCGTAGACGCTGCGGGTAATGTGTGGGTGACTGATGTCGACGGCGGCCGGGTGTTGCGCCTTGCGATGGGGGTTGGCACGACGGCCGGCGATTAGGAGAGGCCTGATGCAGTTCATGCCTCAACGGGGCAGCGGGAAGCGGCTTGCAAAGGCGCTGCGCAATTCTCTGACGACTTTCGTCGTCGTGGCGATGCTGTGGCTGCGCGGCGGGCAACCTGCGCTCGCGCAAGCTCCCATTGTGAATCCGGAGGACGTCGCGACGCCAACTCCTGCGCCACCCGTAAGTCTGTTGCCTACGCCTAGCCTCATGCCGGCACGCGATGCGCAAGACGTTTCTGTCAACGCTTACGTCGTGCAGGAGGGTGACACGCTTTGGTCGGTGTCGCTCGAGATCGGCGTAGACCTGGAAGAGATGCCCTGCGTGATTCGGCCTGATTTTCAGATGGATCAGCCGCTGGTGATCGGAGACGCGCTGGCTGCACCGCCCTTGGGAATGGCCTGTCATCGGGTGGAGGCCGGAGAGACGCTGGCGTCGATCGCCGCGCAGTATGGCGTTGATGCCGGCGCGATCTATGAAGATGCATGGAACCAACTTACCACGCAACCCCGTAACGACGTACGTCTAGATGCCGGGCGCTATCTGCGCATCCTGCCGCGGACGGAAAGTGCAGAAACCGGACAGGGGAGCTTTCTCGCCCATATGCTGGCGCAGCCCGTGGAGGTTACACCGTATATGGCCTATTCGACAGGCGGAGCGCAGTACGCGCCGGCCCCGGCTGCTGTCCCTGCCGACTGGCCTTATGGCAGCGGGAATTTCCTGTGGCCCACTTACGGATGGGTCAGTCAAGGGTATCGTTTGGATCATCGAGCGGTCGATATTGCTGCGCCGATGGGTGCGTTTGTCATGGCTGCGGACAGAGGCGTAGTCGTCAGAGCCGGATGGAACGATCAGGGCTATGGGCTGTTTGCGGTCATCGACCACAACATCGACTACGTGACGCTGTACTCGCACTTGCAAGAGATCTATGTGCAGGAAGGCGACATTGTGGCGCAGGGCCAAGTGATTGGCGCAGTCGGTTCTACGGGCAATAGCACCGGGCCGCATTTGCACTTCGAGGTGCGCGACTTCGGCGCGCGCATTAATCCGCTGGAGGTGTTGCTGCGCTAGACAGCGTGGGGCAAAAGCGGTTAGCGCACCAGTTCGTTGAGCGGAAAGACGGGGCCATGCACGCAGGCGCGGGTTAGGGAGCCGTCACTGCGCTGGACGGCGCAAGCCATGCACGCGCCGGCTCCACACACGAAATCCGCCCGCCCGAAAAATTGCGCGTAGTCAGCTTCAGCCGTTAACCTGTGCCGACGCACTTCGTCAGCTAGCTCGCGTGGAGAGATAGCGCTTTCGGAGGCAACGAGCGAATCGGACCATCGCATGGCATCTCCTAGAAGCGCTTGGTATTGTTCGTCTGATTCAGCTACCTGGAGTTCGATGTCGAGCGGCAAGAGAGAGAGCAGGCTACGGTCCGAGGAAGGCCCGCGCACGATGTAGGCGACCTTGCCCCCCTGGTCGAGCATCCAGTCGGCGAGGGGTATTAGAAGCGGCGCATCGTCGATGGCCGAGAGAAGCAGCAGGCGTCTGGCGTGAGCGCTCAGCGCTGCATCGCGACCAAACGGTCCCAGCAGGTTCAAGCTGTCTCCTGGCGAGAGCGCGACGAGCCAATCGTAGCCACGGTCGGCGGTATTGGGGATAAGGAGACGCAAGGCGGAAGTCTCGCTATTTCCAGGAATCGGCGTTGCGCCGATTATGAAGAGCGAGCGGCGCAAGTAGATATCCCAGCTTGAACGGATTGAGCCGTCGCTCACGTTGGCGCAGCGCGCCAACATGAATTTCCCAAAGAGCCTCTGTGGAACTAAGCGGGCGGGGACGCCGAGCTCGAGTACGCGATAGAGACCGATCTCTTGCACGCGCTTAAGGACAAGTGAGTCGACTGTCCCGTCGCGACGCACATCGCGGCGTATATCGCGACGCACATCGCGGCGTACATTGGCGTGCTTGGAAGGATCATTGCTGCGAGCCATGGCTAATCCGCTTACAATGGGAGGGCGGTTGAGCAGAACGTCGATGCGGCTGCACTTGGATTGTACACTTTCGGCAATGGGGAGCAAACTGTGGCGTCACTGGGCAGAATAGAATCGCGCCGTATTGGTTTCGGCTGGGCGGGCAGGGCGTTTAGCGGCCTGCGTCGTGCGGCCGGTGTGCGCGTGGCACAGCGTTTGAACCGCGGCATGCCCCCGAATGTGAAGATACGAATGCAGGTATGGTGGCCTTTATTGTTGTTGCCTATCGTACTGTTCAACCAACTTTTGGCGCCGCATTCTGTCTGGGTGGCGTTGTTGGTCACGCTGGCGGGGTTGTATGGCATCGCCTATGCGTGGGTGCGCAACCAGGCGCCGTATGTAACCGTGGTGCGCGAACGGGTGGGATCAATCTTGGTGGCGGGCGATACGCTGCGCGAGGATTTTGAACTGCGCAATTCCAGCCGGTTGCCCGTGCTATGGGCGGAGTTTGCGGACGAGTCTGATGTGCCGCACTACCAGCCTGGCCGTGTGGCGGCCTGCAGCGCGTACGGTTTCTACCGCTGGCGCTCCGCGGCGGTATGCGAACGGCGCGGCGTATTCCGGCTTGGCCCGCATCGCCTGCGCTTCGGCGATCCGTTCGGCATTTTCTCTGTCGATGTAGACTTTGACTACGCTGAAGCGTTGTTAATCTATCCGCGCGTGGCGAAGCTGCCGGCTCTACGCCTGCCGCACGGCAACACAAGCGGCAGCGACCGCAGGCGTCGACCGATACGCGGATCATTGCCGTCGGCCACGGTCAGCGATTATCGACCGGGGGATAGCCTGCGACACATACACTGGCGGAGCAGTGCGCGCCAGAGCCGCCTGATGGTCAAAGACCTAGAGATTGAGCCGAGCGGTGATGTGTGGATTGTCCTTGACCTGAACCGGAACGCGCACACGGTCGACGGTCCGAACAACACGTTGGAACACGGCGTAATCGTGGCAGCCAGCCTCGCGGCGGAGTTGCTCTCCGGAGGTGAACGGCGCGCCGTGGGATTGCTCGCCGCATCGGGCGCGGCAAGCCGGCCTGAACAGAGGACTGCCTTCGCTGCGGATGAAAGGCCGAATGAACAGCGTACCGTTTATATCGAGCCGCAGCCGGGGCAGGCGCAGTTGTGGAGCATTCTATCCGCCCTGGCGCCGGTGCAGCCAAGCGACGTGACGCTGGCTGAGTTGCTGTTTAGCAGCCGGGAGATGTTGGGGCGAAGACGCACATTGATCGTCGTGACGCCGCAGATCGCATCACTGCGTCAGAAGGTGAACTTGAGTCATCGAGCCGATGGGGACCGTGCGTCCGCTGGAGAGGCGATGCCGGATGAGCGGCAAGCCGGGACTGAAATAGATAGGCCGACTTGGTTGGCCGAACTGGTCCACCTGCGCTCAACCGGACTGGACAGCAGCGTGTTGCTCATTACCCCCGGCGAGGACGATATGCGCTCAGGCGAGATCACTCGGACTGTGGAGGCGCTGCGCGGTCTGCTGGCGGGCTACGACATCGGCTGCCAGGTCCTTGGCGTAAATCAACGCCTTCCATCGGTTTTGACCTTCCGCCGAACGCGTCGGGTGATCCGCTCGACGCCTACTGGTGGCGTTGTGTCGTATGAGATTGAGGAAGAGGTTGGGTAGGCGGCGCGCCGGCGCGCCGCGATCAAGGTTATGACGGCGACATCGAACGAAGAAATGCACCTGTCTGAGGCGGAGACGGAAAGCCGCTACCGGCGACTGGCGCGGTTGTTGTCGGCGCGCTGGCGGCCTTATTTAGGTTGGAGCGTGTTGATCGGCTGTGCAGTCTTGGCGATGCTGCCTGCATGGGCTGTGCGCGCCAACAATTGGGTAGATCTTGGGCGATATCAGACGGCGCTAGAGGGCATCGGACCGCTGGGCGTACTTGTCGCGTGGTGGATCATGGGTTGGCGTCACCCGCGTGGGATCGTTCGTTATCGCGTATGGCGCGCGTTGGCCGGGACGCTGTTGGCCGCGTTTGCAGGTCTGTTTCTGCTGTCGCAACTGCTTCTCGGCTGGATACCGGGGCCGATTTTGGTCATTCGCGCTGTGGTTTTTGAGCGCTCTGTATATGGACTTTGGCAGCAAGTAGCCGCTACCTGGGCAGGCGCGTTTGGACGCTTGGCCTTGTGGTGGAGCGGCGTGCAGGCAGGAGGCGCGAGCCAGGATAATCTTGTGTTTGCCGGGCTGGCGGGCATCGTATTGTGGATGCTTGGCGTGGCGACGGCATTATTGGCGCGTCGCTCGCGGCAAGGCTTTCTCGCCGCGGCGCCTGCACTGTGGCTTCTGGGCGCGATTCTGCTGTACAGTCGCAGCGGGCAAATCCTGCTGCCGTTTGGTCTGGGGATCGCACTGCTTCTTCAATTGCTGTTGGATCACAATCAACTGCTGCAACGATGGGCAAGCCAGGGGCTGGACTACAGTACTGGGCTGTTCACCGACCGGCTCATGTTGGTTATTGGGGCGGGTCTGCTCCTGTTGACGGCGGCAGCGATCATGCCTAATCTGTACATCGAACCGTTGGTCGATCGATACTACGAGAGGATGCGTCCGGTTTATGCCTCTTTAGAAGAGACTGCCGATCGCTTCTTCCCTGGCGTCAAAGGCGTGTCACGGCTTGGCAGCGGCGGCTTAAGCGGCGGTTTGCCCAACGAATTCCTTTTGAGCGCCGGGCCGGAGCTGGGCGATGCGGTCGTCATGCGCGTGCGGACAAGCGATTCTGCCGGATATGGGTATCCATATGAGAGCGGGTTCGATCGGGGAAGCCCGCCTGGGCACTATATGCGCGGCGGCACATTGGCGCATTATGACGGTCGCGGCTGGAGTAACCCCGACTTGAGCTATCGGGAGGATGCCTCTGCCGGAGAGGCGCTGGCGGAGATACGGGAAGGGCGCAAGGAGGTCGTGCAGAGCGTGGCGCTGTCGTTCAGCACGCAGGCGCTCTACGCTGCGCCGGAGCCGGTCGAAGCGTCTGTCGATCTGCGGTTGGGTTTGCGTGCGGCGGGCGATATCGTCGCCCTGTGGAGCCGAGAGCGCAGCTATACGGTTGTATCGGCGACGCCCGCGATAACCGAGGAAATGCTCGCGGCAGAGCCGTCTTGGGATGACCTGCGGGAACTTCCGCCCGGCTACCAGATTCATCTGCAATTGCCGGACACGATCACGCAGCGCACACGCGATTTGGCTGCCGAACTGACCGAAGGGTTGGACGGCCCCTACGCCAAGGCGCAGGCTATCGAGGATTATCTGCGCTCCTATGAATACGATCTGCATGTGAGCGAGCCGCCTGAGGATGTCGAAGACGTGGCGGATTACTTTTTGTTCGACCTTCAGCGCGGGTACTGCGACTACTACGCGACGGCGTTCGTGGCGTTGGCGCGCCTTAGCGGGCTGCCCACGCGTTTCGCTACAGGCTTCGCCATCGGGAACTGGGATCCGGCGGATTCCGTCTGGATTATTACGGAGGCGGAAGCCCATTCTTGGCCGGAGGTCTATTTTCCGACATACGGTTGGATTCCGTTCGAGCCGACGGCCGGACGTCCCAGCTTAGTGCGGACCGGCTTGCCACAAAATGCGGTAGCCGCATCCGAGGCGTCAGGCGGCGCCGCTACGGTTGAAGAGACCTCGGAAATTGAGTGGAACTGGCAAATGCTGTTCTGGCTGATTCCTCTCGGCCTTTTGGTTTGGGGGGCGGTCGCGGCGTTGCGTTCAGCCGCCAGAAAACGCGAGGACCCGTGGCTAGGGCTGCTGCGCTGGGGAAGCAAGGCGGGACGTCCTATGACCGAGGATCAGACGATATTGGAATATGGCGGCGGACTTGCCGATTACGTGGCGACCGATCAAACACACCGCGTGGACAGCGCTCGCATCGCGTCCCAGGAAATTCGTTCGCTGGCCGGAGCGGTGAATTTGAGCAAGTACGCACCCGCGGGATTGCGCGAACAGGCCGGAGCCGACGCTCGCCAACATTGGGATCGGCTGCGCGATTACTTGCGATCCTTACGCCGTCGCAGGTAGGGCGGAGGAAGACTAGTCTCCGCTGTCAGCGCCGGCATTCATGTCCTGCTGCGCCAGCCAAGCGTCGAAGTCGGCCAGTAGGCGGCTGGCCAACGAGGGCGGGGCCGCTGCGGCGAGGAAGGCGTTACGGGCGATGCGCGCGATGTCCGCGCGCGAGTAGCCGAACTCGGAGGCTAGCAGATCATATTCGCGCGTTAGATTAGTGCTGAAGAGCGGGGGATCGTCGCTGCCAATTGTCAGCAACAACCCCATACGGTCTAGATGGGGAAACGGGTGTTCGGCCACGCGCCGATACACATGCAGGCAGATGTTGCTGGTCAGGTTGACTTCGAGAGGAATCCGGCGCTCGCGCAGCAGGACGAGGAGACTGGGGTCTTCGATGGCGCGCACGCCGTGGCCGATGCGGTCGGCGGACAGCGCGGTCACCGCTCCCCACACGCTTTGCGGCCCTACGGTTTCGCCGGCATGGGGTACGGAGCGGAGGCCGGCTTCCTTAGCGGCGGCAAAGGCGTGTGCGAAGGGTTCGGGCGGCGCGCCGACCTCATAGCCGCCGAGGCCAAAGCCTACTACGCCTGAGTCGAGCCCCTGCAAGGCGTAGGCGAGCGTCTCATTTGCGGGTTGCGGGTCGTAGACGCCGCTGTTAGGTTGGCCGAAACAGGCATTGCGCGGGATGTCGAACACCCATCGAATCTCGCGGCCTAGATTTTCTTGTACGGAGCGACGGCCCTCCTCCAGTCCGGCAAAGAGGTCGTCGAAGGTTAAGCCTTTCTGTTGGATGCGGGTGTGCGTGTAGGGCGTGACCGTCAGTTCGCGGTAAAGGATGTTTTGCCGGACCATATCCTGCCCGCATTCCTCGACGATGAGACGAAAGTCCTCCGGCGTGCGGAGCAGATCGGAAATCAGCATGTACTTTTCGATAAAATCGGGGAAACCGCTGAAGGCAAGCCATCCCTGTAAGCCGGCGATGTCTCGGCTGGGCAGCGAAGACAGACGGTCGTGATGCATCGCCAGTTTGAGGAGCGTTTCCGGGCCGATAGCGCCTTCGAGGTGGACATGAATTTCCGCCTTGGGCATGTCAGCGATCCAGGCGGATAGATCGGACTTCATTGTGGCTCTGCTCTTTCGGTGGGGCGGTTTATAGCGGCAACAACGACCGGATTCGAGTGCCGCGGTATACTCTGATAGCCGGCCAAAAGCGGTCAGCGAATGGCGGACGAACTTCCCGAATGAGAATCTCGGATATTGTTTGGATATTGTAGCTTAGCCTATGAGCGTTGATCAAACCCAGCCGGGGTATTTAGCCGAAGAGTCGAAGCCGCGGCGAGCGGCGTTTCCTGCAATACGGATAGGCCGAACAATCTGGATCGGTGTGGCGCTGGCGTTAACGCTTATGCTGGCAGGGGGCGGCGCGATTCCCGCGTCCGAAGCGCGCGCGCGATCGTACGCGATGACCGTGGCCGGCTGGGGGTTCGATCTGGCGGCGTGGGAGGTCGACGCGCTGGCGGAGAAGGCTTCTGCTTCGTTCGCGAAGCCGGCAGATGAGTATCCGCCGCGACTTGCTAGCCTGCTCGTTCGAGAGTACATGGAGAGGGCGAAGGAGATCGGCCTGATCGAGGAGAACCTTACCCGGCTCTATATTGAGGATGCGTGCGGCTGCTCGGCGCCGATCTGGGCTCTTCAGGTTCGTTCGAGCGAACTGCGCGCCGAGCAGTTCGAAGCGCGCCCAGCCGTAGAGCAGGTGATCCAGCGGCAGATCGGCAGTGTATTGGAGTTAGCCGGACTTACCGTGTGGGGGCGACCGTTCCCGCCTGTGCAATTCACCTTTACCGAGCCGCCGAAGAAACTAGTGGTCAGCCCCAGGGAACGGATTGAGATGGTCTACAGCCGCATGCTCGCGCCGGAGATCGGATTGGCGCACATCCGAGAAGCGGAGCAACAGATCAATGCGTTCACAAACTCGCGAGGGTACATAACGAATATCGGCGGGTTAGGCGCCTTTCCTACGATGGTCGTCGACCGCGCCAGCCTCTCTTGGGTGTTGAGCACGGTGGCGCATGAGTGGTTGCATAACTACCTGGCCCTTTACCCGCTCGGCTGGAATTACTTCAAGAGCCAAGACATGACGACTATGAATGAGACGGTAGCCGAGATCGTGGGCAATGAGGTGGGGGAGGAGACGCTGCGGCAGTATTACCCGGACTTGGTAGAACCGCAGCCGCTGTCGGAGATGTTGCCGCTTGTCGAACCGGACGGCTTTGACTTTCATGATGAGATGCGCCGCACAAGGCAAGAAGTGGATCGTCTGCTTGCCGAGGGCAAGGTGGAAGAGGCTGAGGCTTATATGGAGAGCCGGCGCAACGTCTTTGTAGAAAACGGCTATCCGCTGCGCGTGTTGAATCAAGCCTATTTTGCCTTCCACGGCAGTTATGGTACGAGCGGGGCCAGCAGCAGCCCGATCGGTCCCAAGTTGGAGCGGTTGCGTGAGCTTTCTCCCGACCTTCGAAGTTTTCTGGAGACGGTGAGGCGGTTCACCGATCCGGCAGACCTGGACGCCGCACTGGCAGAGATGGAAGACGCTGCCAAGCCGGCTGCACGCTAGCCGGGCAACCGAGTTTAGAAGTGTTCTTGCAATGCCTCAAGCAGTTCGGGCGAATCGCGTACATGGAACCGAAAGACTGTTCCTGCACGTTAGCACTCGAGTTGTCTTGTCTTCCCGCTGACTCCAGCGCGAGTGTGTCGCATTGGGGCAAACACGCAGTTCGGAGAGTTCGCCAGCGCGATGTCGTCATTCAGCAGCCATAGCGGACCGCAAAGGCGAGCGGTCTTTGCCGTGAGGGCGCTCAGTTTTTTTGTCGTGATCGGTCTCTTGTGCGGTATGGCTGCACCGGCTGTACGCGCCCAGGAAGAGCTTGCCGCAGGCAGTCTAGGCGCAACGCCGGCTTGGCTGGAACCGCGCGCCATGAGCGTCGTCGATCTGGCGGGCCTTGTCCCGGATGAGCATCTGCGCGACGCCATCATTACCTTTACGGGCGGGGCTGGCATCCTTCAATACATTGAGGGAAGCCGAGAGGGCGATTTGGTGACCATACGCGTGAAGGTGTCGCCGCGCTACCCGCAGCCGGGGCTGGGAACCACGACGATGAACTGCTTGGGCAAGCGCGCGTTGCACGACGAGTGGCCGATTGCTGTGCCGGCTTCGACTGTACGCATCTATGCCGGCGAGCAGGACATCACGCGGCGGGCCTATGCGGTGTGGCACTACGAGACGGGACAGATCCTGCCTAGCGGCAACGCATTCAGCCCCGAAGGACGTTACAAGGAGTATGAACGTCAGGGGCAGGCGGAGTTTGCGACGGATGGATCGCTCGTGCTGCCGCAGAACAGCGGCTGCACGATCTTCCTGTTCGGCGAATATGCAGATATGACGGCGGAGTTTCGCCTTCAGGCCGAGAGCCGCATCAAGGTGACGTACTTGGGCAGCCAGACGGAGGTGTTTCGCAGTTATGTCGGCGGGGGCGAAGCGGGGGTGCTGGAGCCGCTGCAAGAGCAACTCGTCGCCCGGTACACAGAGCGACACGATAAGTTCTTCCTGTCCGTGCCGCCGGGGGCAGACTACGCGTTCATCAAGTATCCGCCGACGCCGGTCAGCCCGTACAGCGGTTCGCATATCGAGAACATCGTGTTGCCCTCAAGCGGGACGTATCGGTTGGGCAATGGCCATCAAGACCTCTCCGTGGATCACACGGCGTCAGCCGCCATTCCGATCATGGGCCAGTGGCTGGATGCAGATTTTTCCAAACACAATGAGGTTCCGGTCGGCATCGACTACCTGATGCCGTTGCCTGCGGTTGATACGATTGCCTCACCGGAATATTTTGTGCCGGCGGGAATTGAGTTTGATCCGTGCATGATCAGCGGAACGTGTTCGAGCCGCTTCCTGGAACGCTTGTTTGCCGGTGAGATGGAACTGATTATCTATTACTATAAAATTGAGCGGACAAGGGGCGGGCTGGATCGCATTCCCTTGCGTCAGGTCGGGCGGGAATGGCAACCTCCGCGAGCCGCATCGAATGACGCTGGTGAAGCCAGCGCCGCTTCACCAGCCACCACGACGCTGCCGCCGCTCGTGTATTTCCCGGTCGTGACGGTTCGTCCGGAACCGCCCCCCGACGATCCTGCAGGGTGTCCTTGCGGCTGGTTTACGCCGGATGGGCGCATGCTGGACTACGTGCCGCCTGAATAAGAGGTGCGCATTTCGAAATACTAGACGAGGATGATGTGCGACGAGTCGTCCGCCGGCACGCCATATCACATGGAGCGCCGGCGAACGATTTTTTACATACAAGCTCTAGGCTGAACCGGCGGGGCGAGCGCCATTGTATTGGGCATCGACTGTAGCGAGGATGGCGACATTGACAATGTCGCGGACGTCGGCGCCTGTGGCAAGGGCTTGGACGGGCTTGCCCATGCCTACCAAGATTGGGCCGATGGCTTCCGCTCCGCCAAGGCGGCTGAGCAGTTTGTAGGCCGTATTGGCGGCAGCCAGATGCGGGAAGACCAGCACGTTTGCATCGCGCACCCGGCTGAACGGATAGTGACGCTGCATCAGCTCGGGCACAACGGCGACATCGGCCTGCATCTCGCCGTCGATCTCCAGATCGGGGCGCTGTTGCTTGACGAGCTCGGTCGCCAGTCGCACTTTTTCCGCCTGCTGGTGTGGGGTGCTGCCGAAGTTCGAGAAGCTGAGCATAGCGATGCGCGGCTCAACGTCGAATTCTTTGGCGAGTTCGGCGGCGTTGATCGCAATCGCAGCCAGTTGCTCCGCGGTCGGCTCGATGATGACGGTTGCGTCGGTGAAGAAGTAGATGCGCTCTTGGACCAGCATCATGTAGACGCCGCTGACCCAGCGGTTCTCTTGACGACCCACTGTCTGGAGAGCAGGACGGAGCACTTCGGGGTAGTTGTAGGTGACGCCGGAAACAAAGGCGTCTGCATCGCCCTGGTCGACCATCATCGGGCCGAAGTAGTTGGGTTGGCGCAGCAAATCGCCGGCCAGGCTGAGCGTGACGCCTTTGCGTTGCCGGCGCAAGTAGAAGACCTCGGCGTACTGAGCGCGCTTGGTTGACTGGTTCGGGTCAATGGCGTCAGGGACATAGTCGAGGCCGAGCGCTTGCGTCTGCGCCGTGATCTCTTCAGGGCGGCCTAATAGGATCGGGTGTGCAGTCCCCTCGGAGGCAAGGGCGTAGGCGGCGCGAATGATTTTGGGGTGTTCGCCTTCAGCGAAGACAAGCCGTTTCGGCGCCTGCTTGGCCTTTTGTTCCATGGCGCGCATCACCTGTACGCTGGGTCCCATGCGTGCGGCCAGCGAATCCAAATAGGCTTCCAGGTCGATGTGAAGGCGGGCGACGCCGCTCTCCATCGCCGCCTGGGCGACGGCAGGGGCGAGGCGCATCAGGACGCGCGGGTCGAGCGGTTTAGGGATGATGTAGTCGCGGCCGAAGCGCAGGGCGTCCAGGCCATAGGCGCGCAGCACCGAATCGGGCACGTCTTCTTTCGCCAGGTCTGCCAGGGCGCGTGTTGCCGCCAGCTTCATTTCCATATTGATAGCGCGGGCGCGCACGTCTAGGGCGCCGCGGAATATAAAGGGGAAGCCGAGCACGTTGTTGACCTGGTTTGGGTAATCGCTGCGGCCTGTGCCAAAGATGGCGTCGCTGCGCGCGGCCTGCACGTCCTCGTAGGTGATCTCCGGGTCGGGGTTTGCCATGGCAAAAATGATGGGGTCGCGAGCCATGCTGCGCACCATCTCCTTGCTGAGGATGTTAGGCGCGGAGAGGCCGATAAATACGTCGGCGTCGGTCATGGCGTCGGACAGCGAGCGCGCCGGAGTGTCCGCAGCGTAGTGGGCCTTGTACTCGTTCATGCCTTCTGTGCGACCGGCGTAGATGACGCCGCGCGTGTCGCACATGGTGATATTCTCTTTGCGTGCGCCCAGAGCGACGTAGAGATCGGCAACGGCGATGCCGGCGGCGCCTGCGCCGTTGATGACGATCTTAACTTGTGAAATGTCCTTTTCCACGATTTCGAGTGCGTTGATCAAGCCGGCGCCGGAGATGATGGCGGTGCCGTGTTGATCGTCGTGGAAAACGGGGATATCGCAGCGGCGCTGCGCCTCGCGTTCAATGTAGAAGCATTCAGGCGCTTTGATGTCCTCCAAGTTGATGCCGCCGAAGGTCGGCGAGATCATCTCAACAAAGCGCACAATTTCTTCCGGGTCGGTGCTATTGACCTCGATGTCAAACACGTCGACATCGGCGAAGCGCTTGAACAACACAGCTTTGCCTTCCATCACCGGCTTAGCGGCCTGAGCGCCGCGGTTGCCCAGGCCCAATATCGCAGTGCCATTGCTGATGACGGCGACCAAATTGCCCTTTGCCGTGTATTCGTAGGCGTCTTCCGGCCGGTCAGCGATTTCGAGAACCGGGTAGGCTACGCCGGGAGAATAGGCGAGCGACAAATCCGTCTGTGTTTGCATGGATTTGGTGGCGACGATCTTGAGTTTGCCCGGCCGGCCTTGGGCATGATACTCCAGGGCGGCGGATTTGGTTACAGCCATAACAAGGACTCGCTTTCTCTCACATCATTGTGATGAACACTGTGATAAACCAATGGGACGGGACAACAGGGACGGAATAACCGGCGGGACTTATGGTACACGAAAGGCGCTTGCGTTCAAATAACGGGCGGCGTCTGAGTTTAAGCAGAAGGATTTCGCGTAGTCATCAATAACATACCACCAACTACAACACATATCCTTCAACCCAACCCGCATCGCGTATCATCTACCGATGGACGCGGCTTCAAGGGTCGCGAGCAGCGTCGATAATTCGGGGGGCAGAGGCGCACAGAACTCCTTGCCTTCGCCGGTAGACGGCAGGGCGAACCGAAGTCGTTGCGCATGCAAGAACGGGCGATCAAGATGGAGACGCTGTCTCTTGTATCCGTAGAGACTATCGCCCACGATCGGGTGTTTTAGCCAGGCGAAATGGACGCGCAGCTGGTGTGTGCGTCCGGTATGCAGCGTGGCTCGCACCAGGGTGAAGCGGCCAACAGCGTTACCGTGGACTACCGGGGAGGAATAGACCGCTTCTGTACGATAGTCTGTTACGGCTTCACGCACGCCGGTTGCCCCCGCATCTGTATAGACAGCCTGGCGTTTTCGCGCAGTGGGATGCCGGCCGATGGGCGCAGTGATGCGGCCCTGCGGCTGCTCCAGTCTGCCTTCGAGCAGCGCCAAATACTCCTTCCTCACCGTACGGCTCTTGAATTGTCGTTGCAGATCGCGCAGCGCACGGTCGTTTTTTGCGACGATGATCAGGCCGGATGTGTCCTTGTCTAGTCTGTGGACGATGCCCGGTCGCTTATCGCCGCCGACGCCTTCGATGTCGGGGCAGCGGTGCATAACTGCGTTGACCAGCGTTCCGCCGGGGTGGCCCGGAGCGGGGTGAACAACCAGACCTGCGGGCTTATTGATGACCAGGAGATCGGCGTCTTCGTAAAGGACGTCAAGCGGAATATTCTCTGCCTGTAAGGACGTTTCGGCGGCGGCTTTGGGCGGCGTGACGCTGATGCGTTGCGCCGCTTCTATGCGATGACTTGCCTTGGTCGGCATGCCGTCGACCAGTACTGCCGCCTTTTTAATCCAGCGCTGGACTTCTGTGCGGCTGTGATCGGGGAATTGACGTGTCAGCCAAAGATCCAGCCGCAGCCCAACCGCCTCACTGCTAACGGTGAAGTCAGGCACGAGATTGACTCCTGACCGATCCTACTCACCCTCGGTTGTCGGCGAGTTCGGCAGGCGCTGCCCGGAGGAGACCTGATCGGACAATTGTTGTTTGGCGGCGCGTTCGCGCATCAGGTCTTCACGCAGGAGCAGCACGCCGAGGCTGATCACGCCGACGACAATGGCGCTGTCGGCGATGTTGTAATTGGGCCAGTAATAGACGCCGGGGATGCCCATGCGAATGAAATCGGTAACGTAGCCCTGAATCATCCGGTCGATGGCGTTGCCGAGAGCGCCGCCCATCTGGAGTCCTAAGATGACGCGAATCAGTTTCTGATCGGCGGGCAGGCGCGGCGCGTAAATCAGAATGGCTACGGCGACGATCGCGGCGACGACAATGAAGATGCTGCGATGCATCTTGAGAATGCCGAAGGCGGCGCCGAAATTGTCGACATGTTCAAAGACGAAGGCTTGACCGAGCTGCGGGATCGGCACAATATGCGAGTATTTGGGGATATTGATGCGCACCCACTCTTTGGTCGCCTGGTCCAGCCCGATCACGATGGCGGCGACCAGCAACACGATCCAGACGCCTCGCACCCATTTCCCGATGGCATTCATTGCTTGCTCCCGGCTACTGTTCGACCCATACGACTTCACTTTTGCGGCAACATTGTATCCCATAAACGAGGCAAATGGTGAATCGGCACGCATGTGCTATACTTGCTTAGCGGTTCGACTTTGACCGCAGAAGGACACAGATAGTTACTGGCCGCTGAGAGAAGGTAGGAGCATTCGATGCCGCGGGAGATTACAGTTGCGCTTGTCCAGATGGAACCCGAATTGGCAAACCCAGAGGAGAATCTGCGCAAGATGGGGGATTTCGTCGAGCGCATTTGTACGGAACAGCCCACAGAACTGATCGTCTTTCCCGAGTTGAGCTATACGGGCAACGAACTGGGTTTGCGCGCTACGGACCTGGCGGAACGCGTGCCGGGACATGCGTCGAACTATCTGGCAAAGCGGGCGCGTGATTTCAATACCTATATCGTCTACGGCATGGTGATCAAGGAGAAGGTCGAGAGCATCCTCTATAACGGCGCTGTGTGCGTCGGCCCAGAGGGGGATGTCGTCACCGAATACCGCAAGGTGCATTTGCTCGGAGAGGAGCGGCAAGTCTTTCGCAACGGCTTCCGCTTTACCACGGTAGAAGCGGAGTGGGGGCGCTTCGGGCTGATGATCGGGATCGACCTGGCTTTTCCTGAAGCGGCGCGCAGTCTCACTCTGGACGGCTCGGAGTTGATCGTGGTCAGCGCCAATTGGGACGAGCAACTGGCCGACTCGTGGCGAGCGCATATCATCAGCCGCGCCTGCGAGAACGCCCTGTTTGTGGCAGCCGCCAACCGTATAGGCGAGGAGCCGACGCGACGCTTTATCGGCGACAGCATCCTGTCTGGGCCGATGGGCGAGACCTATACCGTATTGGACGAGGCGATTGAAGGCTATGCCGTCGCCACAATCGACTTGGACCGCGTGCGCCAAGTCCGCGAAGACCGGCAGTTGATCCAGTTCCGAGAACCGATCGCATACCGTGCGGTCGTGCGCAAGTACTAAACGCCGGCATGACAAGCCGAGTCAGCCAAGACAGTGGCATAGTCTGGCGCTAGAAGACTGTTGGGCAGATGATACACACGGGAGTGCGGAAGACATTGCAGGCCGGCGCTTGGAAGAAATCCGAGCATATGGTTGACTACCGCGCCGAATGGCTCGGCCAGACGTTCGTCGAGCGCGCATCGTGGTCAGAGAACGCTCCGCAGCAATTCCTGGCAACGGCAGCAGGCGACGTGCCGGCGGCAGGGCCGCAATTTGTGTGGCTGCGCTTTTGGCTGGTCAACGACGGCCGTGTGGTGGACAAGTATTTCGATTCGGCCGGCGAGGCTGTCGGATGCTATGCTCCGGTAACGGCGGCAATTGAGCAGAACGGCAAGACGCTGACGACGGAGATGCTCTACTTGGGGCTGTGGATAGAAACGGACAACCGCATCACCGTCATGGGCGAATCGGCATTCGACCAGGCGCAGGACGGCGGTGATTTGACGCCGGTCGAGGTAGAGCAGGCTGAGTTGGCCATACGCGAGTTGACGATAGCCGCGGCAGCTAGGCAATTTCCGCCGGCGTTCGTTCGCAACTTCGCCATCGTGATGGATACGCAGCCATGATCGCTATTGTCGACTACGGAGTCGGAAACCTGCGCAGCGTTTATAAGGCGTTCGAGAGCGTAGCCGGGCCGCTAGGCATTCCGGTGGATATTGTGAATCGTCCGACCGATCTGACCCGTTGGCGTGCTGCCGTGTTGCCTGGGCAGGGGGCATTTGGCGACAGCGTACAGAATCTGCGGCGGCAAGGATTTGAGAGACCGTTGCTCGACGCCCTTCATGCCGGGCTGCCGCTGCTAGGCATCTGTGTCGGCATGCAGCTGTTTTTCGACGGCAGCGAAGAGATGGGCCAACACGAGGGACTGCACGTCATCCCCGGCACGGTGCGCCGGTTTCCTGGTGGGATGTCCGATCCGATGAGCAAGGCAGGCCATACGTTGCGCGTGCCTCAAATCGGGTGGAACCAACTGCATCGCAAGCGCGCAGACCCTCTGTTGGAGGAGATGCCCGACGGCGCTTACGCGTACTTTGCTCACAGCTACTATT
Source organism: uncultured Caldilineaceae bacterium (assembly GCA_964649875.1). Classification (GTDB taxonomy): domain Bacteria; phylum Chloroflexota; class Anaerolineae; order Caldilineales; family Caldilineaceae; genus JASGTU01. The sequence goes on from CAZYSJ010000072.1 coordinate 20,958, forward strand.
GTGAGCCGACGGATCCGTCGGCGGTTCTGGCGGCTACGGACTATGGCTTTGAATACGCCAGCGCAGTTCGTTATCGCAACGCCTGGGGCATTCAGCCGCACCCGGAAAAAAGCCATACGGTAGGGTTGCGCATCCTTGCCAATTTTATGCGCATGGTGGCGAAGGATCGAAGCGCAGCAGGCAGTTGAGAAACTTCCCCCATTTTCTACGCCCATTTTCTACGCGACGTCCCTGCAGGGCGATTCGCCCGCAGCGGGTTCCTCGTTACTTAGGCCAAGCCTTCGGTATGGTAGTGTATGAACAAGTTGAAGCGATGTTCGGGGGCTCGAGTTTACTGTCCCCACATATCGTGAGCCTTGATCCCCTGCGCACTTCCGAGACATGACTAGGCAAGGACGGAACGGCATGGCTTATTCAGCGCCAATGGCATTGAGTGTACGATGATTATCTATCCGGCGATCGACCTGCGCAATGGGCGTTGTGTGCGTCTGCGTCAAGGAGACCCCGCAGCCGAGACCGTCTTCTCGGAAGATCCCCTGCGGATGGCGCGGTATTGGGTTGACCAAGGGGCGGAGTGGCTGCATATCGTGAACCTGGACGGTGCATTAGGGGCGAGCCGTGCGCATCTCGATGCGCTGCAAAGGCCTCCTTCAATCTTGATCCAGCACCCCGGCGTGAACACGCTTAAACCGGGCTACAACGAGCCGGCTCACGATCTGCCCGTAAACCTAAAACGACTTCGGGACATCCGCAAGCAGGTCGATATCCCGATCCAATTCGGAGGCGGGTTGCGCACACTAGAGGACATCAAACTGGCGCTCGAACTCGGCGCGGACAGGGTGGTGTTGGGCACCGTAGCGGTCGAGAAACCCAAATTGGTGGCGGATGCCGTGAACCGCTGGGGCGCAGACCGCATTGCCGTCGGCATTGATGCACGCGACGGCAAAGTGGCGACGCACGGCTGGCAGCGCACGAGTGAGATCGATGCCGTGGACATGGGTCACCAGGTACAGGCGCTCGGCGTACGCCGCGTTGTTTTTACGGATATCGCGCGTGACGGCATGCTGTCAGGCGTTAACCTCGAGTCCACCGTTCGCCTGGGGGACTTGACGGGTCTGAAGGTGATTGCCAGCGGCGGCGTGGCGGGCATAGAGGATGTCGAGCGGTTGAAAGCGCACGAACACTTTAACATGGAAGGCGTGATCGTCGGGCAGGCGATCTACACCGGCGCGCTGGACCTGGCAAAGGCAATCGAGGTGGGTCGCCGTCCGCTGCGCTGGACGAGCGCCGGCATCGTGCCCTTTCGCTTTGTCGATGGCAAGCCTCAGTTCCTCCTGTTGTACAATGTCTATGATGAGCAGTGGCAGTTCCCGCGCGGCAGCCTGCTGCCGGCAGAGACGGTGCGGCAGTGCGCCTTGCGCGAGCTGCAAGAAGAAACCGGGCTGCCCATCGTCAAGCTTTATGAGGAGTTTCGCGTCAAACTGCAGTATACAGCCGTCGTGCGCGGCTACTCGATTGATCACTCGCTGACCTATTATCTGGCCGAGGTGGGACTGCGCGAAGTGCGTTTCGGCAACGAGGATCATTGCGAGGCGCGCTGGGTAGACCATGATGAAGCGTGGGAATTGCTTACTGAGACCGCGCCGGAACAACTTCCTGCTCTCGATCAGGCTTGCGCCTATCTTCGCGGCTTTACGCCTTAGGCGGCGCAGCCCAAGAATCGGTTAGGGGCCGAACCAAGGACCGATCAGTCTATGCTGGCGAAAAGAATCATTCCCTGTTTGGATGTGATGAACGGCCGCGTGGTGAAAGGCGTCAATTTCATTGACCTGGTGGACGCGGGTGATCCGGTCGAACAGGCCAAAGTCTACGACGCCGAAGGCGCAGACGAGCTTGTCTTTTTAGACATCACCGCTACGCATGAGGCGCGCGATATTGTGATTGAGATGGTTCGCAGCGTAGCGGATACGGTTTTTATTCCTTTTACTGTGGGCGGGGGCATTCGCAGCGTCGAGGATATGCGCGCCATTTTGCTGGCGGGCGCCGACAAGGTGAGCATAAACAGCGCCGCAGTCCACAACCCCGAGTTGATCGAGCAGGCGGCGCGGCGGTTCGGCAGCCAGTGCGTCGTCGTTGCGATCGATGCGCGCGCTCGTCGCGGCGCCGATCTGGCGGAACGCGGTTCCGGTTGGGACGTCTATGTGAGCGGCGGACGCATCAACACCGGTTTGGATGCCGTCGAATGGGCGTGCGAGGTTGAGCGTCGCGGCGCCGGCGAGATATTGCTGACGTCGATGGATGGCGACGGAACCCAAGCGGGCTACGATATTCCATTGACGCGCACGATCAGCGATGCGGTGGGCATTCCCGTCATCGCAAGCGGCGGCGCCGGGCAGCCGGAACATTTTGCCGAGGCGCTGACCGAAGGCGGCGCGGCGGCAGCGCTGGCCGCAAGCCTGTTCCATTTCCGGCAATTGAGCATCATGGAAGTCAAAACGCATCTGCGCGCCGCCGGCGTGCCGGTGCGCATTCCGCCGGCAGATCTGTTGTGAAGCCGTGGAGAAGCAACGGCGCACGTCACGGCCTCGATCTCATACCACACCAGTTAGTGCATGAAACGGAAACGAAATGAGCGAAACACTAGCGGCCCTGTATAACTTGATCGAGAGTCGCAAGACGAACGCGCCGTCCGGCTCTTATACGGCGCAGCTTTTCGCTGCGGGAGAAGATGAGATACTCAAGAAGGTTGGCGAAGAGGCCATCGAGATTATCGTTGCAGCCAAAGGCCAAGGCAATGAGCGCATTGTCTCGGAGATGGCCGATCTGATCTATCACAGCATGACGCTCTTGGCCCTGCGCGGCATCGATTGGCAAGAAGTGGAGTCGGAGCTTGTTCGCCGCATGAGATAGTCGGAAAAAAGCCCAGTGCGCTGGTGGAAACCGAATGGGGTTGGTACAATGGGGAAGGCCCAGCACGGGCGGACGTGGCGTGCGGCGGGTAGTACACTCGACGGTTTGAGCGGCGAGAACAGCAGCAGGGGGATGCATGAA
>CAZYSJ010000073.1:0-23857 GCA_964649875.1 uncultured Caldilineaceae bacterium
CCATTTTCCTGTACCATGCGAGCAACCTTAACACAGAGACCGGCATACGTCAAGGAAGTATGCACACATTTGGCAGGTTTTGTCTAGGGTATGTGCGCACTCATACTTGTGCAAAGTATTGACAACTACAGAGCAAGCGCGGCTTTATGCGCCATACTCCTCATATAGGATATGGGGCTGCACAGACGGCAACCCGAAGTACAAAGATGAGGAAGCAATGGCCGCTAGACACGATTTGCCAATCTACAATTTGAAGGCGGTAGTCCAAGAAACCGGGATCAAACCTGATACATTGCGCGCTTGGGAACGGCGCTATGGCCTGCCGGAACCGCAGCGCACGGCAAGCGGCCATCGTCTGTACACGGAACGCGATGTTGCGACGCTAAAATGGCTAATCAGCCGGCAGGACGAGGGATTGACCATCTCTCGCGCCATCGCTCTGTGGCATGAACTGCAGCGACAGGGGACCGATCCGCTGGACGGCGCCGAAAAGGCGCTGCGGCCGGACGGCTTTGCCCACGAACCGGCGCTGCCGCCTATGGCATCTGCCGGCGAGTCGGGTACAATGACGCAACTGAAGCAGCAGTGGATCGATGCATGTCTTCGCTTTGATGAACGCGGTGCAGAGCAGGCATTGAACGGTGCATTCGCCCTCTTTTCCGTTGAGACGGTCATTGTCGCCCTGATCCAGGAGGCGCTAGCCGGCATCGGTGAAGGCTGGCGTCAGGGCAGCGTGACCGTTCAGCAAGAACACTTCGCTTCTTCGCTCGCTATGCGCCGTCTGGAAGCATTGCTGGTCGCCACGCCTGCCCCGACGCGCACCGGGCGGATACTAGTCGGCTGCCCGCCGCATGAATCGCACGTCTTCGCACCGCTGATGCTTTCGTTGTTTCTGCGCCGGCGCGGCTGGGACGTAGTCTACCTCGGCGCAGATGTGCCGCTGCATAGCTTGGAGGCCACGATTGAAGCCGCTGCGCCCGCTTTGGTGATTCTGACGGCACAGCAGCTTCACACCGCAGCCGGTCTTCTCGATATGGGCAAGCTGCTTGAGAAACGGCGCGTGCCCTTAGCGTACGGCGGATCGATCTTCAATCGGTCGCCCGATCTGCGCAAGATTATGCCCGGCCATTTCTTAGGCGAGCGCATCGACGACGCCGTGCCGTCGGTCGAAAGGATCATGCAGAGGCCGCGCGTTCACGCAAGCCTAGAGTCCGTGCCTTCGCCCAGCTTGACCGCTCTGCGCCGCTTTCGCGAGCAGCGCTCTGCTATCGAGGCGGATGTGGGGCGCAGTTTTCAAAGCGGCGCATTGCCGGCCAACTTAGCTGAAGCCAACGCCTTGTTCGGGCGCTACATAGAGTCAGCGCTGGCGTTAGGTCTCATCCATCGACCATATGACAGCGCCGTCTGGCGCGGAAGCCTGCCACACCTCAACGATGTATTGCCCGAAAGCCTGACTGAAGGTTATGTAAGCGCGTACATCGCAGCCGCCTTAGGCCGCTTGGGTTCGGATGATCCCTTGCTCACCGAGCGTTTGGCGAATCTCGCGGGCATTTCGTCCAACCTAGCACCCAATCTAGAAGATGATCGCCACATGACGAAATCGTCGAAGAAGTTAAGCCGCGTTACGGCCATTGGCCGCCATAGGAGGGGGTAAAATGCGAGCAATTGTGACTGGCGGAAGCGGCCTGATCGGCCGCGCCCTGTGCAGAGAACTGGTTGATCATGGACATGAGGTGATGGTCCTCTCTCGTAATCCCGGCAAGAAAGAGGAAGGTCTGCCCAATGAGGTAGAGATTGTGGAGTGGGATGCGCAATCCGCCAAGGGGTGGGGCGATCTGGTCAACGAAACGGACGCCATTGTGAACCTCGCCGGCGCCGGCCTGGCTGATGGACGCTGGACCGATGAGCGCAAGCGAAGCATTCTGGAAAGCCGTGTCCAAGCGGGCCAAGCGGTGCTCGAAGCCGTATCTGCCGCGTCTACAAAACCCAAGGTCGTCATTCAATCGTCCGCCGTTGGCTATTACGGGCCCCGCAGGGACGAGAAGCTGGATGAAGATGCAGCCCCCGGCAGCGATTTTTTGGCCCGCGTCTGCTTTGACTGGGAGGCGTCCACCGCTCCCGTCGAACGCATGGGCGTGCGCCGGCCTATCATCCGCACCGGCATCGTCCTCAGCGCGGAAGGCGGCGCCCTTCCCAAGATATTGCTGCCGTTCAAGCTCTTCGCCGGCGGCCCGATGGGCGATGGCAAGCAATATTGGCCCTGGATTCATATCAAGGACGAGGTGCGCGCCATCCGTTTCCTGATGGAGAATGAGAAAGCCTCAGGCCCCTTCAACCTTGCAGCGCCGCAGCCCTTGACGAATAAGGAGTTTGCCGCAGTTGTCGGTCAAGTCATGGGGCGACCTGCGCTGTTGCCGGCCCCCGCCTTCGCGCTGAAACTGGCGTTGGGCGAGATGTCGACTGTGCTGCTCGACGGTCAACGCGCCATGCCGAGCAGACTACAAGAATTGGGCTTCGAGTTCGACTTTGCTGCTCTGGATGCAGCGCTGAAGGATCTGTTGAAGTGAAATACGCTCATCGCTTCAGAGTTGAGGCGCCGCCGGCAGCGGTGGCCGAGTTTCACCGGCAGTCTTCAAGCATGGCGGCCATCACGCCGCCCCCTATTGTCGTGCGCATCCATGAGGCGCCGGTGAACCTGGCCGAAGGCGACGAGATGGAGTTTACGCTGTGGCTAGGCCCCTTGCCTATGCGTTGGCGCGCCCGCATCGAACAAGTCGGCCCTGCCGGGTTCGTCGACCGCCTTGTCAAGGGGCCGTTTGCGTCATGGGTTCACCAACACGTCTTCGTCGAGATCAGTCCCGATGCCACGGAAGTGATCGATATGGTGTCGGCAAAATTGAGCGACCGCCCTTTTTGGCGGCTGGCCGGCCTAGCCATGTGGGCAGGCATGCCCCTGCTCTTCTCCTACCGCGCATGGAAGACGCGTCGCCTCGTGCAAACGGCTCACATTGTAGACAGACCTGGGGCAACCCAACAATGACGACCGCGATCTGGTGGGTGCGTCGCGATCTGAGGCTGGCCGACAATCTTGCTCTAGCCGAGGCAATGGACAGCGCCGGGCGGATTGTCCCGGTGTTTATCCTCGACGATCGTCTGTTGAACTCGTCCTACGCGGGCGGACGTCGTATTGCGTTCCTGTTCGCTGGACTTCGGCGCCTAGACGAGAGCCTGCGCGCACATGGAAGCCGTCTCGTCATACGTCGCGGCCGGCCGGAAACCGAACTCGCCCGGCTGCGCGATGAGGCGCATGCCGGCAACGTCTTCGCCCAGCAGGACTGCTCGCCTTTCGCCGTGCGGCGCGACCAATCCGTTGCAAAGGTTGTGCCGTTGACGCTAGTCGACGGCATCGCAGCGTTGCCTCTTGGCGCTGTGCGTAAGGAGAACGGCGAACCCTACACCGTCTTTACTCCCTACAGCCGGCGCTGGAAAGCTCGGTGGCGCGAGTCGATGCCGTCATTGCTGCCCGCCCCGGATCAAATCGACACGCCGTCCGGCATAGACTCCGATGCAATTCCTGACAATCCCATGCCTGAAGGATTGTCGCCTGCCTATGTTGCCGGTGAGCCAGCGGCCCGGCAAGCGCTGCGTGCGTTTGTCGCGTTGAACGGTCCGATCTTCGCCTATAAGGATCGGCGAGACCGTCCCGACCTCGATGCAACCTCGCGCCTATCCCCCTATTTGCGCTTTGGCATGTTGTCGCCGCGCATGGCCGCTCTCGCCGCAACCAAGGCTATGGACGCAGCGCAAGACGAGGAAGCGCGTCTCGGCGCCGAAACATGGCTTAACGAATTGATCTGGCGCGACTTCTATCTCAACATTCTGCATGAGTTCCCGCACGTGCGACAAGAGAGTTTCCGGGCGGAAACGCGGACGATAGCCTGGCACAATGACTTGGCTGAGTTCGACGCCTGGCGCACCGGACACACAGGCTATCCGTTCATCGACGCAGCCATGCGCCAATTGGCGGAGACAGGCTGGATGCATAATCGCGCCCGCATGGCCGTCGCATCCTTCTTGGTCAAGGACCTGCTGATCGACTGGCGTTGGGGTGAGCGTTGGTTCATGCAGCAACTCATCGACGGCGATCCGGCCTCGAACAACGGCGGCTGGCAATGGACGGCAGGGACCGGAACCGATGCAGCGCCCTACTTTCGCATCTTCAACCCGGTCTCGCAAGGCCTCAAGTTTGACCCTGAAGGCGCATACGTCCGGCGCTGGGTTTCCGAGCTGCGCCATGTGCCGGGCGAGTTCATCCACGAACCGTGGAAAATGCCGGAAGCGGTGCAGCAAACCGCCGGCTGCATCATAGGCCAGGACTATCCCCTGCCCGTCGTCGATCACGGGTGGGCAAGAGAGCGGACGCTGCACGCCTACCAGTCGACCCGATCCACGTGATGATCACCCGTCCTGTCTCCGACTCTGTGTGCTATACTTTCTGACAAGACGAGCTGCCGCCCATCACCATATTGACTACATGTCTTAACCCCAAGGATAGACTAGCGCAAAAGCTGAGGATACAACATGCGAGACTGCGATGTAGTGATCGTCGGCGCGGGGCATAATGCGCTCGTCTGTGGCGCATATCTGGCCAAAGCAGGCTATAAGGTGATTCTCGTTGAGCGGCGGCACAAGGTGGGCGGCGCAGTCGTCACCGAGGAAATCGTCCCCGGCTTCAAGTTCGATCTCGGCGGATCCGCCCATATACTGATCCACCATACGCCTATTGTTGAAGATCTCAATTTAGAGGCGTACGGGCTGGAGTATATCGACCTTGACCCGCTTTTCTTCGCGCCGTTCCCCGACGGCAGCCATCTCTTCATCTGGAAAGACCTCGACCGCACCTGCGAAAGCATTGCTGCCATCTCGCCGCATGACGCTGACGCCTATCGCCGTTTCGTCCTGGACTGGCAACCTCTCGCCGAGGGCATGGTGCGCAGCTTCTTGTCTCCGCCCACAGCGGGCAATCTGTTCCGCAACTTGGTGTGGCAGGGGCCGTCCGGCCATACGAGCGCACGCAGCCGTTTCGTCGAATTGTCGGACATTTTGCGCGGCTACGGTCAATTTCTCCGACAAACTTTTGAGGACCCGCGCGTCCAGGGCATGATCGGCTGGATGGCGGCGCAGTCCGGCCCGCCGCCGAGCGAACCGCTCTCCGCGCCTTTTGCGCTCTGGCATCCTATGTACCATGTCAGCGGCATGAAGCGGCCGCGCGGCGGCTCCGGCATGCTTACACAGGCCCTTGCCCGCATGATCCAGGCGCACGGCGGGCAACTTATCGCCGGCGCGCCGGTCCGGCGCATCCTGAACGAGGGCGGGCGCGCAGTCGGCGTCGAGACCGAAGGCGGCATCCGCATTACGGCGCGGGCTGTCGTCGCCGGTTCGCACATCCATACAACGCTGCAACTCCTGCAAGACAGCCCGATCTCGGACGAAGCGCGTACGCTGCTTAGCCGCAGCCGGATTGGCAACGGCTTCGGCATGGTCGTGCGCTACGCCATGCGCGAATTGCCGGACTATGCAGCCCTGCCTTCACACGAAGGCAAGCCCGGCCCGCAGCATACGGCGTTGCAATTCATCTGCCCTAGTCTCGACTATCTGGAAGCGGCCTATGGCGATTACCTTGGCGGCACGCCTTCCCGTCACCCTGGCCTGATCGCCATGACCTTCTCGGCTGCGGACCCGACATTAGCGCCGCCTAACCAACATACGCTCTTCCTGTGGGGCCAGTATTATCCCTACAGGCTGGCATCTGGAGTTTCGTGGGATGAGATCGGTGAGGAAACGGCTGGGCAGATGTTGGCGAAACTGGCGGAATACGCGCCGAATGTGCAAGGCGCCGTCGTCGATAAGCTCGTCGAGCATCCGGCTTACCTGGAGCGCGAACTCGGACTATTGCAGGGCAATGTCATGCACCTGGAGATGTCCATCGATCAGATGTTCATGCTGCGTCCGGCGCTCACCCTGGCTAACTATCAAGGTCCGCTCAAGGGCCTGTATCTGACTGGGGCAAGCGCCCATCCGGGCGGCGGCATCATGGGCGCGGCCGGGCGCAATGCAGCATCAGTAATCCTGCGCGATCTGTCTCGCCGCCGCGTATAGCTCGGCGCAAGCGATTCGAAAAAGGAGCGAGTAGATGTCGAAAACGGCCAAACGCCAGGCGCGCTCTGTCCGCGTCACCTTTCTCGTCAATGGCGAAGCTCGCTATGCCGGAGATGTGCCGTCCGATGACGTAGTTCATTTGGCTTTGCACCAGTTGCTGCCTGAGGAGATCCGGCACAATCGCCGCATCTCAGTGCGGAAAGGGGCCGACCTGATCTATCCCGATATGTTTCTGTACGAGATTGTCGATCATTATGGCGACGCTGACTTCGACGTGTCGGCTACGCCGTTAGAGCTGCACGGCAAGGGGACGTTCGTCAATTACGGGTTTGACCACCTTGCCCTTGCCTTCGAGGATCGCGAAGCGGCCAAACGTTTCTTTGCCGATGGGTTGGGATTGACCGTCGTGCGTGATGACGAACACTTGGCCGTAGTTACAAGCGGCAATACCGCCGTTTTCCTATTTGACTTCGATCCGGACGCGCCGCTGGCGCCCCCCGCTCCAAGCCGGATACATCACCTCGGCTTTGTCGTGGACGATCTGGAAGCCGCTGCTGCGCACCTCAAACAAAGCTTTCCCGATTACTTGGGCGACTTCACCCTGTTGGAGCGCGAGGAACGCTGGAGCCTTTACGGCCATGTCCAGATCGGATCGATTCGCTTCATGATCCAGTTAAGCGAGATCAAGCCGCAGTACCGCTCTCTCAAAACCGATATTGCGCGCAAAGCTGCAGAGGCGCTCTACGACTATGCCAGCCAGGATTACGGTGTCCGCCTTGGCTAACGATAGCGCTGTGCTTGCCTTGCCCGGGCGGCGGATGATCCAAATTTTGGGGCTGTCTCCGCTTACAGGCGGGTTGCTGCTGGCATGGGCGGCAAGCATGGTGCTGCTTCCCATTTTCCTCTGGACAGTCGGGCCTTCCGCCCTGCCCTGGTCAGCAGGGATAACGGTGATCCTGCAGCTGCTCTGTGTAGTGGCGGTGCTCGCACGCTCCTGGACGCCAGCGGCCCTGGCTCGAACCTTGCTTACCGTATTTGCCGGCGCATGGCTGATCGAATGGGCAGGCAGCAAGACGGGTTTGATATTTGGCGAATATGACTACACGAATCTTTTCCGCCCTCAGCTTGCCGGCGTTCCATTGATCGTTCCCCTCGCCTGGTTGATGATGCTGCCCCCAGCCTGGGCTGTCGCGCAGGCGCTCACCCGCCGCACTAATGGCGTCGCCTTCCTGTTAGTCAGCGCTGTCGCCTTTACCGCCTGGGACCTCTTTCTCGATCCGCAAATGGTCGCCTGGGGCGCATGGGTCTGGCAGCAGGGCGGCGGCTATTTCGACATCCCCTGGCACAACTTTGCCGGCTGGATCGCCGCCGCCCTGCTGCTGACCGTCCTTGTGCGGCCGCGCTCTGTACCAGTGCGCCCGCTCGTGGTCGTCTACTCACTGACCTGGGCGCTCCAGTCAATTGGGCTTGGTTTGTTTTGGCAACTGCCAGGACCGGCGCTTTGCGGATTCCTGGTCATGGGCGCACTGATGATTGCCGCCTGGCTAAAACTCCGTCAGCCTCTTGTCGAGTCCGGCAATCCAGGGACAAAGAGCGCATGAACGCCGTCGCCTTTTTCCTGTGGATAATCAGCGCCTTTCTGATCGGCGCTCTGCCCCTTTCCGTCTGGATAGGACGAGGGGCGCTCGGCGTTGACGTGCGCGCTTTCGGGGACGGCAATCCCGGCGCGACCAACGTCTACCGGGCCGGCGGGCGACTGACAGCCCTGTTGGCGCTTCTCCTCGACTTCTTGAAAGGCGCACTGCCGGTTGGCGCAGCCGGCTATGCGGCCCGAATCGGCTTCCCCTGGCTCGCTGTCATCGCCCTGGCGCCCGTGGCAGGGCACGCCTTCAGCCCTTTTCTCCGCTGGCGCGGCGGCAAAGCTGTCGCCGTCACTTTCGGAATTTGGGCCGGTTTAACAGCGTGGGAGGGACCTATGATCCTGGGCCTCGGCTTGCTGGCCGGAACAAAGACATTCGGCGCAAACGGTTGGGCGGTGCTTGTCGCACTATTGGTTTTGGCCCTCTATCTTGCCGTTGCGCCAACGACCCTGCTGACGTGGACGGCGCGTCCTGCCGGCAATTGGCTCTTGCTGGTCCTTAGCGGAAATCTGCTGCTTTTGGTTTGGAAACATCGCCAGGACCTGAGTCGTCTTCCGGCATTCTAAGACATTTTCATAGAAGGTCACAGAAACAAGAGGAGCAGCCCGCAATGTCTGCCGTGACCGGTATCCTCTTGGCGGTAGCGGCGCTAGCGACTGCCGCCCTGCTGGGCATGTTGCTGATAGCGCTTCTCAACGCATTCGCTTTTCCTCGCCTGAGCGACTATCTCGTTGACGATACAGTGCGACGAGTTTTACCGCCCGTTTCTGTCCTAATCCCCGCACGCCAAGAAGAAGAACGCATTGCGCCGACCGTCGCCGCCCTGCTCGTCCAAGACTACCCCGACTTCGAGCTAATTGTGCTAGATGACAACTCGACCGACGCCACATATGAAACGGCGCGTGCCGCAGGCTGCGGAGACCCGCGCGTACAAGTGCTGCACGGCCAGCCTTTGCCGTCGGGCTGGAGCGGTAAAAACTGGGCCTGCCATCAGTTGTCACAGGCGGCCCGTCACGATTTGTTGATCTTCACCGATGCAGACGTAACCTGGGAAAAGGGCGCATTGGCCGCGGTTGTGAACGCTCTCCAGCGTACCGATGCCGGCTTACTGGCTGTATGGCCGACGCAGATTACGCTCACGTGGGCCGAGCGGCTCGTTGTCCCTTTGATGGCCTTCTCGATACTGGCCTATCTCCCGGTGTGGCTCGTCAGCCATACGCCCTACCCCGCGGCTGCAGCGGCTACCGGGCAGTGCCTAGCCTTCCGACGCGCTGTCTACCGTCGCGCCGGCGGGCATGCGGCCATACGCTCGACAGTCCTAGATGACGTAACGCTGGCGCGCAGGGTGAAGCGGTATGGCGAACGGTTGGTAATGGCTGATGGGGATGGTTTGGTGTTGTGTAGGATGTATTGGGGTTTGCAGCAGGTTTTTGATGGCTACACGAAAAATATTTTGGCTGGACATGGAAACAGCATCGTCTTCCTGTCGCTCTCCACGCTGTTTCACCTCACGCTCTTCGTTCTGCCGCTGGTGTGGTTGATCGCAGGAGCTGATGTTGCCGGATTGCCTGGATGGCCCGCCTGGCCGCTTACGCTGCTTCTGCTGGCGATTATCATACGGGCCATCACCGCCTACACCTCGCGCCAACGCATCTGCGACGCTCTTCTCATGCCGCTCTCCGTCTTGCTGATGACGTTTATCGCCCTCCGCGCCATCTGGCGGCAACTGCGCTATGGCGGGCAATCCTGGAAGGGACGTCAAGTTTCGTAGCATTCGCAACTGCCCCTACATATAAAGACGTCGCGAACGGGCCGATCGCGGCGTTGGAAAACGACGCGATCGGCCCGCTACTCTCCCCCGTTTCTCGCCACAGTGCGCCTTGCCTATACCGTCATCCGCAGACTAGCCTGTCATCAATACCCCGCCATCGATGTTAATGGCCTGTCCTGTCATCGTTGCGCTCTCGTCGCTGGCAAGGTAGACTGCGAGCGGCGCAACTTCTTCCGCTTCGAGGCGTCGTCCCATCGGCGTCATCCGCTTCTCGATCTCCGCAACGGTGATGCCCAACCGCTCGGCGTCATAGGCAATGCGTATATCGTTGATCAGCGTATGCACAGGGCCCGGGCAAATCGCATTGACCGTGATGCCGTCGCCGACGACTTCCATCGCCAGTGTGCGCGTCAAGCCAAGCAAGCCATGCTTGCTAGCGGCATATGCTGCGCCGTGAAACGAGCCGACTTTGCCGTTGATCGACGCCACATTCACGATCCGCCCGTACTTCGCAGCCAGCATGTCGGGCAGTACGCGCTTGCACAGAAGATAGGGCACGGTCAGGTTCACATACAGAAGTAGGTTCCAGAAGTCGTCGTCGTAGTTCACGACCGGCTTGGGATTGGCGCTGGAGCCGACGCCGGCGTTGTTGACCAGGATCTGAATCGGGCCAAGGGCCTCTCTTGCAGCGCCGTATACGACATCGACGGCGCCTTCCTCCGCCAAATCCGCCACAACTACAACGCATCTTATGCCTAAACCCTCCGCCTCGCGACGCAGCGACTCCAGTTCGTCCGCCGCTCGCGCGGTGACGGCCAGGTGCGCGCCTTCCCTCGCAAAGGCAAGCGCAATAGCTCGTCCGATGCCCTTGCTCGCGCCGGTGATCAAAGCGGTCTTTCCTTCGAGTCTCATGCAATCCTCCTAAAGTATTGGGCTCGTTCGGCGTGCGGGGATGTGCACGTCGCTTCCTTGCGCATCTGCGCCAGCTGGCTTAGGATACAGAAAAGCCGTCGAAACAGCGGCATCCATTCCCCCAATACACGACTTCTCATCCCGTCGTATCAGCAGAAGAAGGGACACGCGCAATGGAATACCGCCAACTGGGCAAAACCGGCGTCAAGGTATCAAAACTCTGCTTCGGAACAATGTCATTCGGCGGCGACGCCGATGAGGCGACCTCCAAAGAGATGTTCCATGCCTGTCTCGACGCCGGCATCAACTTCTTTGACTGCGCCAATGTGTATGCCGGCGGACGATCTGAAGAGATCCTCGGCAAGCTGATGACCGGGCGACGCGATGACCTTGTCATCACATCCAAGGTCGCCATGCCGACCGGCAACGGCGTCAACGAGCGCGGCCTCTCACGGCGGCACATCATGCTCCAGATCGAGGGCAGCCTCAGACGGCTCAACACCGACCGCATCGACCTCTACTTCGTCCATCACTTCGACGCGTCAACCGACATCGAGGAGACGTTGCGCGCCCTCGACGATCTAGTGCGCCAGGGGAAGGTCCTTTACCTCGGCGTCAGCAACTGGGCCGCCTGGCAGATCGCCAAGGCGCTTGGCATCTCGGCGCGCAACGGGCTTGCCCGCTTCGAGTGCATCCAGCCTATGTACAATCTTGCCAAACGCCAGGCCGAGGTCGAGATCCTTCCTCTGGCCGCGTCCGAACAGCTTGGCGTCATCTCCTACAGCCCGCTTGGCGGCGGCCTTCTGACCGGCAAATACTCGACAGCGCAGAAACCCGACAGCGGCCGTCTGGTCAGCAACGCCATGTATGCCAAGCGTTATGGAGACCAGATGTACTTCGAGATCGCAGAACGCTTCGCTGCTTATGCGCAGAAGAGCGGAACGCACCCCGCCACGCTGGCTGTTGCTTGGGTCATGACCCACCCGGCGATCACGGCGCCGATCATCGGCGCACGCAACATGGAACAGCTCCGGCCATCTCTAGACGCCGTGAACGTAGACATGGGCCCGCAGCGCCGCGCCGAAATCTCATCGCTCTCATACGAACCGCCTCCCGCAACGGATCGCGCCGAAGAGAGAGGCTAACCGCTCTTCGCCTCGCTGCGCTCGACGCGGATCATTGCGCCGTTGCGCACCCCGCGCAGGATTGTCGCGTCGCCGTCTATACGCCCGAAGACCTTCACCGGGCTATAGGCGCGCGGCGCCGCGTCGCTGCTCACAGGGGTCGGCCCATAGAAGACGCAAAAAGCGTTGCCGGGCGGCCAATAGGCAAGCGCCCCGACGTCAACATCGGCCTTCGCGCCGGCGTCCTCGTCCAGCGTCACCGGTATGTCGAAAAAGATCTCATCCCCCCAGACATTGATGCGCGCCTCCAGCGGCAATGCAGCCAGCACCGCTTGCGCCGTCTCGGTGTCGTTGAGTACGGCTTCGAGGCGTCGACCATCGACTTCCAGCCGTATGCGCGCCATGTTGTTCCTCCTTCAAGCAGGCTTGCCTGTACTTCTTCGCGTCACGCAGTCTGCTCAATCAGTATCTGTGCGCCGAACTCCGCCAATTCGCGATCGCGCACCTCGAAAAAGGCGTCGCCATGCGAGACGGCATCCATTCCCGGTTCGCTGAGCGTACGCCGCGCCGCACACAGATCGTCCACGCCAAGCCGAACTTCGTACAGGCCTTCGCCCAGACGTTCCAGCCGGTCAAGCATCGGCCCAGGCGACGTAGGCGCGATCAACTCCACGCGGAAATCGCCCTGTGAATAACAGGCCGCCATCGCGCCCGGCGTCTCATGCGCCCCACACCCCTCCAACTCAAAGCCCAACTGCTCGCCGTAAAGGTACTGAGCAGCTTTTAGTTCGCGTACAATCACGCTAACGCCCGTCACCCCCAGAGCGCCAAGCGGATGCGGGGCGGGCGGCTCCGCGGCCAGCAATTCTGCGTCCGGCATTTCCCACTGGATGAAGAAGGGCCACGGGCGGCGCAGCGCAGTGCCGCCCGGCTGCAATAGCCGCCAACGCAGCACCCGCCCGTCCGGCCGCTCGCGACGCATAGCGTACGGGCCAACTGCGTCTAGACCGACCTGTCGGAAGCGCGCCGCGAGCCCATCGATATCATCCGTCGCCATGCTGTACGCCAGCCATCCGCCGCGGCGCTGCGCCAGCAGGCGAAGCATCGGAGCGCGTTTAATGCCGGTCGCCGCCGCCTCGTCTCGGTCGACGATTGAGGCAATCTGCAAGTAGTCCAGCCCGAAACGCACCACGGCATTATCTGTGCCAAAGCCGGTATGCCGTCCTCCCGCCTGGACAGAGAGGCCTAACTTTCGCGACAACACGGCTGTTGCAGCAGCCAGGTCATCCACAGCCAGTACGGCATGGTCAAATCGTGTAATCATGGTCATCAGCATGAAGAAAGCGGACCGGCTCTACGCCGGACGCCGCAGCGGTCACAGCCATTGAGCCAAAAAGGCCATTATCTCAGCGCGCATCAGCGCCGTTTCGAAGTGACCTGTGTCAGACCTTACGAGCCGCCACGCATCAACCGCGCCTGCTTCGGCATAGACTGTGCGCAAGGCCGCGTCGACGCGATCCAACCCGACCGGGGGCGTCAACGGATCGTAGTTGCCCGCCAACGCCAAGTGTGGGCGCGGGGCAATTAGCGCATTGATGTCGCTCGTCGAAAAATGCTTAAGCAGCGATGGGACATAGTAGTAGACGCCATGTCCGTCCAGCCCGCGCGACTCGATCAGCGCCTCATACTCAGTCAAACAGCACAGGTCGACGCAGACCTCAATGCCCGGATGCAGCGCGGCCGTCCACCAGGCCATCGTACTGCCCATGCTAAGGCCCAACGTCGCCACGCGGCTCGCGTCCACATCCGGGCGTCCGGCCAAGTAATCCGTCGCCCGCAAGCTGTCATAGACCATCATGCCCCACAGAACCTGTCCGCGCCACAACATCAGCTTGAACAGCTCACTTTCGGTCCGTCCGCGGCGCTCGCCGAAAAGCCACGTGTCGATACACAGCGCAGCATAACCGGCGTCGGTCAGCGCCTTAGCGTAGGGCGGACGTTGCAGCGCATCGCGGCCGCGGATCAGTTCGTCCTTCCCCAGCACATAGTTGCCGCCGTGGGCGTGGTTATACAACACAGCCGGCAATTCGCCCTCCGCCCGGAGGGGCTTGACGAAATAGGCAGGCGCATCCTCAATGCCGTTCAGGTCAAGGACGAGTTTCTCCAGCCAATACCCATCGTGTTCGCCCGCGTCGATCAGCTGAGCGCGGATGGGGCGATCCCGCGCGGGCAGGTCGCCCAGCAGCGCGTACAGGCGCTGGCGAGCGGCGTTTCGCTTATTCTCATCCGGCATGTTGTCCGTCCTACTGTGGTTGCTATCGATGCCGCGTTGTAACCGCGCCGCCGAGTCCCCTGCAGCTGCCAACTCCCTGAGTTAGCAGCCTTGAGCCACAAGGTTAACACACAAGCCCGCCTCACCAAAAGGCGTTTTTCGGCGCCAAGGCTGTCTTCAAACACAACCGGCGAACACCACAGCACGGGTCATGGCGTCCGCCGGTTCATGGCTCAGGCCCGCGCACCGGCCTGCAGTGCGCGCAATGCAGAAGTTACTTCTCGTTGGTATTCCGGTTACGGCCGATTACCGAGTACTGCTCCACCTCATACACTGCGCCGCTGACAGGCTTCGACATGTCCGACAGCCAGAACACCACATGGGCCGCCACTTCCTCCGGAATCAGCAGCCGTCCCGTCGGCGCATAGGCCTTAGGCACGTTCTTCTCCCAGCCCTTAGGGCGTCCCTCGCTCTCCTGCAACGCAATCTCGTTGGGCGAAGTCACCCATCCCACGTTGAGGTGGTTAACGCGGACGCCTTCCTCCGCCAAGGCATTGGCGAGGTTGCGACTCATCGTCGCAAGCCCGCCCTTTGAAACCGAATAGGGCAGCAGATAGGCTGCGCCGGCGAGAGCGTTAACCGAGCCGATGTTGACCACAGCCCCGCCGCCCTGCTTGCGAAAGCTTGGCAGCGCACGGCGGATGATCAACAATGGCGCACGGGTGTTCACGGCGATCATGCGGTCGAACTTCTCCGCATCCGTCTCCTCGATGCGGCTGCGCCAGGTAAGCGCCGCATTGTTGGCAATGCCGTCGATGCGTCCGAATCGTTCTACCGTCGCGTCGACAACCTGCTCACATACGGCCGGATCGCCTAAATCGCCGAGCACAAAGGCGGCGTTCTCGCCTAAGTCCTCTACCAAAGCGCCGGCGCGAGCCTCATCGCGGCCATGCACCATCACCTTGGCGCCTTCTGCAACGCACCGTCGCGCTGTCGCCTCTCCAATCCCGGTTGTCGAACCGGTCACCAGGATGACTTTCCCCTCTAAAAGCAGTCCCGCCATATTCTCCGCCTCCGCTAGTTCGTTTCGTATTGCGGTTCAATCCATGCACCGGCCCGTGCGCCCTGGTAGATAGCCTCCATCGCTGCGCTGCGGTCTGCGGCCTCTCTCGCCGCCACCAACGCTACGTCCGGCTTGCCGGCTACGGCATCGAGAAACAGCTCGAAGGCGTGCGGCCAAGCCCCAGGCAGATCGCGCCACGGCGACTCGCCATCCGCGCCCTCGACGACTTTGCTCGTAAAGAACACCTCGCCGCGACGCACATAGGCATAACCCTCAGTGCCGCTGATCACCAGCGTGATCGGATTGGCCACGTCGACCCAGCCCGCCGCCAGGCTTCCGACCGCGCCGTTGTCGAACTCGATCAGCGCTTCGCCATATTCGTCACAGTCGCCGTAGCGTCCCAGCGCAGTATGAATGCTGCCGGTGACGCGACGCGCTGGGCCCAACAGCCACATCATGATATCGAGCGCATGCGTACCCAGGTCGCCAAAAGCGCCTGAACCGGCCTGGGCCGGATCGGTCATCCATGTCCATTCGGGCGTAAACCAGTCCTCCAACGCGGCAGCATGGCAGTTGCTCATGCGCAGCCGCGTTACCTGGCCAAACGCCCCTTGTCGTATCTGTTGCCGGATGAACTGGTGAGCGGGCAGACCGCGCTGGAAGTAGCCGGTCTGGAAAAACACGCCCGCCTCTTCGATGGTCTTTGCCATACGGTAGGCGTCGGCGCCGCCCATCCCCAACGGTTTTTCGACAAACATGTGCTTGTCGGCCTCTGCCGCCGCTTGCGTCAGCGCTTCGTGCCGATCTGTTTCAGAGCAGATGATGGCCGCAGCGATCTCCGGATCAGACCAAATCTCATCTGCCGAAACGACTGTCTGCGCGCCCAGTTCGGTCGCCCAGCGTTGTGCGCGCGCTGGCTCGTGATCCCAGACCTTGCGCACCTGGACATCGCCGCGCGCCTGCAAGCGCTTGACGAAGCCCGGCGTATGGATATGTGCGCAGCCGACCAGCGCGAGTGTTGTTGCCTGCATGGTCCCCTTCTGTTCTGTTAGCCCCGAAACTCGCTCCGGCTTAACGGGCGGCGTCCAGACCGGCCGCGCGCCACACGGAATGCACAGCCTCAGACGTCTCGCGCACCGCCTCTTCCGGCGTCATCTCGGTTAAGCGCCGGCTAAACGGCTCAGCCGTCACCGGCCCGTCGTAGCCGATTCGCTTCAGGGCTTGGAGGAATCCGGTGATGTCCAACAGACCGGTTTCGCCGGGAAGCGCTCGCACGTTGTCAAGCTGCTCATCCGGGCCAAGGTGTTTCGGCGCGTCGTTGATGTGGACAGTGACGACGTCGGCATTGCTCAGCTCCAACACGTCGGCAGTCTGACCATGTGACGTGTAGAGATGGAAGATGTCCAACAGCAGGCCGACATTGCCCGTTCCCACCGCGGCGGCGAACGCCAACATCCCGTCCATCGTGTGGATGAACATGTACTTCCTGGGGCTGCGCAAGGTCTTCGGCCCGATGAACTCAAGCCCGATGCGGCAGCCGTAGTCGTCTAGAATCTCCGCGGCGGGCCGCAGTCTGCCCAGCAGGAACTTGAACTGCTCGCCATAGTCGCGGTCGTCATACCCCGGCAGAACCCAGGTGGCAGTACGCGGGCAACCCAACTCGCTCGCTAACTTAGCCAATGCCGGCAGTTTGTCGATCCCTTCCTTCCAAGTCGCCTCGTCCTTGCGATACTCGACCGGAAAGCCCCAAGAACCAGGGCGGATCCCGGCCTCTGCAAACAGATCGCGCACGTATTGCACGCTGTGCTTGGCGGCGAGTTGGGCGGCCTCCTCGATCGAGAAATCGACGCCCGCAAAGCCATAGCGCTTGGCATAGTCGATGGTTTCCGGCAGGGCGGCGCGCACGCCGATGACGCCGGTGTTTAGATTCGTAAACATTGAGCAGCTACACTTTCTGATCCGAAATAGGAGGTGTGTGGTGGTTATTCAATCACGCCGTCAGTCAAGCTGCCACGGGCTGGTCATGTTGCCGGTCGGCCCAAAACTGAGCGGCGCTTCATCGACGATCTCCAGACGCGGGTGCTCCTCGACCGCCTGTCGCAGATTAGGACTCACCCACAGCCTGTCTACGGCCAACGTGTCGTTGATAAAGACGAGACGCGCATCGGCGGCAGGACGCGCACAGCCGCGCATTGTCACCTCCAAGGCGCGGCGGTCATCCGCCATCGTGATCGGCACGCTCGAGCGGAACATGCCGAAAATGCCCGACGTAACCGCGTTGGTGTAGGTGGCTGTCCAGTCAATCTTTTCGACCACGCGCGCGGTCGTCACATTCGCTAACCCCAGCCCGGATGCATTGCCGTGCGTCTCTTCCGTCAGATCCAGCACAGCGATCAGGGCAACATCGATCTTGCCGAAGTGTTCGGGCTGGCGCGGGATCATCAGGCGGCTGACAATGTTGGTGTCCATGCCTGTGCCGCTAATATCTTTGCCGATCTCACGCAGAACGAGCACATCGATCTCCGGGAAGGGCAAGCTTGCCATCAGCGCTTTTGCCCGCTCCAAAAGCTCAGCTTCGCGCGCCGTCCCCACCTCGGCCGCAGTCAGCCCGACGATCTCGGCGGTTTCGTCATACGCATTTTCAATCAGACAAACCGCGCCGGCAAAGTTGGTGTTCTGCTCATACACGCGCGCCGCCGGTTCCAGATAGCGTTGGAAGTTTGCCCCGCCGCCGGCGTGCATCATGATCGCGCCCGCCTGTTTGCCCAGACCAATCACGCACATCTTGGACGGACCGCTCTCCAGATGGCTGCGAAAATCGGTGTGGGGCTTAATCCGGCTGACGAGCACTGTATGGTCCGCCGCCATCGAGTCCACGCCTTGGCATACCGGCGGCCCGTCGGGAATGCGCCCGATCTCCTTGACCTCCATTGTCGCCTCGATGCGAACGCCGATCGACGCCTCCGTCACGCCAAGTTGGGCCAACATCTCGATCTGTCCTGGGGCGGTAGCGCCGCCGTGGCTGCCCATCGCCGGCACAACGTAGGGCTGCATCCCTGCCGCACGCAGACGGTCGACGACGGAACGCACAATCACCGGCAGATTGGCGATGCCGCGACTTCCTACGCCCACCGCAACGCTGTCCCCAGCCTTCATGCGCGCCATGATGCCGGAGTTCTCCAGCGCCTGTGCCGCCGCAGCCGCCACATCATCGACCTTCGGCGCATCGAAGCGCTGGTGCACAGCAAGCAGTTTCTCCGGCAATTGCGCCGGAAATTCTAAGGCCTGTATCTCGTCAAGAAGCTTCATCGAATACTGTCTCCCTCGCCAGAAACGGCGTACCGGCGAAATCGCCGGCACGCCCATTTTGTCAACCTACTTCCCTTTGACGCGCTGCACGATCTCGCGCAGAATCGATTCAAAATCGTCGCTCGCCGCTTTGAACTCGCTGCCGCTGATTACGAGGGGCGCGCCGAAGACTACAATCTCCGCGCCCATGTCCAGCGTCTGAATCGCCTGTTCGACGGTCAGGCCGCCAACCGCTTGCACCGGAATGTCTACCGCCTCCAGCACCGGGCCGAGGTCGTCCAGCGGGCTCAACCCCGGAATCATATTGCGTTCGTCGAATCCGGTGTGCACGATGATATAATCGACGCCCATCTCCTGCGCTTCGCGCGCCCGTTTCGGCTTGTCCGGGCAGAGCATTACGTCGCACATCACCTTGCCGCCATACTGGCGCGCCATCTTGACTTGCTCGATGATGCTGGCGTCGTGCGCCTGCCCCATGACCACGGTCATATTGGCGCCCGCCTTGAACATCATCTCGGCCTCCAGCCCCGCCCCGTCCATAGTCTTCAGATCAGCCACGATAGGCGCATCCGGGAACGCCGCGCGCATGGCCTGGACACAGCGCAGACCCTCTGCCAGAATAAGAGGAGTGCCCGCCTCCAGCCAATCTACGCCCGCCCGCACCGCGGCGTGCGCCAAGTCCATCGCCTCGTCCAGAGTTGTCACATCCAAGGAAACTTGAATAATCCCGGCGCTCTTCGCCACTTTTACGACCTCCCATTTTTATAGGATAAGGTTGTTTAGGTTTGCATTGATTATGCGATTGATTGCGTTAGTTAGATCGTGAGAACCGACTTAACGTTGGCTCCCTCTTCCATCCTGGTGAAAGCCTCTTCCCAATCGGCAAGGTCATAGATCCCGCCGATCACCGGCTTTAGGTTTACCTGCCCGGTTGACAACAGCGTCAGCACGCGTTCCCAGGTAGGGTAAGTGTGGCTGAACGAGCCTTGCAGCGTCACCGCCTTGCCCACCAGCGGGTCCAGACTGAAGTCAAGCGGCTGCGGCCCCCAGCCGATCTTAGTGATGCGGCCGTTGGGGCGCACCAGGTCCAGCGACTGCTTCAAGGCGCGACTCACGCCGGTGCAGTCGACGACCAGATCCGCGCCATAGCCGTCGCCTAACGAACGAACGAGCTCGCCCGCATCCTCGCGCTGAATGTTGACCGTATGGTGCGCGCCGAGTTCCGCCGCCACTTCAAGCCGATGCGCGTCAACATCCGTACCCAGCACGACGATTGTACCCGCCCCGCGCAGCCGTACAATTTGGAGCGCCATAATGCCGATCGGCCCCGGCCCCTGGATCACAACCAGATCGCCGGGCTTCATAGCCGTCTTTTCGACCAGTGCGTTGTAGGCGACGCAGATCGGTTCGGTCAGCGCAGCGTGCTCAAACGGCACATTGTCGGGAATACGATGCAGAATTTCCGGTCGAGCCAAAACCAGGTTCGTAAATGCGCCATCAGCCAGCGCGCCGTAACCGAGCCGGTGCGGACAAAGATTGTAGTTGCCGCTGAGGCAATAGACGCAGCGGCCGCAGACCTCCGCCGCCGTTTCGCACGCCACCCGATCCCCGACCTTCCAACCCGTGACGCCTTCGCCCACTTCGGCCACGACGCCGCAGAACTCATGACCCAAAACGAGCGGCAGCTTAATCTCCCAACTGTGCGTGTGGCGCCACATATGCAGATCGCTGCCGCAGACGCCCGCAGCCTTCACGTCAATCAGCACGCGGCCCGGCTGTACCGACGGTTCCGGCTGCTCGCGCACCTCGACTTCACCGTTGCGGCTGCCGTACTTAACCAGTGCTCGCATGTCCACGCTCCTTCAGGTTGTGGTTCAAAGTGGGGAAAGGGCATCTGCGCCTCTGCGAATCAATGGTTCCATCAATCCCCGGTTTTGTCAACTGCTCCGCCTCTCTGGTTTTCCGCATCGCAGGGCAGGACGGAGTGTACTCGGAATTCCATTTGACACCCGCTCTAAATCGCATTATTATGGATCAAGTAGTTTAGCCTGCAATCTGTTAGCTCCCATTTCTCGCGGGCCCATTATCGCTACGCCATACCCAACGTCCGCCATCTGAATGGATTGAGGCCCCAACCTCAATGCTGGTTCTGTTTAGTTTTTGACGCGATTCCCAGCAAACGCCCTAGAGCAGCGGTCCGGATTCTCTTAGGCGATTGTCCGCCTCCGGGGCAAGTCGCTGTTGTTCATCATGTGTCGCTGGGTATTCACAGAGGAGGCTGACAACCAAGGTAAGCGGAACGTTCACAGCATGTTCATCCATATGTGACGCGCATCAGGACGCGCATCATACTGTCACATCCACTAAACCCGAAGGAGATTGGCACCATGAAACAACTGTCACGACGTCACTTCTTGCAGATGGCAGGCCTCACCGCCGGCGCCGCTGTGCTGGCTGGCTGCCCGGCGCCGGTCGCCCCATCCGCGCCTGCTGCAGAAGGCGGAGCCGCTCCGGCTGCTGAAGGCCAGGTGCTAGAAGCCTGGTCTCGCATGACTGAGCTGGCCGCTGAATCGACCAAAGCGATCATCGACATGTACAACGAGCAGAATGAGATCGGCGCAACGGTCGAGTTCGTGTACATCGCCGAGACTCAGGGCAGCCAAGCTGACGAGAAACTGCTCACCGCAGTCGCCGGCGGCAGCCCGCCCCCGCTCTACTACGCTGACCGCTTCACTGTCCCGCAATTCGCCCACCAGGGCTTCTTCACCGACATCACCGCCCAGGCTGAAGCCGCCGGCGTAACCGCAGACCAGTACTTCGACTTCGCCTGGAACGAGGCGACGTACAAGGGCGGCATCTATGCGCTGCCGTTGGACACCGATACCCGCGCCCTGTGGTACAACAAGGAGATCTTCGAGGAAGTCGGCCTGGATCCAGAAGCGCCGCCGACCACTACGGAAGAACTGCGCACGCTCACCGAAGCCCTCACCGTACGCAACGCCAGCGGCGCTATCACCCGCTACGGCATCAACCCGCTCTACGACCAGGCCTGGCTCTACACCTGGGGCTTTGCCTTCCGCGGCGAATTCCAGGACCCGGAGACCAAGCGCATCACCTTCGCCCACCCCAACAACATCGCCGCCATGGAATTCGTCAAGGCGTTCGTTGAGGAGATCGGCGTTGAGGATGTGGACGCCATGCTGGCGGCCTGCTCCGGCGGCGGCTGCGACGGCCCGAACGACTACTTCTGGACCGGGCAGTCGGCCATGGTCTGCAGCGGCGACTGGAAGGTCGCCCAGCAGAAGCGCTACAAGCCAGACACCGCCTACGGCGTCGTACCCATGCCCGGCCCGGACGGCCCCGCGCCGCACGCAAGTTGGGCCGGCGGCTGGAGCTGGTGTATTCCTCAGGGCTGGGAAGATGTCGCCACCGCTTTCGACGCCCTCTACTTCCTTTGCGGCCCTGTCGGTCAGGAAAAGTACAACAAGGACACCTATCACATCCCGACCGTCAAGTCCGTCGCCGAGGATCCCTACTTCTATGAGGACCCGCTGCATGCCGTCTTCATGGAGCTTTTGCCGGTATCCCATTCCCGCCCGCCGATTCCCTTCGGCTCCAAGCTATGGGACCTGCAGGTGCGCGCCTTCCGCGATGAGATCCCGCATGGCCTCAAGACCCCTGAGCAGGCCCTGACGGACATCGACAACGAGATCAACAAGGACCTCGAAGAGGCCGGCTTCTTCGAATAAGCAGTCCGCGAGCCGAGCCATCAGTAGGCCGGTATCCGCAGATATAGCGAACGGGCGCCGGAACGGGAGTCTCCTATTCCGGCGCCCGGATAGCAGCCACTCAGATAGGGCAGCCCCATGACAACCAAAGCAGCAAGCATCCGACCGAGCGGCGTGCGGATGAAGCCCCGGACACGCAACACAATCAATGGGCTTCTTTTCGCCTCCCCCTGGCTTATTGGTCTCGCCGCTTTTTGGATCTACCCAACTCTCGCCTCGGCTTACTACAGCTTCACTAAATTCAACGGCGTCCAGGATCCCGTTTGGGTCGGCTTAGAGAACTACATCAAGCTTTTTACCGACGACTCCAACTTCTGGGACGCGGTTTATAACACTGTCTACTTTGCGGTGGTCTCGATTCCGCTGGCGATTATTTTGGCGTTTGCCCTCGCCCTGATGCTAAATGCGAAAATCCGCGGCCAGGTTGTCTACCGCACCATCTATTTTCTGCCGACGTTGGTGCCCGAAGTGGCGCTTGCCCTCGTATGGGTGTACATGTTCACGCCCGTCTCCGGCATTATTAACGCCCCGTTCCAATATTTCGGTCATCGCGGCCCATGCTGGCTGACATGTGAAGCATGGTCACGGCAGACCCTTGTCCTGCTCGCCCTCTGGATTATCGGCCAACAGGTGATCCTTTACCTCGCCGGGCTGCAAGATGTGCCTCAAGACCTGTATGACGCCGCCGATGTGGACGGAGCCAACCCGTGGCATAAGTTCCGTCACGTAACCGTGCCCATCGTCACCCCCGTGATCTTCTTCCACCTGGTGACCTCAGTAATCGGCGCACTCCAGTTCTTTGCAATCCCCTACATCATGACCGGCGGCACAGGCTTCCCAGCCAACAGCACCCTGTTCTACTCGATCTACATGTACAAACAGGGGTTCCAATACTTCCAAATGGGCTTGGCGTCAGCCATGGCCTGGCTGTTATTCGTCGTTACCCTCATCGTCACGCTCGTCATCTTCCGAACGTCTCGGCTCTGGGTGTTCTATTCCGGCGGCGAGCAAGGCTAGACTCAGCAGACTATCAAAGGGATGGGATAAGGGAGCATTCTCATGACAGCACAACCCCAGACGGCGCAGAGCAGCGTACGACCGCGCCGGACCGGCATCACACGCAAGCAGGTGAAGAAGGCGATCCGCCAGTTGCTCATTCACCTCATGCTTATCCCATTGGCATTGGTCTTCATGCTGCCATTTTTGTGGATGCTGTCCACGTCGCTCAAGCCCGACACGCAATTTTACGCTTACCCGCCCGTATGGATTCCAAGTCCGCTGCAATGGTCGAACTACCCGGAAGCGGTGACCTACATTTCGTTCTTCCTCTACCTGCGCAACACGCTGACGATCGCCGTTCTCGCCACCCTTGGCTCTCTGATCTCGTGTTCGCTGGTCGCCTATAGCCTGGCGCGCATTCCGTGGCCCGGTCGCAATTTTCTGTTTATTTTCACCGTCGCCACCTTGATGTTGCCCTTCCAGGTTACCCTGATCCCGCTGTTCGTGGTCTATTCGCGCTTAGGATGGGTAAACTCCTTTCTGCCCCTGATCGTCCCGCACTGGTTCGGCAGTGCGCTCTACATCTTCCTGCTGCGCCAATTCTTCATGACCATTCCTATGGAGCTTTCCGAAGCAGCGCGCATCGACGGCGCAGGCGAATTTCGCATCTACTGGCAAGTGATCTTGCCATTGGCAAAGGCCGCCCTCGCCACCGTCGCCATCTTTGAGTTCATTGCCCGTTGGCGCGATTACCTCGGCCCGCTCATTTACTTGAGCAACCAAAAGCTCTATACGCTTTCACTCGGCATTTATGAATATC
>CAZYSJ010000074.1:0-23680 GCA_964649875.1 uncultured Caldilineaceae bacterium
GGCTGCACGCCAAGCTCGTCCTAGCGCGCGTGCAGGGCGAAACCTGGTCCGCCGTAGGCAGTTTGAATGGCGGCGAGGTCAGCCACAAGCTCAACCGCGAGGTGGTGCTCCTGACTGACTTGCCCGCCGTACATGGGCGACTTCTAGAAGTCTTCGCCTGGGATTGGTCACTGGGTGGGTAGAGTCACATCGTACGTCCTTCCGCCTAGATGTCGAGCCTTCTTTCACTCAACCCCTTCACCATGACGGGATCACGGTGGTCGAAGAAACTGCTCCTCTTCTTGTCCAGCGTGACAATCGCCTCCATGTCTTCAGGGCTGAGCTCGAAATCGAAGATGTCGAAGTTTTCGACGATCCGCTCTTTGTGCACGGACTTGGGAATCGCTACGATGCCTCGTTGCAATAGCCAGCGCAAGATGACCTGAGCTACGCTCTTGTTGTATTTGGCGCCAATCGAAAGCAGCAACTCATTCTGGAACATACCATCTCTGCCTTCGGCAAAGGGTCCCCAGGATTCCGTCTGAACGTTGTTGTCCTCCAGGAACTTCTGGGTTTCGATCTGTTGGCAGAAAGGATGCAGCTCGATCTGATTGACTGCCGGGACGATCTCGTGATGCACGATCATGTCCATAACGCGATCAGGCTGGAAGTTGCTCACCCCAATCGCTCTGGCTCTGCCTGCGCGGTATATCTCTTCCATCGCCCGCCAGGCGCCATGCACATCGCCATAGGGCTGATGGATCAGATAGAGATCGAGATAGTCCAGTTGCAGCCGCTGCAAGGATCGGTCAAAAGCCCGCTTTGCGCTTTCGTAGCCGGCATCCTGGATCCAAAGCTTGGTAGTAACAAAGAGCTCCTCTCTTGCCACACCGCTTCTTTTGATTGCTTTGCCGACTGCCTCTTCATTTCCATATGAAGCCGCCGTATCTATCAGGCGATAGCCGGTCTGGATCGCTTCGTAGACACATCTTTCACATTCCTCGGCATCTCTAATCTGAAAGACGCCAAAGCCGAGAAGGGGCATTTCCACGCCATTATTCAATACGGTCGTTTTCATGGTTGTCTCCTCTTGTTCATTCAGTCTAAACGGTGGCCAGATACTGCTCGTCGCTGACGTGCTCCATCCAGGTGACGACCTCGCCGTCGAGTTCTTCTTGAACAGCCATGTGCGTCATAGCCGTGGCCGGCGCAGCGCCGTGCCAGTGCTTCTCGCCCGGCGCGAACCACACTACGTCGCCGGGATGAACCTCCTCAACCGGCCCGCCCCAACGCTGCACTCGGCCATAACCGGACGCGATAATCAGCGTCTGGCCTAGCGGATGCGTGTGCCAAGCCGTACGCGCGCCCGGCTCGAATGTGACGAGGGCGCCGCGGGCGCGGGCCGGAGTCGGGGCCTCGAAGAGCCGATCCACGCGCACGCTGCCGGTGAAGTAATCAGACGATCCTGTGGCGGAAGGCCGTGATCCGTTGCGGATGATGTCCATTGCCTACACTCCTTTCGTTGACGGATAATATGCGCTGTCGTCAGGCAGCGTGCGTTGTCTCAGAGGGAGGAACCCCCTCGGCCAACATATGTTTCACAAGCGTGAACACCAGCAGGCAGACTGTAACGGATGCAGCGCTGACCATGAACAGCCCCCGGTAGCTTGTATACTGGACGACCCAGCCCAGTACGATCGCGCCCAGCCCAATGCCGAGATCGACGGCAGTGGTAAACGTAGCATTGGCCGCCCCGATGCGCTCGGCGCGAGCAAGCCGTATCGTCGCCGCATGAAGAACCGGGTGCGCCGAGCCGAAGCCAATGCCGTACAGCGCCGCCGAACCGAGCAGGCTCAACAAACCGGTCGAGAGGCTCAAGACAATCAGCGCCGCAATCGTGACCATCAGGGCCGGAATGACGACGGCCGTCTCGCCGTAGCGGTCCGACAGTCTGCCCGCCAGGGGACGGGTGACGGCGAGCGTTGCCGCATAGACCAGAAAAAACGAGCCGGAATTGACCTGAAGCGAGGCGGCGAAGAGCGGGACAAAGGTCGTGATGCCGCCATAGGCGGCAAAGAGGAAGAAGACCGCTATCGAAAGGGGCACGACCGATTTTTCGACGACCTCGATTCTACCGGCGCTTGCCTGCGGTCGGAACGGCATTTCCGCGCCAAACGTCAGCAGCAGTGCGATGGCAGCGAGAACAGTCCCGGACAGAAACAGGGCGCGGTACGACAGGTTGTCTGTGAACCAGAGGCCGAAAGTCGGGCCGACGGCCATCGCCAGGGTCATCGATAGGCCAAGCCATCCCAGCCCCTCGCCGCGGCGGGCGGGCGGGATCATATCCGTGACCGCCGTCTGCGTGGCGGTGGAGGTAAGGGCCCAACTCAGCCCGTGCAGCGTTCTCAGCGCCAGCAAGGCGACGATGCCCGCGATCCAGTTGTACATATACATGGCCGCGATGAAGAGAAGCAGCCCGAAGACGATGAACGGACGCCGGCCAAAGCGGTCCAGCAGCCCGCCCACAATCGGGCGGAAGATGACCGACGACAGCATGAACGCGCCCATCGACAGACCGACCTGTGCGTCGTTGCCCCCCAGTTCTTGAATGAACAGCGGCAGCGTCGGGTACAGCATATAGAAGGCGATGAAGAGGACAAGCGTCCCTGCGATCATGAAGACATACGATCGCGACCACAGGCGTTTCACGTAACATCCCCCTTAGGTCAGAAGGGTCGAATTGAGATCATGGCGCGCCAGGGGGCATGTGCACACCCCCTGGCGCATGGGCCGGGCCAGGATCTCGTTGATCTCCACGTCTTCCGGCCGGCTCAGGACGAAAGCAACTGCCCGTGAAAAATGAGAATGGTCTGGGGCTGTACTCAATTGCCCGTACAGCTCCAAACTAATCCCGGAAGACCTCTTTCGCAACTAAAATCGCAGATATGGCCCTCGGCCACCCCGCGTAGAAAGCCAGATGAGTCATGACCTCCGCCAGCTCGGATTCCGAGATGCCGTTTGCCTTGGCGCGTTTCAGGTGGCTCGTGAGCTGCGCCGTATTGCCGTTCGCAATGAGCGCCGCAACGGTAACCAGGCTGCGGTCGCGTGGCGACAGTTCTGTGCGCTCCCAAACGTCGCCGAAAAGCACGTCGTCGGTCAACTCGGCCAGCCTGGGTGCAAAGTCGCCCATCAATTGCTGTGCGATTGTTGGTTCTTTCCGTTCAGACATCTTGTATCCTCGCTATTATTATTCGTTTGCCGATCCATGCGGCCTTATGCCTAGGTTTAGTAGCGGTCCCCGACCACCGAAATGGTTGACATGGCATCGTCGATCTCGCGGAGATCTTCAGACGTCAATTCGATGTCCGCCGCGCCGTTGTTTTCGTCAAGGCGTTCGAGCTTACGCGAGCCGGGGATGGGCACAATCCACGGTTTCTGCGCCAGCAACCAGGCCAGCGCAATCTGGGCCGGCGTGGCGTTGTGCTGCGCTCCGATGCGCTCAAGCAGATCGATCACCGCCCGATTCGCCCTGATTGCTTCCGGCGTAAAGCGCGGGTTGCGGCTGCGGATGTCGGAGGGGTCAAAAGTCGCGTTCTCGTCGATCTTGCCTGTCAGGTATCCCCGGCCAAGCGGGCTGTAGGGCACAAGGCCGATACCCAGTTCTTCGCAGGCGGGCAGGATGGACCCCTCAATGGCCCGCCACCAGATCGAATACTCGCTCTGCAAGGCCGTCACCGGCTGCACGGCGTGAGCGCGGCGGATGGTGTCGGCGTCCGCTTCGGACAGGCCGAAGTGCTTGACCTTGCCTTCCTGGATCAAATCCTTGACCGCGCCGGCTACGTCTTCGATGGGCACATTCGGGTCGACGCGATGCTGGTAGAACAGGTCGATGGCCTCGACGCGGAGGCGCTTGAGCGATTGTTCCGCCACCCACTTGATCTGCTCCGGCCTGCTGTCCAGGCCCGTTGCGGGGCTTGGCCCTTTGCCGGGGGCGTGTTTGAACCCGAACTTGGTGGCGATCACCACCTGCCCGCGAAACGGCTCCAGCGCTTCGCCCACCAGGTCCTCGTTGGTGAAGGGGCCGTAGACTTCAGCCGTATCGAAAAAGGTAATGCCGCGATCCACCGCCTTGTGAAGAAACTCGATCATCTCTTGTCTGGTTCCGACGGGAGCGTCGCCGTGGGTCATGCGCATGCAGCCCAGCCCCAGGGCCGAGACTTCGAGGTTGCTGCTGCCGAGTTTGCGCTTATGCATGATTTGAACTCCTGTGTTTGATTGGCCTGAGAAACCTAAGCGCATCACGCCCGCCCCTCTCCTAGACAAAAATCCAAGACGTCTTCTGTAGGGCAGGACAAATAACGCCGCGCTAGGTGTAGTTTAGCCCTAGGAGGCGTAGAGCGATATAATGATTCTCCAAGATCGTTGGGCAATTCTACAGAGTTCTATGAGGGCGTACGGATGATGAGCCAAACAACCGCGCCGGATGTGACGTCCCGCCATCAGGCGGAAAGCGAAACGCGCCGGATGCAAGCCTGCCGAGAAGAGCTAGCCGAACGAATCGCGCGGGCTGCGCGCCAAGAAGACAAGGTTCAGCCGATGAAGGGCCTGTTTCTACAGCGCATCTCCTCGCCCAACGAGCCGCTGCACAGCGTGTCCGACCCGGCCTTCTGCGTGATCACCCAGGGCGGCAAGGAGATCTTACTCGGCGACGAGCGCTACCGTTACGACCCTGCTCACTATCTGCTCGTCACGGCAGAGTTGCCCGTAGCGGCCCGCGTTGTCGAGGCGTCGCCGGAGCGTCCATACTTGAGCTTTCGCCTAGTACTGGACCCCGCGCTCGTCAGTTCAGTCATGGTCGAAGCCGGCCATTTCTCACCGCGCGGCCAGACCAACGTGCGGGCCATTGCCGTCAGCCTGATAGACGCAGGTCTGCTCGACGCGGCGTTGCGGCTCGTCAGGCTGCTGGACTCGCCCGCCGAGGCGCAGTACCTCGCTCCGCTGATCAAACGTGAGATCGTCTACCGGCTGCTGATGGGCAAACAGGGCGATCGGCTGCGTCATATCGCGGTCCTCAACGGCCACAACCATCGCATCGCCAGAGCTATCGAGCAGATCCGAACAGACTTCGACCAGCCGCTGCACATCGAGGACATCGCGCGCGGGCTTGGCATGAGCGTATCGAGCTTTCACCACCACTTCAAGGCTGTGACCGCCATGAGCCCCTTGCAGTTCCAAAAACGGCTGCGGCTTCAGGAAGCGCGGCGTCTACTCCTCGGCGACGGCCTGACGGCGGCTGGCGCGGCGCGCCGCGTGGGGTATGAGGACGCCTCGCACTTCAGCCGCGAGTATAAGAGGCTTTTCGGCCTGCCGCCGATGCACGACGCGGCGCAACTGCGGGAAGCCGGATACAACGACGCTCAGATCGCCGGCTAGAAGCCGCTCAGCGCCAATCACGCGCCAATCACAAAGGGGAGACGATAACCGTCCCCCCTCGTTCACCATGTACATCGGCACGCGCTCAGACCGCCTGTACCCATTCCGGGTCGGGCGCCAGCGCCGCCGCTGCCTCCGGCGACAACCGCCGGTTGATTAACCCCAAGGCCAGCAGCCAGCGAATGCTGTCCCGCAGCGCCTCTTCCGCGCCCTTAGGAACCAGACCCAAGGCGCGGCCAGTCTCTTCGGCATCGTAGTAGCTGTAACGTTCCACCACCTGATAGGCCAGGCTGCGCGTGAACTGCGGCTCCTTGCCTGTGAGCTTGCCTAACAGATCCAGCACAGCGCCCGCCGCCATCGCCGCGCCCCGGCCCATCGCCAAATGGCGCGGCCGCACGCCGGTCAACTTCTCGATCAACGCGCCGGCTTGCCGCACCTCCACATTCTCGCCGGCCACAATGTAGCGCCCGCCCGGCTCTCCCTGGTCCACGGCGCGAGCATGCGCCTCGCCCACGTCGGCGACATGCACGATATTGACGCCGCCCTTCCACGTAATGCCGCTGCCGTCGATCAACCCCAGGACAAGCGCCTTGGTCGAGGGCGTGATCCGGAAATCCCACGGCCCCAACACATAGGTCGGGCACAGGCGAACGGTGGCGATGCCCGTTTCCTCGCTTAAGCGTATCGCCTCCTGCTCCCCGCGCACCTTTGCCACGAAGTAGGGGTTGCGGACATCCTCATTCCATTGCGCGGCCGTGCGCACTTCATCCGGCGAGGCGGACGACCCCACCGCCGCAATCGAGCTTGTGTAGACCATCCGCTTTGCCCCGACGGCCTTGGCCGCGGCGTAAATGTTGCGGGCCCCTACGATCGACGGCGCGACGATGTCGTCCGGGTCTTTGGCCCACGTCCGGTACACCGCGGCCGTATGCACGATGACATCGCAACCCTCCGCCGCCGCCCTGACCGCCTCGGCGTCCATGACGTCAGCGTAGCGATAGGCCAGCCCCAGCCCCGCTAGGCTGCGCACGTCTGCACTTTGGCGCACCATCGGCATGACCTCATGCCCGCGCGCCAGCAGGCTGCGAACCGTATTGGCGCCAACATGCCCGTTAGCGCCGGTCACCAATACTCGCGCCATCGTCCAGCCTCCCTTGCGTCTCCGCAAACGACCTAGCAGATGAACAACCTACAACATGCCGTATGCGTCAGCGTATGCGCGACTCGGTGCGCCACATATCGGCGTTACGGCCCAGCTTCTCCTTAACCGAAGCGGTGATGCGGTCCAACTCCGCCAGCGTCTCGTCGCTAAGGTCAATCTCCACCGCGCGGACAAGCTCCGCAATCTGGTCGGGGCGTCGCGCCCCCGCCACCACCGCGGCCACGCCCGGCTGGTGAATGAGCCAGGCCAGCGCTACCTCGGCCATGGGGTGGCCTATCTTGGCGCACACCTGGCGTATGCCGTCGATAGCGGCGAAAGTCTCCGCTTCGCAGCCGGGTTCGCTATGAACCGTCATGGCGCGCTCGCTGGAGAAGTGCCGCGTGCGCGCCCGCTCCACCGGCACGTCATCGGCGCTGGCGAACTTGCCCGTCAACATGCCGTGCATGAGCGGGCTGTAGCAGAGGATGCTGATCTCGTTCGCCACGCACTTGGGCTGAATCTCATACTCGACGGCGCGGGAGAGCAGACTGTAGGCAAGCTGATTCGACTCAGCCCGCCCCACGGCAAGCAGATCGTCCAGATCGAGCGTGCCGAAGTTGGACACGCCAATGGCCCGAATCTTGCCCGCCTCTTGCAGCCGCACCAACGCCTCCATCGAATCCGCCAGCGGGATCGTGCGGCTAGGCCAGTGGATCTGGTATAGATCGATGTAGTCGGTTTGCAGACGGCGCAAACTGCCTTCGCACGATTTGGCGATGTCATCCGGGGCCAGGTGGCTGTCGATGACCTTGCTGGCGATCACGGCTTCGTGGCGGCGACCTTTCAAGGCGCGGCCCAGCACCTCTTCCGACACGCCGTCGCCATACATCTCCGCCGTATCGAAGAAGTTGACGCCCAACTCCAGCGCGGCATGCACCGTCGCCGCGGAGTCGGTCTCCGGCTGTTCGCCCCACATGAAATCACCGGCGAATCCCCATGTCCCCAAACAGATCGTCGAAACCTGAATGTCCGTCCGGCCCAGTCTGCGATATTCCATCAAAATCTCCTGTTTTGTTGCCTGACATTTTACAATGCTTGCAAGCCCAGGGCGCCCACAAGGGACGCCCCTACTTGCCCATGGCGCGCAGGGCTTGCAGACAACGCCGCACCGCCTCCAGCGGCGGATAGGCGTCGCTTTCATACTCAACAATGTACCACTCTACGCCGCCCGCCGATTCGCAGGCGTCAAAGAAATCCGCCCACGGGACCTCATCCTCGCCGATGGCCGGACGCGTGGCGGCCTTGGGGTCCTTTGCCGCCAGGCTCTTGGCGAACGGCTTGAGATGCACGCTGCGCGACCGGCCCGGATAGCGCCGGATTACGTCCACGACATCTACGCCCGCGTTGCCCGCCAGCGCGTTGCCCGTGTCGAACTGCATGATCACCTCGGGCGCGGCGTGGTCGAACAGCGTATACCACGGCCACTCTCCTTCCAGCGGCAGAAATTCTGCATAGTGGTTATGGAAGCCGGTCGCCATGCCGTAGCGCGCCAGGGTATAGGCCGCCCCATCGAGGAACTTCGCCAGTTCGATCCAGTCATCGCGGCGTTGATATTGCTCCGGGTTCACCCAGGGGACGATGAGCTTGTCATTGCCCAACGCCTTGTTATAGGCGATTGTGGGATAGATTGTCGCCTCTTGCAGCAGTTCGATGGGCGTATGCCAGCCGCAGCAGACCAAGCCCGCGTCGTCCAGCATGGCGCGCAGTTCATCGGCGCTGTGGTGCGGCGCGCCAAAGAACTCCACGCCGCTGTACCCCATCTCCGCCACCGCCGCCAACGTACCGCGCAAATCCTCTGCCAGCGCATAGCGTACGGAATAAAGCTGTAAGCCGATGGGAATCTTATTCATGGCATAGATCCTTGTGTGTCGTGGACGAAATCACAGCAAAGAGGTAATTGACGCCTTTCCGCCCATTGTACACTGCCCGCAGCCTGCGCGCCTAAGATCCCCTATCTTGGACGGGGGAGCGCCCTAAAATTACGGCGTACTTGTCAAGCCGGTTTGCGCTATCCTTAGCGCACGAGTCGCGCCGGGAACGCCGACATCCCTGGCGGCAAAGGCGCAGGCGAGATTCGCAGTGATGCGTCAGCAGAACTGCCGGCGATCCCAGGGCCGCAACTTAACGCCTGCCGAAAGGCAGGTCCCATTGGCTCAGCGCCTTCTCTGTCAGGCGGCGCAGTTCGCGTATCGGCTCATCGTGGTCGTCGACCTGCAAGCGCAGCACGACGTCGTTGTGCAGCCACACGCCGCCGTCCTCCTTGACGATGAGCAGCGCCGCCGACTGCATGCCGCGCGTGTCGCCGCCCGCCGCCTGCCCCGCCTCCAGCGCAGCCAGCAGCCGCAGCGACAGATGGCCGTTCGTCTGCTCAAACGCAGCGACCATGTTCTGCACGACCGCTTCGCCGGCCAGGATGTTGCCCTGCGCCGTGCAGTATTCGCCCAGACAATGGCCGGACCAGGCGGGCGCCTGCGGGCCGGTGAAGACCGCGGCCTCGCCGCGCGCGTTCATCACCGCCAACTGCCGGCCCTGCTTGCTCCAATCCTCCGGCCGCGGGTCGGGGTCCTCCTCCCACAGCTTGCGCACCACCTCCTGCGGGGCGAGGCCCTGCCGCAGCAACGCCAGCCCCTGCGGCCCGTAGCGCACGTCGACGATCGCCTGCGTCGCCACAATACCGGCGTTGGCCTCGGCCCAGAGCACGCCGTTGCCCACGCAGAAAACGCGCGACTGCACCGCGCCGCCCGCCTCGCCCGTCTGCGGGTCATAGCCGAGGATGGAAAAGGTGGCGATAGGCGGCCACGGTTTGGCCGCGCCTTCGCCCGACGACTCTCGTTTCATGGACGAACCTTTCATGTGTGTGTCACTCGTCATCCATCCGAACCGGCGCGCGGCGGGCCTTGACGCAGCCGCGCCAACACCGCGTCCAGGTCCGGCTCATCCCAGATCGCCTCGATCCACCAGGTTGCCCCGGCCTCGGCCAACGGTCCGACCTGCGCTCGCGCCGCCTCGGCATCGTCGCCCGGCGTGCGCCCCTCTACCACAATGTCAAACGGCGTATTGGATGCACGCCGCTCATCTACATAGGCCCTCATGGCGGCGACCTGCTCCGGCGTGACGCGGTCGTGCGGGCCTTCCGGGTCCATGATATTGGGCAGCAGCCCGTCATAGCGCAGCACGCGCTGCATCGACTTCTCGCGCGGCCACGCGCCCACCACCCAGATGGGAATGCGCGGCTGCTGCACGGGCGGGGGCGGCGGCGCGAAATTCGTCTCGCTCACGCGGTAATGCTTGCCCGCATAGTTGAAGGGCTGTCCCTGCCACAGCCCCGTTATGATGTCCAGCCCCTCGTCCAGCAACTCGGCGCGGGTCTTGCGGTCCGTCACTTCGCCGAAGTTGGCGAAGCCCGTTTCCGGCGCGCCCAACCCGACAGCCAAGATCACGCGGCCGCCGGAGAGCGCGTCCAACGTGGCGGTTTCGCTCGCCAGCTTCCAGGGGCGGCGACGCGACACCGGCGTCAGCATCGTGCCCAGCCGGATACGCTGCGTACGCGCCGCGACCGCGCCAAGCGTCACCCAGGGGTCCACGCCCCACACTGGCTCCCACATGAAGAAACCGTCCCAACCGGCCGCCTCCGCCTCGACGCCGAAGCGCAGCGCGACCGCGGCGTCGCCGCCGGGGAATACAAATCCGTAGCGCATCCAGCCCCCCTTTCGCCAACAACCGAAGCAAGACCGCGGCAAAATTCGCCGCGGCCTCCCAGTCTAGCCGATCCCGGTGTTGGCGGCAACAGGCCTGCGCGCAGGAACCATTCG
Source organism: uncultured Caldilineaceae bacterium (assembly GCA_964649875.1). GTDB lineage: Bacteria > Chloroflexota > Anaerolineae > Caldilineales > Caldilineaceae > JASGTU01. The sequence goes on from CAZYSJ010000074.1 coordinate 10,426, forward strand.
TATGCAAAATGATGTGTTCGCCAAGCGTCTGTCATCCTGAAGCGAGCATTAGCAAGCTGAAGTATCTCGTTGTACCAGGAGTCGAGATGCTTCGCCTGGGAACCCTCTGGTGCAGCATGATATAGTGCGTAACGCGAAAGATCGCCCGCGTCGCATTCAACCACTGCGGCATGGGCGATCTTCGTATATGAATTTGGTTACTACAAAACGGCTACAGAAAGCGGGGCGACAACGCGCCGGGGCTATTTCCAGTCCGCCTGGAACTTCTCGCGGCCGTGGATGAACTTGTCCGCCGCCATAGCCGCGATTACCCCGTCGGACGCCGCGATCACCGCCTGCTTGATGTGCGTACAGAGCAGATCGCCCACGGCAAATACGCCCGGAACGCTGGTCTGCATCTCCCGATCTACGACCAAACAGCCTTCCGGCGTCGTGTCAAGCTGGCCCAACAGGTAATCGGTGATCGGCTTGGCCCCTTGCAGGTAGATAAACGCCCCTTCCACGGGCAGCACTTCGGCCTGGCCGCCGCGCGGCTGAACGCGCACGCCGGTGACCTTGCCGTTGCCCACCACCTCGCGCAGTCGCGTGCCCAGGCGAATGTTGATGCCCGGATGCTCCTCCACTTTCTTCAACAGCCCGTCGTGCAAATTGAGATTCGGCGTCGGCACGATCAGATGGATCTGGTCCGTATATTTAGTCAGGAAGAGCGCTTCTTCGGCGGCTTCGTCGTTGTTGCCGACCACAGCCACCGGCTTGTTGCGGAAGAACGCGCCATCACAGGTGGCGCAGTAACTGACGCCCCTGCCCAAAAACGTCTCTTCTCCCGCCACCTGGCTCGTGCGCCCCATGGCGCCGGTCGCCAGGATCACGGCCCGCGCCGTGAACGAGCCGGTCCCGGCCATCACGCTCTTGGGGTTGCTGTGCAAATCCACGCCGATCACCTTGTCCGTGAGGAACTCGGCGCCGAACGACTCGGCCTGGCCGCGCATGATCTCGACCAGTTCCGCCCCGGTGATCGGGCCCACAACGCCCGGATAATTGCTGAGCTTAGCGGTCACGCCCAGAGCGCCCGCGGTCAGCCCCTTGTCGATCACCAGCGTCTTCAAATCGGAGCGCGCTGTGTAGATGGCCGCCGACGCGCCCGCCGGCCCGCCGCCGATGATGATCACGTCATAGCTTTTCGGCCCTTCGCCACCGGCCATGCCCATACCCAGATTCAGTTCCATCTCTTCTCATGCCTCCCAACTGTCATTCATCACAAAGCCGCAGTGAGCGCGTAAAGACTGCGCTGAGACGGCTGCCGACCTTCCAGGAAGCGCGCCTCCTGGAAGGTCAGTCTTGGCCCTCTGCGTCTTGGCGGTATCTATATTTCCTAAGCCAACGCCTCGCGCACCTTGTCCATCAACATCTGTTCGGGCGCGGCCCCTTCAATATATGTATCCTCGTTGATCACCGTACGCGGCACGCCCATCACCTGGTACTTGTTGGACAGGTACGGGAACTCGATGGCCTCCACCATGTCGCCCTTCACCAGGTCGCTTTCCATCGCCATCATATGCGCCAACCGCACGGCCCGCGGGCAGTAGGGGCACGTCGGCGTCACAAAGACCTGCAAGTGCAGCGGTTCGCTCAGATCGTGCAGCAGCGCCTTGGTCTCGCTGCTCAGCCCGGACTCGCGATGAGACACCATGAGGATGTCTTCGATCAGCGTGCTGAATTCATAGCCGGACGGAATGCCGTACAAGCGGATGCCGTAGTCTTTGGCGCCGTCGCCGTCCGCCACAATCGCCACGGCCGGAATCTTGTCGATGCCGTATTCGTTGACCACAGCCTCATCCGCCACGAAATCGTACACCTCCACGCTCAACTTGTCGGAAAGCTCGGCGACCTCCTCGACCAGTTCCCGCGTTTCCGTGCAATACTGGCACTCAAAGTCCTGGGTAAACACGACCAGCTTGACCGAATCGGTCAGTGCGGCGAATTCATCCTGGACTTGCTTGCGAACCTCTGCGTTCAACAGACTCATTTTTCTCTCCCGATTTGTTTAAGGGGCCGGCCAATCGCCGCCCGTGAATTCCGTTTACACCAAGTTAGATGCACGCCCGCGCAAAAGGTTACAAAATCGGCTCAACGTTGGCTCAATCAATTCTCCGCAGCCGCGCTAAAATGGCGCGGTGCGGCATGATCTGGAGAGAAAGGGAACGGATCGCTAACGAGGGGGAAAGTCCAAGTGCAGCACGCGCCACAGACGGCGACGCGCCTCCTCCGGCACGTCCTCTTCAGGCAACGTGTGATAAAGGGAAATCGTTTTGCCCAGCGTATCGACGACCGCCTGGCAGTTAGGGCAGCCGGCCAGGTGACGTTCGATCTCGCGGCAGAGTTCGGGGGAAGCTTCTCCCTCCAGGTAATCGGAGAGTTCGGCGAGCAGGCGGCGGCAATCAGGTTTCGGCATCGACGCCATCTCCAGACCGGCCTTCGGCCCGGCTCTCGGCATAGTAGTGCGACAACAACTCGCGCAGTTGCAGACGGGCGCGGTGCAAGCGCACCTTGACCGCCCCCTCGGAAATGCCGAGAACCTCCGCCGTCTCCGCCGTGGACAAGCCCTCCAGGTCGCGCCAGATGAAGACGATGCGCAACGCTTCAGGCAATTGGGCGATGGCGTCCTCCATCACGCTGCGCAGTTCGCCGTCCAGCAGCACGTCGTCGGGTCGCACAGACCAATCGACGAAGTACTTGGGCGGGTCGAACCCATCGCGCTCTTCTTCGCCGTCGTCGAGCGAGGTCATGTCCGCACCCGCGGACTGGCGTCGTCGCTGCATCAGACAGGCGTTGGAGGCGATGCGATATAGCCACGTCGACAATCGCGAACGTCCTTCGAACTTGGGCAGCGCCTTAATCGCGCTCAGGAACGTCTCTTGCAGCGTCTCCTCGGCGTCATGCGGGTTGCCGCACATGCGCAGCGCCACATTATACACCGTGCGTTGATGGCTCTCGACGATGGCGGCCAATGCCTGTGCATCGCCCTGTTGGGCGCGGGCAATCAACGTCTGCTCGTCGACCGGCTCCCCGTTATGCGTAGTCATGTCCGCCGCTCAACCGCATCTTCGTCTTGGGCGTCATCATCGCCATCCTCATCGCCCACCTCATCGTCATCCGACGCAATATGATCGTCCGTGTCGCCCGTCCACACGCGCCCCACGGTATTCGTCTCCTGCGCCAAGCGGTAGGCCTCGGCGCGAATTTCATCCGGCTTGGCGCGCAACTGCCGGACGTCGTCCACCTGCAAAATGCGCTGCATCTCCGCGTCACTCAGGTTGGCCAGTTCCCAATACGTCCCCACGCCGGCGGCAAAAAGGCGCTGCTCGAAGATAGCGCCGATGCCGGTGACCTCGTTCAGGTCTTGCGGCTGGGCGAGTCCGCCTGGCTCAGCGCCCAGCGTCCAAGCCGCCTGCAGCGCAGCCGCCTTGGAAGGCGAATGTCCGGCCACATCCGGCGCTGCGCCGCTCGCGGACGCCCGGGCCGGGGGAGTGCGCTCCGCTTCGGTTCGCATCGCCTCCGCCAGCGTCTGTTCGAGGTCTTCGTTCAGGGCGAGAATCTCGGCGTCGCGCGCTTGCAGCAACGCCTCCAGGTCGGCTTTGGCATCAGCCAGCTTATCCGACTCGCTATGCACCTGGCCCAGCAGGATGTTCAACGCGTTGAACTCCGCCTCGCGCGCCTGAAGCTGCGTCTCCAGGCCGATCTTTTCGTCGGCCAGCTTGTACGCCTCGTCCTGCACCTGGCCGAGCAGCTTGTGCAGCGCGTCGACCTCGGCATCGCGTGCATGAAGCTGCGCCATGAGTTGGCTGCGGTCATCCTCCGCCTCGTCAGACGCTTCCGGCGGCTCGGCCCGTCCCAGGCGGCTGCGCACGGCTGCAAGCTCCCGGTCGCGCTGATCCAACGCCGCGGCCAATTGGGCGGCAATGGCCGAAAGCGCGCTCACGCTCTCACTCAGGCTTGCGATCTTGGCCTTCGCCTCGGCGAGCTTTCCCGCCTCGCGTGCGGGGGTTGGGATGGACGACGACGCCTGCTCCGTTGCGCTGCCCTGGCTGCGATCACTTGGGGCATCCTCCGCAAGATCAGACTGAGGTTCCGCAGCCGGAGACTCGTCTTCGACTTCCGGGGGAGACGGCAACGCCGCCGCGTCGTCAGGTTCATCTGGTTCCGCCTCCAGAGAAACCTCCGAGACGCGCGCGGTTTCGGCGCGCGCTTGATCGCGTTCTTCCCGCTCCTGGGCGAGCGCCGATTCCAGTTCCTCGATGCGCGCCGCAGCCTCGGCGCGCGCCTGCTCCCACTTAGCCTGGAATGCAGCCCGCTCCGCAGCCAGTTGTTCGGCCCGGTCGCGCTGCGCCGTCAGTTGCGCGCGCACCGTCTGCAGGTCATCCTCGCGGCGTTTCAGCGCCGCCTGAGCGGACTGCAGCCGCCCCGTATAGCCGGCCTCTATTTGCCGCCGCGCCGACCGGCCAATCAGCCACGTAAGGAGACACCCGATCAGGAACGCTCCCGCTACAATCCCAATCTGCGCGTATTGGGATAGATTCTCCATACAACTCCTCCCATTAATGGATGGGACGAATAGAACAGCCCTGGTTGCACTGCGGAACGGCTTTAGCTGTTGCGCGTCTGCTCCAGTTCCTTAGTCAACTCGGCAATGCGTGCGTTGGCCTCATTCAGGGCGTCATCCTTCAGCTTCATCATGGTCGAGGTGAGCGCGGCCAATTCGCCTGCCGCATCGGCGCGGGCGCGCTGGATGCGGAACTCCATCTCCTCTTTCACATCCGACAGCGCCGCGGTTTCGTGGCGCAGCTCCTCCAGTTCCGCTTGAGTAGCCGCCAGCTTCTTCTCGCGTTCGTCCAGTCGCCGCTGCAGCGCCACGGCCCGTTCATAGGCCTCCGCCAGCGCCGTATCCTTGTTCATCGCCGCCTGGTCCGCCTTGTCGGCGCGGGCGCGCGCCTGGTCTAGCTCGGCGCGCAGCCGCTCTAACTCTGTTGCGCTAAGCGACGGTTCAGCCTGCGACTGGGCGGGGTCAACCTGTGCGCCGGCCCGCGTAGGCTCCGGGTCGGCGTCCGGCGGCGCGTCTTGTTGCAGGGCGAGCTGCATCTTCAGGTCAGCCGTTTCACTGGCGCACGCCTCCAGTTGCGCGGCCAGATCGGCCTTCTCCTCCTGCGCCGCCGCCAACTCCGCCGCCAGCGATTCCGCCTTGCCGCGCAGTTCCGCCAATTGCTCCTCCGCGGCCTGGACGCTGCGTTCCAGACGGGCCGCGTTCTCGATTGACTCGGCGGACTGGCGCTCGATGCGTCTGCGCTGGGCGTCCAGTTCGGCGGCGCGCGCCTCGGCCTCGTTGATGCGACGTCGCCAGCCGATACGCGTGAACAGCCACCCAATCAGCAAACCGATGATGCCGGCTGCGGCATAGGGCGCATAGAAATTGCTGAGCAAGTCGGTCAACGTCATGGCGCCGCCTCCTTCTGATATGATCCGCCTTAAATGATCCGCCGAATGTGCTCGGCCAGGCCAACTAAATTTACGGCGCAGCGCGCCGCAGCAGTCAGTCTTTGCATCTTTGCTATGTAGCGTCTGTCGCCGGGCAGATGGCGGCATGCGCACGCTTCACCCGCACGGCAAACACCCTAAAAGGTCATCCTTCACACTACCGTATAGCTCGGCGACAAGCAAACGCTGCGAACGACGTGCGCTACCGCACAATTGCCGCAGAACGAAATGGGGAGGCTGAGATGATACAACCCTGTCGCCGGCAGGATCATGGGACGAAGATCACCGAACCGTAGCCGACCACCTCGCTGCGAGGGCCGCACGTATCGCCCGAGTTGCGGTAGTCCAGTACATGCGCGGTCCAGCCAAGCTGCCGGGCCAGAATCATCAGACATAGGATCGGCTGAAGCCCGCAGGCTTGGCCTTTGGCCGCGGTCGCGACATCGCCCGCAGCCACCGCATCCAGAAAGGCGCGGTCAGCCTTCTGCGCCTGGGCGTAGGGCTGATAATGGCTCAGGTCCGAGCTGACCACGACGATGCTGTGCGGGTCGTCCGCCAGCCACTCGCCCAGGTCGGCGGCGACTCGTTCCGGCTTGGCCCCGTCGTCGAATAACATGGGTACGACGCGACAGCCGGGCAGCGCCGTCTGCAAGAAGGGCAGTTCCACTTCCAAGCAATGCTCCGGCGCATGCGCCGCGTCGGACAAGCTGTACGGCTTGCCGCGCGCCGCCAGCGACCGCACCTGCCCCGCGTGCACCGGGACCGCGCCCAGCGGCGTCGTAAAGGCGCTTGCCGACGAAAGCCCCACGCCATAGACGGGCAGCCAATGCGCCGGCCCCATCAGGCAGACAGTATGCTCGGCCTGCGGGCGCGCCGACAACGCCCGGAAGCCGGCCCCCGCCACAATGCCGCTGCACACATACCCGGCATGCGGCGCGATCACGGCGCGCGGCGGCTCCCACGGCGAAGGCGACGCCTCGCGCATGAAGCGGCGCACCGTCTGTTCCAGCGTAGCCGGGTCCGCCGGATAAAAACGCCCCGCGACGGCCGCACGCCGGACAAAGCCGGCTTCATCTGCCGCACGAGATTGCTCAGACATCTCCATTTCTCGCTTCATCCCCGTTTAAGGGGTTGCAGCCTTCTACTGCCACACGCCGGCAATGGCTGCGCCACAGCGGTGACAGACGCCCGGCGTCTGCCACAAGGAGCGGACAGCATACCCATTGCGCCGAATCAGCGTCGCGCCGCATACGGGGCACAGCGTATCGGAGCAGTTCTCCAGCAGCGGACTGCCCCACACATTGCCGGTATACACATGGCGCAGCCCCGCCTCCTTGCCGATCTGCCAGGCTCGGTGCAGCGTCGCCGCGGAGGTAGGCGGCCGATCTTGCATGTGGTAATGGGGCGTAAAACCCGACACGTGCCAGGGGATATCCGGGCTGATGTCAACCAGGAAACGCGCAATGGCGCGCAATTCATCGTCGCTGTCGTTCAGCCGGGGGATGACCAGCGTCGTCACTTCCACCCATACGTCGGTTTGCGTCGCCAGATGGCGGATGTTGCGCAACACCGGTTCCAGCCGTGCGCCACAGTAGCGCCGGTAAGTCTCGTCGTCGAAGGCCTTCAGGTCGACGTTGATCGCATCCAAATAAGGCGCAATCGTGTCGATGGCCTGTAGGGTCTCAAAGCCGCTCGAAACCATGACGGTGCGCAAACCGGCGTCATGCGCCAGTTTGGCCGTGTCGTAGGCATACTCGAAATAGATCGCCGGCTCGTTGTAGGTAAAAGCTATGAGCGGAATACCCTGGCGCAGACAGAGATCGACGATCTCCTGCGGCATCAGCCTGCGACCGATGGAATCCTTATTCGGGTCGAAGTCGCGCAACTGGGATATATCCCAATTCTGGCACCAGGCGCAGCGCAGATTACAGCCCACCGTGCCGATCGAGAAGATGGCGCTGCCGGGCAGGAAATGATGCAGCGGCTTCTTCTCTACCGGGTCGACATGGGCGGCCACGGCGCGGCCATAGACGACGAGCCGCAGCGCACCGTCGAGGTTGCGCCGCACGCCGCACTTGCCGGCCTCGCCAGGCGCCACCGCGCACCAGTGCTCGCAGGCCGTACACTGTATAGTTCCCTTGCGGAGGGGCCTAGCCAACATCACTTCGGGAAACACGTTTCCAGCCTCCTCAGGGAGAACCCGCCGCAACACAACACTGCCGGACTTTAGTCTTGCCCGGCGGCGACAGCATTGCGCCAAGCCTCGATCTCGCGACGGTGGTTGTCGTAATCGTCGCTCAAGAAGCTCACCAGCTTGTCAACCGTGAGGGGCGCGCCATCCAACTCAACGCCATAATCGACCGTCCATTCCGCCAGATCCAGCGTGTAACACTTGCGCGCCAACTCCTGGAACGACAACTCCAGCTCGCGCAGGAGTTGCTGCGGGTCGGCCGAGTCGTATTGGGCGATGAAAGTTGCATTGATCTTGCAGCAGTCCTCGCCCGGGTCGATCAGGGCCGCGGGCAGCTCGCCGCGGCGAATGGCGTCCGCGCCTTCGATTGTAGCGCGGTTCCAGCCGATCAGGTGGGCCGTCACGTCGCGCGGGGCCCAGCCGTTCATCTTGGTTAAAAACTGTTCGTTCGACAGCGTCCGCACCGTGCGAATGAAACTGTGAACGTTGCGCTGAAGCTGCTCCAGCAACATCTGGTTGATCATCTTGCGCTCCCAACTAGCGGCGTCGATAAGTTTGGCATGTTTTGAGCATGGTTCGAGGTGAGACAGTGAAGTCCGCCTGTTATCTTACCGCAGGATCAAAGTCCGCCGAAACCGCCCGCACGGCTATTGCGGCTGCAGCGCCCGCACGCGCCCGCGGTGCTCCTCGGCCTCGCGCCAAGCAAAGAGCGCCTCTGCACGTTGGGCGGCCAATTCATGGAAATAGGCGGCCTTGAGCGGCTCGTCCGCCGCCTCGTAATGATAGGCGAGGGCGTCTACGGCATGACGGTCGAGTTGTTCTAGGGCGCGCCCGGCGCGGCGATGGAGCAGCCGCCGGCGCAGCGGGCTCATGCCGGTCTCGACCACGCGGCGCACCAGGTCATGCTGAAAACGATAAGTCTCCTCGCGCGTGTCAAGCAAGCGCCGCGCGGCCAGGCAGTCCAGCGCGTCCAGCGTCTCCAGTTCGCGCCGTCCTGCCGTCAACCTAACTAGGTCAAAGCTGAAGTCAGGGGCCAAAATGGCGCAGGCTTCGATGACCTGGCGCGCCACTTCATCTAGCGCTTCCAAACGCGCTTCCACCGCAGCGCGGATCGAGGGCGGCAGCGGAAAATCGCCCAGCGCCGCCCATTGGTCCGGGTCTTGCCCGCTCTCCAGCAGCTTGGCGACGATCTGCAACAGATAAAACGGGTTGCCGCCCGTGGCTGCGTGCATGCGCCGGGCAAGCTGACCGTCGATGGCGTGGCGTCCGGTCACATAGCAGAGCAGTTCCTGCACCTGGTCAACCGTCAAGCCGGTCAATTCCAACTCGCTCAGGTTGCCCAATCGGCTCAAGCCCTGGCGCAATTGGGCCAGGCAGGCGCATTCATCGCTAGGGCAGGCGCCGATGATGAGCAGCGGCAGGCCGCGCAGTTGCGTGCCGAGATAGGCCAACCAGTCGAGCGTGGCGCTGTCCGCCCAATGCAGGTTGTCCAGACAGAGAACCGCGGGCTCCGCGCCCAGCGTCATCGCCTGGATGAAGCGGCTAAGGCCCTCGAACAGACGCAGGCGAGCCTCATCGCCCGTCCGTTGCGCGCTTCTGGACGGCGCAACGCCGCCCGTCTCCAACTCCGGCAGCAGGCGCGCCGCCTCCGCCACCCACACAGGGGAAAGGCGATAGGATGCCGGCGGCGAGCAGCCCGACTGCGCATCGATCTTGAGACGCGAGCGGATCGCCTGGATGATCAGGCCATAGGGCAGTGACTGCGCCCCAGGCTGGCCCGCTGCTACCAGCACGATGGCGCGGGCGGGCAGTTGGGCGGCGAAATGCTGTAATAGGCGCGATTTGCCGATGCCCGCTTCACCCGTGATGAGCGCCATGCCGCCCTGCCCGCCGGCGGCGCGCGTACAGGCGCGGCGCAGTTCCTCAAGCGCCCCGGCGCGCCCCACCAACGGCGCATGCGGCCCCGGCAGCGTCGTCCACAACGCCGCCGCGGCGTTGATCGTCTGGCGCGAGGAACGTCCCTTGAGCACAACCTCATATAGCGACACGGTTTCGGGCAAGGGCTGGACGCCCAGTTCGCGTTCGAGCAAGGTGGCGCATTGGCGATACTGGCGCAGAGCCGCAGCCCGGTCGCCCCGTGCGGCATACAGTTCGATCAGGCGGCGGTGAATCGACTCATCCAAGCGGTCAACCGCCAAATAGCGGTGTGCATAGGCCACAGCCTGGTCATATTCGCCGCATAGGGCAAGCTGATCGATCAGGGCGGACAACGCCTCGCGATAGCGCCGCTCCAAATTGCGCCGTTCCAGCAGCATCCACGACTCATACTCCGGGCAGTTGGGCGCCGACAACCCGTCCAGAAACGGCCCCCGATAGAGCCGGGCGATCTGCGCCAGCGCATTCAAGTCCCTGTCGGCGCCGGCGGCATTCGACACACGCCGGAACTCCTCGACATCGGACCATGCCGCAGCGGGGTTCAAATACACGCGGTCGTCGGCAGTGCACAGGATGTCGTCGGCGGGCAAAGCCTGGCGCAGATGCGTCAGGAGATGGCTGAGGTTGCGCCCAGCCACAGTTTCAGAGACATCGGGCCAGAAGAGAAAGCAGAGGCGCTCGCGCAGCACGGGCTGGCCGAACACAGCCAGCCGGAAGAGCAGCATGCGCGTCTGCCGGCGCACAATCGACAGCAGAGCGCCGCCCCAGTGAACCGTCGGCGCACCCAGCAGCCGAATTTCGAGGACATTCATGCGTCCTCCGACATCCTGAATCCCTCTGCTTCCGCCACCGTCCGCTATGTGCCGTGCGTCGTATTGCAGGACCTCGTCGCCAAGAGAGGATCAGCCGGTACGACAGACCGCTAATGCGCCGGCTGCAATATCTAGCCCTGCGCGCCCGGCGCAACGGTCGCCAGTCAGTTGCATTACCCACGCGCGAAAAAGGGGAACAGGAGCTACGCTGTCTATAGTGTATCATAGCGGCATACGCCAATCAACGATGCCGCGAAGCGAATTCCCGGCCAAAAGGGCGCCTCCCAGACAGACGCATACAGCGTTTGGGCTTGGCTTGCGCTCGCCCACGGTGCTATACTGCACCTATGACCCGCGCACAGTTTATCCTGGCCCATGACCTGGGCACGACCGGCAACAAAGCCAGCCTGTTCGACGCCGAAGGCGCGCTCTTGGGCAGCGCTTTTGCCGGCTATTCCGCCGCCTACCCGCAGCCGAATTGGGCCGAGCAAGACCCGCACGACTGGTGGCAAGCGGTCTGCGTCACCTCGCAGCGACTACTCGCCGAAACCGGCGTGAACCCGCGCGCCGTCGCCGCCGTTTCGTTCAGCGGCCAGATGATGGGCTGCGTGCCCATCGGCGCGGACGGGTCGCCCCTGCGCTCCTGCATCATTTGGGCGGATCAGCGCGCCCAGGTCGAGGCAGACGAGATGGCCGCGATCTGCGGCGGCGATGAAGTATATCTGCGCTGCGGCCATCGCGCCAGCCCCGCCTATACCGCCCCCAAGATTCTGTGGGTGCGCCGCCACCAGCCGGACATCTACGCCCAGGCAGTCTGCTTTCTCCAGCCCAAGGACTATGCGGTCTACCGCCTGACGGGCGAGTTTGTCACCGATTATTCCGACGCTTCCGGCACGCTGCTCTTCGATCTGGTCAGCCGCGAGTGGCATCAGCCCTTTTTGGATGCGCTGGGCCTGGACGCGGCGCGGCTGCCCAAGCTTCTGCCCTCGATTGGCGTGGCCGGAACGGTAACCGCAGCCGCCGCCGCGGCGACCGGCTTGGCCGAGGGGACGCCCGTCGTGATCGGCGGCGGCGACGGCTCCTGCGCAGGCGTGGGCGCGGGCGTCATCGAGCCGGGCGACTGCTACTGCAACATCGGCTCGTCCGCCTGGGTCAGCATCGCCGGCGCACAGCCGATCCCCGATCCGCAACAGCGCACGGTCACCTTCCACCACATCCACCCCGAACGCTACGCGCCGATGGGTACGATGCAGGCCGCGGGCGGCGCACGCGACTGGGCCTGGCGTCTGCTGCATGATGACAGCCTCGACCTGGACAGCGCCGCAGGCCAGGCCAAGCCCGGCGCGAGCGGGTTGATCTGCCTGCCCTATGTCATGGGCGAGCGCAGCCCCTATTGGAACCCGCTGGCGCGCGGCGTGTTTGTAGGGCTGACTATGCCGATGGGCAAGGCCGAGGCGGCGCGCGCCGTGCTCGAAGGCGTCGCCATGAATTTGCGCTTCATCCTGCAGGCGCTGGAGAGCCAGACTGACGGCATCCGCTCCGTGCGACTGATCGGCGGCGGAGGACGCAGCCCGCTCTGGCGGCAAATCTTGGCGGACTGCTTCAAGCGACCGGTGGAGATCCTGACCCTCACCGGCGAGGCGACGAGCTGGGGCGCCGCCGTGGCAGGCGGCGTCGGCGCAGGCGTGTACGGCTGGGACATCGCCGCCCGCCGCAGCCAGGTCGTCGAGACGGTGGAACCGATCCCCGCCAATGTCGCTATCTACGACGAGATGGCGGCGTTTAACGCCGAGGTCTACCAGGCCCTGGAACCCATCACGACGCGCTTGGCCCGCTGGCAGGCGGCGCACAGCGAATAGGGCGGAGACAGCCATGCGCAGCTACGACTATGCCAACCGGATAGGCGTCGAGGAGATCACCTGGGAGCGCTTTCCTGCGCTGGCGGCGCGGCTGACCGTAGCGCTGGCCGCGCACAACGTGGACATGGTGTTGGGCATCGCCCGCGCTGGGTTATTCCCAGCCACTGCCGTAGCCTGCGCCTTGCGCCGCGAACTCTACCCGGTGCGCGTCAGCCGGCGCGTCAATGACCGCGTGCAATATGCGCGGCCCGTGTGGCACCTCGGCGTGACGCCCGGCGTGGCGGGCAAGGTTGTAGCCGTGGTCGACGAGATCGCAGATACCGGCGAGACGCTGGCCATGGTCGCCAACCGCGTGCGCGAGCAGAACGCCCGCCGCGTGATCACCGCGACGCTTGTCAGCCATCCCTGGGCCGACCCCATGCCGCACATCACCGCGCTGGTCACCGACGCGCTGGTGATCTTCCCCTGGGATAAAGAAGTGTATGAGAACGGGCGCTGGCAGCCGCACCCCGAATTGGCCGAAGCCCTGCGCCTGCAACAAGCCGCGCAGTCCGCAGCGGCTCTGCTGCCGGACGAAGACTAACCCTCATTCAACAGCATAGAGTTCGCCCATGATCGAGATTCTCGTTCGCCTCGCCACGGCCGATGACGCCGCCGGCCTGGCCGCGCTCTTGCGCAATATCGGCTGGTTCGGACGCATTAACGCCCAATCGCCGGAACAGACCGAAACAGCAGTGACCGCTGCGCTCGCCCAGGCGCTGGCGGATGATTCGCACACGATCTGGATCGCAGAAGGCGCGGACGGCCGCGTGCTGGCCTATGCCGCGGCGCACTGGCTGCCCTATCTGTTCTTGCCGGGACCGGAGGGCTATCTCTCCGAACTGTTTGTGCGCGAGGAGGCGCGCGGGCAGGGCATCGGCAGCCGCTTG
>CAZYSJ010000075.1:0-4429 GCA_964649875.1 uncultured Caldilineaceae bacterium
CCCTGGAGAAGGCGCAGGAGATAGCCGAAAGCTTTGTGCGCGATCAGGCGCACGTCTTCAGCATCGTAGACCTGGCGACGGATACGGTGATCGGACGGTGTGCGCTGTTCGACATCAACCATGTCGACCGCAACGCCATGCTCGGCATGGTTATCGGCGACAAAGAGCGCTGGGGGCGGGGGTACGGCCAGGAGGCCGTCAAGCTGTTGGTGGACTACGGCTTTAATCTGCTCAATCTGAACAGCATCATGTTGGGCGCATTCGAGTTCAACGCCCGCGCCCTTCGTTGTTATGAGCGGGCCGGCTTCAAAGTCATTGGCCGGAGGCGGCAGGCGCGCATCATCGGCGGGCGTAAGTACGACGCCGTCCTTATGGACATCCTCGCCGAGGAGTTCCGCTCCACGGTGGTGAGTCGCTTTATCCCTGAGGACTGAAGTTGAGATACGCCCCAATCTTCCGTCGCCGCCTGCTTTGACATCCGTTCGTTCGTCTCCTACAATGACTCTAATTATCCGCTTATTAGGAGCCTTAGCCTGCCCCGGTTCTGAGGTTTCGCCATGCAATCCGGCATCGTCGCCTATCCGCTAGATCGCCTCGCGCTCCGCCTTGACGGAGATTGAGGCCGCTCCGCCTTGGCGCCCGGCCACGCGCGGGCGTCGCTGTTTACATCGCCGCGTCCAATACAGACCAGCACTTCAGGAGACCGCCCGCTATGGAACACATGTTGATCTTCGAACGGCTGCAATTCGCCGTGACTATCACCTTCCATTATCTCTTTCCACAGTTGACCATGGGGTTGGCGCTGCTGTTGTTTTATTTCAAGACGCGCGCCTTGCGCAGCGGCGATGAGCGCTACAACGAAATTACGCGCTTCTGGACGAAGGTCTTCGCCATCACCTTCGTCTTCGGCGTCGTGACCGGCATCCCGATGGAGTTTCAGTTCGGCACGAACTGGGCAAGATTTTCGGAGTACGCCGGCGGCGTCATCGGCCAGACCCTGGCCATGGAGGGAACTTTTGCCTTCTTCCTCGAATCCACCTTCCTGGGCATTCTGCTCTTCGGCGAGAAGCGGCTGGGGCAGCGCGTCCACTGGTTTGCCACGCTGATGGTCTTCCTGGGCACATGGCTCTCGGCCTATTTCATCATCGCCACCAACGCTTGGATGCAGCATCCTGTCGCCTATGAAGTGACCGCCGACGGCAACGTGACGGTCAACAGCCTGGTTGGGCTGCTGACCAACCGCTGGATCTTCTGGCAATATTGGCACAATATGACGGCTTCAGTGGCGACCGCTTCGTTTATCATGGCCGGGCTGGGGGCCTTCTACCTGTTGGCTAGGCAGCATGAAGCTTACGGGCGAACCTTCTTGAGCACGGGCGTAATCATAGCGGCGATTGCCAGCGTGCTGCTCATCTTCCCCACCGGCGACCGCAATTCGCTGCAAGTCTTCAAGTTCCAGCCCGAAAAGGCCGCGGCGATGGAAGGGGTGTTCCGAACCGAGGAGGGCGCGCCGCTGATCATCATGGGCCAGCCCAACATGGAGACCATGACGCTCGACAACCCCTTCTACATTCCCAAGATGCTCAGTTTCATGACCTATCAGCGATTCGACGCCGAGATCAAGGGGCTGGACGCCTTCCCCAGGGATCGCTGGCCGGACAATATCCCGCTGATCTACTATACCTACCGCATCATGGTTGGGCTGGGGACGATGTTTGTCGGCGTTATGACGCTGGCGCTTATTTTCCTGTGGCGCGGCCGGCTCTACACAAACCGCTGGCTGCTCTGGCCGATCCTGCTGGCGGCGCCTTTCCCCATCATCGCCACTTCCGCCGGCTGGATTACGGCCGAGGTAGGCCGGCAGCCGTGGCTCGTGTATGACTTGCTGCGCACCGTGGACGGCGCCTCCCCGCTGGTGGCGGAGGGCAATACCCTGTTCACCCTGCTCGGCTTCCTAGGCCTCTATTTCGCTATGGGCCTGCTCTACGTCATGCTCATCCTCAACGTCATCCTCAGAGGGCCGCAGCCGGCCGATGAACCGGAATCGGACGCGTCCCTGCCCGCTGCACCGGAGGCGATCTAACATGGCTACGATCTGGTTTGTAATTCTCGCCGTCATGCTCGGCATGTACATTGTGCTAGACGGGTTCGACTTCGGCGTCGGCGCCCAATATCTCTGGGTGGCGCGCAAGGATGGAGAACGCCGCGCCGTGCTCAACGCCATCGGCCCGCTGTGGGACGGCAATGAGGTGTGGCTGATTGCGTCGGGCGGCGTGCTCTTCTTCGCTTTCCCGCTTCTCTACGCCTCAGCTTTCAGCGGCCTCTATCTGGCGCTGTTCATGGTGCTGTGGCTGCTGATCCTGCGCGGCCTGGCGATTGAGTTGCGCCACCACGTTCACCACCGTCTGTGGGGCGAGTTTTGGGACGTGGTTTTCAGCGCCGCCAGCCTCGGCCTGGCCCTGTTGTTCGGCGTCGCCCTGGGCAACCTGCTGCGCGGCGTGCCGTTGAATGAGCAAGGCTATTTCTTCGTGGCGCTGTGGACCAATCTCCTGCCCTACGCCGACCCGCAGGGCATCCTCGACTGGTTCACGGTGATGATCGGGCTGCTGGCGGTTGCCACGCTGATCATGCATGGCGGCAACTTCTTGGCCTTCAAGGTCGGCCAGCCCGTCGAGAGCAGGGCCGCTCGCACCGCCGCCCTGGCCTATTGGCCGGTCGTCGCGCTGACTGTGGCGGCTGTCGTGATCACGCCGCTGATCCAGCCGCTGGTTGTACAGCGCTATGCCACCCATCCGGCCGGCTTTATTCTGCCGATTGCAGGCGTTGCTGCGCTCGTGTACGTGGGCATCGCCCAGCGTCGCGGCAAGGCGCTGCACGCCTTCATCGCCTCCGGCGGCTACATTCTCTTCATGATCGTGTCGGCGGCTTATGGCATCTACCCGTATTTGCTCATCGCCACCACCGATCCGGCCAACAGCCTGACGATTGAGAACGCCGCAGCCGCGCCTTTCGGCTTGCGTGTGGGCTTGACCTGGTTTACCTTTGGCGCCATCCTCTTCCTCAGCTACACGTTCTATGTCTATCGCGCCTTCTGGGGCAAGGTTGAGACAACGGCCGTAGGCGAAGGGTACTGATCAAGAAGCATCGATAGGGAGCGGTTATCTCGATGACGCTTTGGCAAGCCTACCATACGCCGCAGACCGTTCACGACGCCCTAGCGCTGTTGCAGCAGTACGGCGACCAGGCGCGCATCGTGGCCGGCGGCACGGACCTGATCCTGGACATGCAGCAGGGCAACCAGCCGCCGCTGCAAGCCCTGGTCGACGTCACCCGGATCGCCGGCCTAGACCGCATTCGCCAGGAGGACGGCTGGATCGTGATCGGCGCGGCCGTCACCCATGCCCAGATCGAGCGCAGCGCGCTGGTGCGCCGGCATGGCGCGGCCCTGGCCGAAAGTTGCAGCGTGGTAGGCGGGCCGCAGGTGCGCAATGTCGCAACCCTCGGCGGCAACGTCGCTCATGCCTTGCCCGCCGCGGACGGGACCATTGGTCTGCTGGCGCTGGAAGCCCAGGCCCAAGTCTGCACGCTGGCGGCGGACGGGCGCGTGGATTGCGCGTGGCAGCCGCTGCTCTCGCTCTTTGCCGGGCCGGGTAGCACTACCCTGGCGCACAACCAGATGCTGGCTGCGTTCCGTTTCCCCGTTCTGCGCCCGCATCAGGCCAGCGCCTTCGACCGCATCATGCGGCCCCAGGGCGTCGCCTTGCCCATCTTGGGCGTCGCGGCCAAGTTGATGCTGGACGCAGCCGGTGATCGGGCTGTCGAAGCGGTCATCGCCGTCGGGCCGGCGGGGCCGATCCCCTTCCGCGCCGGCGAGGCGGAAGCGGCGCTGATGGCGGCGGAGCGCTGTGACGACGCGGCTATCGAGGCGGCGGTGGCGGCCGCGCAAGCCCAGGCCCAACTGCGCACCAGCAAGCACCGCGCCTCTAAGGAATATCGCCACGAAATGGTTGCGGTTCTCCTGCGCCGCGTTCTGCGTCGCGCCGCGGCGGGCGCAACACACAGTGAGGAATCGCTATGAATGCCATCCGCAAGGTCGCAGGCGCCGCCGTCAAGCTCGTCCAGATCGCTACCGGTATCGCCCTGGGCCTCAGCAGCTTTTGGCTCGTCTATAGCAAGTTTGCCATCGATCACAACGCGCCGATGGACCCAGCCGTCGACGCGGAGCAAGACGATATCCAAACCCGCGGCGGGAAAATGACCTACTACGCCGACCGCAGCGCTGCGGGGCGACCGCTCGTGCTCGTACACAGCATCAACGCCGCGGCCAGCGCCTTCGAGATGAAGCCGCTCTTCGAGCATTATCGCGGCAAACGGCCGGTCTTTGCGCCGGACCTGCCGGGCTTCGGCTTTTCGGCGCGCGAGGCGCGCG
>CAZYSJ010000075.1:4529-23541 GCA_964649875.1 uncultured Caldilineaceae bacterium
CTGCTTGCCTTCCCGCTTTGGCATCGCGCTCTCTTTGACTTGCTCGCCACGCGGCCCAGCATTCGCTGGTTCCTACAGCGCAGCTTCGTAGGCGATACGCCCCCGGAGATGGAGGAGGCTGCCTATGCCGCGGCGCACCAGCCTGGGGCCGAACACGCGCCTTTCTACTTCGTTAGCGGGCTGCTCTTTACGTCGGACGCGGGTGAAGCCCTCTACGCACGGCTGGAACTGCCTGTGCTGGCGCTGTATGACCGCGACGCCTATGTGCGTTTTGACGCTTTGCCGGGCTTGTTGGAAGAGCGCGCCAACTGGCGCGCGGCGCGCATTGCGCCGACGCTAGGCCTGCCGCATTGGGAACAGAAGGCGGCGACTGTGGCCGCGCTCGACGCGTTTTGGGCGGATGTATAAGGGCCTTCTCTCTGAACTGGCGGACATACCCTAGAAAAAAAGGCGCTAGTCAAGCGGTTGCGGATGATGTAGAATGAGGGCGGCAGGTGATCTTGCCGCCTCTCCATCTATTGGAACCTGACGAACAGCGAGCGCAGTCCAACCACGTTTGAGGAGGGAAGCTATGACAGTCCCGAAGCGCTTTGGCGTTTTGCGCTTTTTCGGTACGTTGATGAAAGTGATCGCCTGGATCATTCTGGTGCTTAGCGTCCTGCTGGCCATATTCGCCGTGATTGCAGGCAGCTCGGCCGCGGTGACCGATGTCCTGAACAATGCGCTGCCTGAAGGCGCAATTGCCGGCGCGGCCGGCGGGATCACGATTGGCATTTTTATTTTCTTGTACGGCTTTATGAACTTCTTGGTTTTCTACGTGGTTGGCGAATCGCTGCACCTGTCGCTCGCCATGGAGGAGAACACGCGGTTGACCGCCGCGCTGCTGCTGCGCATGCACCAGGAAAGCCAGCCCGAAGAGCCGCCTTCCTATGGGCCGAGCGGCAGCGGCTTCGTCAACGAGCCGTTTGAGTAGGTCCGGCTTGTAGCGGCGGTTCTAGGCCAGGATGCGCAATTTGTCCTGGACAAGGGCGAGCAGAAACGTTCGTTCCTGTTCGCCGTCAAAGAGGATGCTGATTTTGGCCTCGGCGCCATCGCCTTCGCGCGCGGTGATGACGCCGGGGCCGAATCGTTCATGCGCCACGCGCCGGCCCACGGCCAAGCCTTTTGCAGAGACGGATGCGACTGCGGGCATGGGCAGCGGCTCAGGAGCAGGCGGCGGGCCGGCTTCGCGGTCGCGCCAGCTTTCAGCCAGGTTCGCCATCATCTGTTCCGGGGCTTTGTCTACGCGACTGCGCAGCCCGGAGACGCGTTCGCGGGCTTCGGCCAACTTCGGCATCCAGCGCGCTTTTTCGCGGTCCGGCCGGTCGCTCTGGGCGAGCGTACGGCTGGCGCGCGAGAGCAGGCGCGTCAAGGCGTCGAGTTGCTTGACCGGATCCTCCATCGGGTCGATCAAGAAGAGTTGCACGCCGTTTTGCCGGCACATTTCGGCACGCGTCTGGTCGCGCTGCTCATCCTCTAGCGCTTCCCAGTCGCTCTGTCGCGGTTGGCCCTTGGCGGTCAGGCCGGCAAGGCGCACGGCGAATCCCGCATCCGGGTAGTAGTAATCCAGTTTCAGCCGGCGGCGCGTCGCCGGGTTGACCAGCCACTCGGGGCTAACGTTGGTCTGCGCCGCAAATCCCTCAAACACACGAGCCAAAATCTCGCGCCATGCATTCAGCGCCAAGAAGATCGTAGACATAGCCGTTACTTTAGCACATCCGTTCCGGCATGGCAACCTTTCCTGTAGCCCAGAAGCGGATTGATAGTTCCATCCGTTCACTCTATAATACCCATTGCTAGAGTCATCTATGCCAACCGTGGGCAAGGGCGAATCGCGTGCGTTGTGTGCAATTTTCGGAGGCTTGGACGCCATGTCATTACGGCTGTTTACCGCCATAATCGAACGTGAAGGGGACTGGTACGTTGCTCTCTGTCCTGAACTGGATATCGCCAGTCAAGGCCAGAGCGTCGAGGAATCGCGCAACAACCTGGTCGAAGCCATCGAATTGTTCCTGGAGACGGCTTCGCCTTCAGAGATTAAGGACAGACTGCGGCCGGAAGTCTTCGTTACTCAGGTTGGAGTCTCGGTTGCCTAGGCTGCGTCGCCTATCGGCCGCGAAGTGTGTCGCATCTTGGTCGAGCACGGCTTCGAGCAGGTGCGGCAACGCGGCAGCCATATTGTCATGCAAAAGCGGACCGGTCACTCGACAATCACAGTCCCTATACCGGATCACGATGAGCTCCAGATCGGAACGCTGCGTTCTATCATCCGGCAATCCCAATTGCCGCGTTCTCTTTTTGAAGCCCAGTAGGCAGGCTATTTAAGCAAGCAGACCGTTCTATGACCACGCTGCATTGGGTTCCCGCCCAGTCTGCAACGCCGCGCGGCGTGGCGCTCGTCATCCACGGACTGAATGTGCGCCCGAACGCCATGCAGCCGCCGGCGGATTGCCTCGCCGCGGCCGGGGTGGAGTGCCTGCTCCTCTCCCTGCACGGACACGGCGACAACGTTGCGCCGCCCCCTGGGCAAAGCGCTGCGCCTGATTCCGCCGCCGCACGCCTCGAGGCCTTTCGTCGCGTGAGCTACGCGCTGTGGCGCGATGAAACGGCTGCAGCCTATGCCATCGCCCGCGCGCGCAGCCGACGGCTTAGTGCGCCGCTGCTGCTGGTTGGTTTTTCATTGGGCGCGCTGATGGGCTGCTCCCTGGCCCTCACCGAGCCGGACGTGCGCTTCGACCGCCTGATCCTGCTGGCCCCCGCCTTGGCCCTGCGCCCGCACAGCCGGCTGCCGCGGCTGCTGGCGCGTTGGCCTCGGTTCGTCATCCCCAGCCTGTCACCGCCCGCCTATCGCGCCAACCGCGGCACGCCCGTCGCCGCTTATATGGCCCTCTACGCTGCGCTGGCCCGCTTTGGTCGCGGCGACCTGCAGCGGCTCGACGCGCCTACGCTGGTCCTGATCGACCCGGAGGACGAACTGGCATCCTATGCCGGGCTGGCGCGGCTGTGCCGGCGGCTGCCGCGATGGACGCTTTGCCCGGTCGCCAAGTCCGCCGGCGCGGCGCACTCGGTCCATCACCTGGTTATCGACGCCCCTTCCGTGGGGCAAGCGGCCTGGGCGGACATCTGCGCGCGCATCACCGCGTTCGTGCAAGAGCCTATCTCGCCGCGCCGATAGCCCGCACGCGCTTGCTCGGCAAAGATGAACAGAAAATGAGATCGTAACGCGTCCTTCACATTTTCTGCATCGCCTGATGGCATACTGTGCCGCTGTGGTCAAAGCTCTTTGACCTCGCCGCTGAAGCGGATAAGGAGCGGATAAGGAGCGGATAAGGAGCGGGCGGACAATGGCCTGTTCGCTTTCCGAGCGGCGCATCCATCAACCCGGAATGCACAGAATGTAGAAGGAGAGCGTGACGATGAGTTTACCGAGCGGACGGATTCGACGCCCCAACAGGTTAGGGCTGGCCCTGCTGGGCATCTTGCTGGTCGCGGCGCTGGCGGCATGCCAGTCGCGACAGGCCGCCCCGGACCCTACACCCGTACCGACGCTTGCCGCCGCAGAGGAACCCGCAGCGGCCGAACCTGCCGCAGTAGAGGAACCCGTCGCAGAGGAAGCGACGGCCGTCCCCGCTCAGGAAGAGCCTGCCGCGGCAGAAGAGCCGCCCGCGCCTCAGCCTGAGACGCAGGAAACCGCAGCCGGTTTGCAGGCCTTCCGCATCGTGCCGGAGGGCACGGAAGCTCGCTTCTACATCAACGAGGTGCTGCTCGGTCAGCCCAAGACCGTGATCGGCGTCACGTCCGACGTGACGGGCGAGGTGCGCGTGGACCCGCAGAATCCGGGTTCCGCCGAGATCGCCGCTATTACGATCAACGCGCGCGACCTCACCACCGACAGCGACCGCCGCAACGGGGCTATCCGCCGCTTCATTCTCCAGTCCGAGCGTGACGAGTACCAGTATATTGTGTTCGAGCCGGTCTCGGTCGAGGGGCTGCCCGCTTCCGTCGCCGTAGGCGATTCGTTCCAGTTCCAGGTGAGCGGCAACCTGACGGTACGCGACGTGACCAACCCCGTCACCTTCGACATGACCGTTACCCCCGCTTCGGAGAGCGAGATCTCCGGCATCGGCACGGCGATCGTCAATTACCCCGACTTCGGGTTAGCCATTCCGGAGGTGCCCTCCGTGACCGGCGTCGAGGACGAAGTGCGCCTAGAGATCGAGTTCCAGGCAGTCGCCGAGTAGTTTTTGGCGCGCTCTGTCAGACCGGCGGGCCGCTGCGCTCCTGCGCAAGTCCGCCGGATGACGGCAGCGGCTTGACCAGATAGATGCAGGTTTCCTGCCAGGCGCGGGTTTCGCCCGCTTCGTCTACGTATTCATCCCGTTCCACATGCAAACCGAAGCCGGCGTCGCAATAGCCGAGCCGTTCGTAGAGACGCCGCGCCGGGCTAGGCGGAACGACGCCCACGCTCAGGCCGATCCACGGGCAGCCGCGCGCCTGCGCCAACTCTTCGGCGGCCTGTAAGAGCCGGCTGCCGACGCCTTGCCCGCGCAGGTCTTCCGCCACCCACAGGTCTTCTACATCGGGGCACGCCGCGCCCAGCCGTTGCGGGGCGGACACATCCGCAGCGCCTTCCCATTTGAGCAGCGCATGGCCCACCGGTCGCGCCCCCTGCCAGGCGATCAGGTAGACGGTCTCCCCGCGCTGTTGGCGCGCCAGGCGATCGGCGTGCTTGGCCGTTCCGCCGTTGGTCAAATGCGCCTTGACCAACGACAAATCTGTCGCAGTAATCGGCCGGATATCAATTGCGTCGCTCATCTCGCCTATGCCTAGCCCTTTCCGCCGGCGCACCGGCCTATAGGCCCGCCAGGGCGCGGGCGCCGCCCCAAATCTGCATGAGGCCGATGAGGGCCAGCCCCAACGCCGAAACGCCGAGCATCCATCGGTTCGCTGCCGGGTTGATCCGCCCTGCGGCGGAAAATAGCCAGATGACGATGGTCACGCCGACGAAGAAGACGCCGTAAAAGCCAAGCAGAAAGGCCAGGCCGGTCACCAGAGATTGCGCCAGTCCAAGCATGAGGATGGGCCCGGCGACCACGGTCCAGAAGATGTAGGGGTTCGGGTTGAGCGCGTTGACGACGACGGCGCGGCCCAGGCTTTGCCGTGCGCTGTGGCCGCCGGACGCACGCAGGGTGGGACCGGTCGTGCGGCGCAACAACCGGACCACGTTCGTCGCCAGGTAGAGCAGATAGAGGCCGCCGCCGAAACGCAGCGCATCCAGCATCCACTGGGGCATCCGGCTCAGGATCAGCAGGACGAGCAGGATGATCGGGCCGTCGGTGATGGCCGGGGCGAAGACGGCGGGCAGCGTGCGGCGAAAGCCGTGTTGCAGAACTTCGGTGATGAGATAGATTCGGAATGGGCTGGGCGTGAGCACGGTCGGCAGCGCCAGCATGACGCCCTGCAGCAGGTAGATCGCCATGCGCTGTATGATGACACAGCCGCGCGGGAATGTGAAAACTCAAAGTCAGCGGGCATGTTTGCTCGCGCCCGCGCTCACAGGTAAGATGCAACCGTTAGTCTGTCTCGCTGTCGTCCAAAGCTAGGAATGTTTTGTATGTCTGCGTCGCCGCTGCACATCTGGCTGCTTTCCCCCTACCACAGCGGCAGCCATCGCGTGTGGGCGCTGGGCTACCAGGCCCACAGCCGCTGCCGCCTCACGCTGATCACGATGGCGGGCCGCTTCTGGAAGTGGCGCATGCAGGGCGGCGCCGTCGAACTGGCGGCGCAGGCGCGGCAACGTCTGGCCGAATCCGGTCCGCCCGACGCCATCCTTGCCACCGACATGGTGAACCTGCCCGCCTGGCTAGGCCTGCTGCGCCGCGACCTGCCCGTCCCTGTCCCCGTGTTTCTCTACATGCACGAAAACCAGATCACCTACCCCTGGCGCGAAGGCGAGAAGCGCGACCTGACCTACGGCATGATCAACTGGCTGAGCCAGCTTGTCGCCGACCGCATCCTGTTCAACAGCCGCTTTCATCTGGAAAGCTGGTTCGAGGAACTGCCGCGCCTGCTCAAGCACTATCCCGACTACAACCGCCTGGAGCTGGTCGAGCAGGTGCGCAGCCGCAGCCTGACTGTCCCGGTCGGCATCGACTGCGCTTACTTTGCCGCGGCGGACCGTGACCGCGATCCGGACCGGCCTCCCCTCATCCTCTGGAATCAGCGCTGGGAGTATGACAAGCGGCCCGACCGCTTCTTCGCCCTGTTGCAGCGGCTGCACGCCGAGGGCGTCCCCTTCCGGCTGGCCGTCGCCGGGCAGAACTTTCGCAATTCGCCCGCGGAGTTCGACGCGGCCCGCGTCCAGTTGGCGGATCGTATCGTCCACTGGGGCTATGCGCCTTCGCGGCAGGCCTATGCCGATCTGCTGCGCCAGGCCGACCTGGTGATCAGCGTGGCTGACCACGAGTTCTTCGGCATCAGCATTCTGGAAGCGATCTGCGCCGGCGCTTTCCCGCTGCTGCCCAACCGCCTCAGCTATCCCGAACTTGTGCCGGCTGAGCTGCATCCCGCCTGTCTCTACGCCGGCGAGGAGGAGCTCTATGGCAAGGCCGTGCTGCGCCTGACCGAACCGCGGCCCGCGCCGCCCTCGCTGCGCCGCCACATCGCCGAGCGCTACGCCTGGCCCGTCGTCGCCGCGCAGTACGATGACCTGCTCAGCGCGGCCCGCCTGCGTTGACAAGCCGCCCGCCCGCCGCCATAATGGGCCTGTATCGCCCCGCCCAATTCTCTATCCCACACAGATCCAGACAGACCTAATAGACAGGTGAACTATGGTCAAAGGCATCTACATCCTCAACGCCGACGCCTATGAGAAGATCTACGGCCCGCAGGAGCGCGCGGGCATCGACGCGCTGGCCGAGATCGTCGCCCCGCCGCAAACGGCGGACTCGATCCGCGCCAACATGTCTCTCCTCGCCGACGTCGAGGTGATCTTCTCCGGCTGGGGCGGCCCGCTCCTGGACGAAGCGTTCTTGGCCGCGGCGCCCAAACTGCGCGCCGTCTTCTACGGCGCGGGCACGATCCGCTATCTCGTGACCGATGCGTTTTGGGCCAGCGGCATCCCCATCACCAGCTCCTACGCAGGCAACGCCGTTCCGGTGGCCGAGTACACGCTGTCGCAGATCTTGTTCAGCCTCAAGCGGGGCTGGCAACACGCGGCCGCCGTGCGCCGCGACAAGGGCTACAGCCGGCTGGACGTGCCCGGCAGCTACGGCAGCGTCGTGGGCATCGTCTCCCTGGGCATGATCGGGCGTATGGTCTGCCGCCACCTGCAGCGCTTCGACCTGAAGGTGATCGCCTATGATCCCTTCGCCGCCGAAGCCGACGCGTCCGAACTGGGGGTGGAGCTTTGTTCGCTGGAAGAGATATTCCGCCGCAGCGACGTGGTGTCGCTGCACACGCCGTGGCTGCCCGAAACCGTCGGCCTGATCACCGGCGAGCACTTCGCTATGATGAAGCCGGGGGCGACGTTCATCAACACGTCGCGCGGCGCGGTCGTGCGCGAGCAGGAGATGATCGAGGCGCTGCAGAAGCGGCCCGACCTCTTCGCCGTGCTGGACGTGGTGTGGCCTGAGCCGCCCGCGCCCGATTCGCCGCTCTATACGCTGGAGAATGTCGTGCTGACGCCGCACATCGCCGGGTCGATGAACAACGAATGCCGGCGCATGGGGCGGATCGTGGTCGAGGAATTGCGCCGCTTCGTGGCCGGCGAGCCGCTGCGCTGGTCCATTTCGCGCGAGCAGTCGGCGCGCATGGCGTAGGGGCGTTTCGTGAAAAAAGAACCATCCAGGAAGCGCGCTTCCTGGATGGCGTTAGGCTGTCGGGCGGGTTTGGGTTGGCGTCGGCCTTTAGAAAAAGCCCTCGCGCAGTTGTCGCAACGCAGCTTCGGCCTGCTGTTGCAGCGCGTCAGAAAGGCCGAGTTCCAGCGCTCTCTCTAGGTCGGAAATTGCCTGGCCGCGATTCTCTAGGGCGCGATGGGCTACGCCGCGCATGAAGAGTATCTCGGCAGAGTCCGGCTGGGCGAGCAGCACCGCGTCCAGGTCGGCGAGCGCATCCGCAGGCTCGCCCAGAGCGAAGTAGGCCGCTGCCCGGTCGGCGCGGAAGCTCAACTGATCCGGGCGCAGTTCGATGGCGCGGTCATAGGCCGCCACGGCCTCGGCATAGTCCTCTTGCCGCATGTAGAGCAGGCCGCTGACGTGGTGCGCAAAGGGCTGCGACGGGTCCAGTATGGCGACCTGCTGCATGTCGGCCAGCGCGTCCTCCCATTCCTCCAGCCAGATGTTAGCCAGCCCGCGATAAAAGTAGGCCGGCCCGTAATTTGGGTCCGTCTCTATCGCCTGCGTATACGCCTCGACGGCGCGGTCGAAGCGGCCGGTCATGTGGTCGCGGCGGCCCGTCAAGAGGTGCGCGGTCGCGGCTTCGCCCGCGGCGGATGCCAGGTTGACCTGCACGCCAGGCGCGTCTTCGGCGCGCAGGTCGGCCAGAACCTGCGGCGTAATCGGATTCTCGCCCGCGCGCAGCGCGTCCACCCAAGCCTGGCGCTGGGCGGCGATAGCTTGGATCTCAGGGCTTCCGCTGACGGTCCATTCGGCCAGGGCCGCCTCAAAATCGGCAACGGCGTCTTCGCTCCGTCCCAGCAGCGCATAGGTCAGGCCGCGGCTGTCCAGGTAGGAGGCCGTTGGGCTGGCGGCGACAGCCTGCTCGCAGAAGGGCAGGGCGACTTCGGCCTGTCCGTCCAGCGCGTAGAACCAGCAGATGTTATTGCGCGCGCCCGCGGCGTCGGCGGCTTCGAGGCCCAGGGCGAGCGCCTGGCGGTAGTCGTCGACAGCGGCCTGCCAATCGCCCTGCTGCATGTTGGACTCGGCGCGCATGAAGTAGATGCCGGCCTTGAGGTCGTCGGAATCGGTGCAGCCCAATACGATGTCGAACAACTCAATCGCCCCGGCGTAGTCGTCGGCGCGCGTGAAGTCCGAAGCGATGGGCAAGAGCGCATTGCACTCGGCGGGCGAGAACTCCGGCACAGGCGGCAGTTGCACCTGCGGCAGCGGCGCCTGTGCCGGCGGAGGCGCGGCGGGCGGGCCGCTTTCCTGCTCCGGCTGGATGGGGGCGCAGGCAGCCAGCGCTAGGACGGCTACGAAGACGATCAGCAAGCGGAAGATGCGGTTAGGGCGCAGTTGGGTCATGTGTATTTCTCCTTGTCCGTGCCGGATCATACAGCGGACGCGGCGGATGCGCAATCGGGGCGCAGAACCGAAAGCCGCAAAGATGCCAAGCAAAAACGCAGGGACGCAGAGAAAAGAGGGGACTCTTTCGTCCAATTCGTGTAATTCGTGGCGGAGAAGCCGGGCGGCAAGGGCGATGCGGCTGCGCCCGTAGATAGACGCGTGCGCCCGGCGACCGTCTCAGGTAGAATGACCTCTCATTCGGGGCCGCGCCCGGCTCAACAAACCCTATAGAGCGACGCCATTGCGAGACGCCATTCAATGATAGAGGAGACCATGCACATTGCCCTAGCCGAAACCGACCAAGCTATTGCCCGCTGCCACCCGGTGATGGTGCAGCTTCGCCCGCACCTGGCCGATGTGGGCGTATTCGTTGCGCAGGTCAAACGCCAGTTTGCCGAGGGGTTCCGGCTGGCCTATGTCGAGGACGGCGGCGCGGTCGTGGCGGCTGCGGGCTTCCGCGTGCAAGAGATGCTGGCGCACGGGCGGCTGCTTTATGTGGACGATCTGGTCAGCGACGCCGCGCGCCGCTCGCACGGCTACGGCGCGGCGCTGATGGCGTGGCTGGTCGCCTATGCCCGCGAGCAGGGCTGCGTCTCGCTGCAACTGGACAGCGGCGTGCAGCGCTATGACGCGCACCGCTTCTATTTCTCGCAGCGCATGCACATCGCCAGCTACCACTTTGCGCTCAAGGGCGAGGTCTTTGCGCAACGCGCACTTCACGCCGCGGCGGGCAGTTCCACCTCGGCCAGCACGGGCCGGTGATCGGACGCTGCGCGGCCGGCCGGTTCCTGCCAGATGATGCAGGAACGCACCCCGTTCGCCAGGGGTTGGCTGGCGAAGATGTAGTCGATGCGGATGGGCGGATCGGTTGAGGGGATGAAACTCTGGCCGCCCGGCTGGCCGTAGAGACGATAGGCGTCGACATAGCCGGCTTTTTCCATCTGGGCGATGACGCGCGGCTCCGGCGCGCCGTCCGGCAGGCTCCGGGCGGCGACGTCCCACGGGCTGAGCGCGTTGAAATCGCCCATGACGAGATGAGGCCGGTGGCGGTCGCGGATGGTCCAGGTGCGCAAAGCGCGCAACTGCGTCAGGCGCGCGTCCTCGTCGGTGTGGTCCAGATGCGTCACGTAGACGGTGAAGGAGCGCTTGTCAGGCAAGAGGATGCGGGCCTCCAGCAGGCCGCGCTGCTCTTTGCCGGGTACGGGCGTAAGGTGATGGCCGGCGCTGGCGAGGATAGGCCAGCGCGACAACAGGGCGTTGCCGTAGGCGTCGGCAGGCAGGTCGTCCTGCGCGGGCCAGCGGCGGCACGGGCCGAAGACGAATTGCATGTTCAGCCTGGACGCCAGCGCCGCCAACGCCGGCTCATTTGCCCCCTCCACCACGCGTGGATAGAAGACCTCGTTGAGGCCAATGATGTCGGCCTGCATATCGGCCAACACGGACGCTATCAGGTCGAGGTTGGGCCGGTCGTCCGTCGTGCGCCAGCCGTGGATATTGTAGGTGACAACGCGCATCATCTCGTCTGTGCCTCTTGTAATTTCCCGGATGGCCGTCGGGCTGCGCGATGCGGCCAAGGCGAACCGGCGTAAACGCAGGCCGATCTTAGCACAGCGCCCCCGCCGCGGACAATCCGTGTGCGGGGGCGCTGAACGGTCGCCGAGCGTTTTGCTCAGGAAGCGACGCCGGTCTGGCCTTCGAGCGGCAACTTGCCGTGTTCGACCAGCCACATCACCGCTTCGTACACGGTCTGGAACGATGTGTAGCGGGGCTGGTAGCCGATCAGCCGCCGCGCCTTTTCGATGCTGCAATTGGGGCTGTGGCGGATGTGGTCCGAAGTCGCGGCGACGTCTTCTTCGCTGTGCAGCGCACGCCATTCGTCCCAGGGCAGGTAGCGCAGGTTGGCCTCTTCGCCGAACCAGGACGCGACGGCTTCGGCAAAACCGCGCAGGGTGACGGCCGCGGGCGAAACGACGTGGAACGCCTCGCCCACCGCGGCGCGCCAGTTGGCGATGGCCTGCATAAAAGCCTGCGCCACGTCGTCGGCGTGGACGTGGTGCACGGTCTCCAGGCCCATGTTCGGCAGCAAGACTTCCTCGCCGCGGGCCAGGCGCGCATAGACGGCGGGGTTGAAGTTGCCCGCCGGGTTGAGCGGCAGCCAGCCGATGCCGCAGATGTGGCCGGGGTGCAGGATTGTGGCCGGGAAACCGTTGCGGCGCGCCTCCGCCAGCAGATAGGCCTCGATCTGCGCTTTGCGGATGCCGTATTCCCCGAAGGGCCGGCGCGGCTGAAGCTCTGTGGTCGGGACCTCTACGCTGGGGCCGTGCACCCAGATGGTGCCGCAGTGCAAGAAGTGCTGAACGCGCCCGGCCAACGCTTCGACCAGATGGCGCGCACTCTCCTCGGTAAAGCAGATCATGTCGATCACGATCTCCGGCTCCAGGTCGCGGATCAGCCGGCCGAAGGAGCCGTCCGCCTCGGCTGCGCTGCGGTCGATGGTCACCCGTTCCACCTCGTTCCAGGCGGCGTGGGGCTGGTAGGGCTGATGCCGGCCGCGGCTTACCACCGCTACGTCATGGCCGGCTTCGACCAGGCGCGGAACCAAGTACGTGCCGACATGGCCGGCGCCGCCGATCACTACTACGCGAGACATGGCAATCTCCTCAAATGGTGCGAAATCTCAAATGGTGCGAAATGATGTGTGCGCTATGTGCGTGCGCTATGGCTGAATGCGGCTGAATGGGCATGAGCAAAAGCATTGGCGGACCCGAACCCGCGCCGGAAATTTAGCGGCGCGGCGCAGGCTCGACGAGGCCGAACGCCTCGATGAGAGGCTGTAGCGTCGCGGTGACGACGCCTGCGCCGTTTTCGCGGCGATGCCCGCGCGCTACGGCCCCCACGGTGTTAGCCCCGCCGTCGTCGCAGCCGTCCGCCAGGGATTGGCGCGCCAGTTCAAAGTAGACGCGGCCGATGTCCAGCGCCTGGGCGGCGAGGGCCGCGTCGCCGGTAATCTCGGCTGCCGCCGCCAGGGTGATCGGGTTATGGCGGCGCAGGTGAAGGTTCTCGAACCAGATGGGCATGTCCGCCTCTTTGCCCACGCCGGTCAGCCGCGTCAAACGCATTACGTCCGGCTGTATGCCGATGGTGCGGATTTCGGAGGGCGCGAGAAACGCCAGGATCGAGCGCACGGCGTCATCGTAGCGGCGGCTGCCGGTCACCCGGCGATAGGTGCGCAGCAGGTCAGCCACCGCGCCCGCGTCCGGGTCGGAAAGTTGCGGCGTCAGCAGGTCGAGCAGGCGTTCGCCGGCGCGCAGGAAGCGCGCTTCGCCGGTGCGTTCCCACAATTCCAAAAAAGCGTTGATGCCGCCGGCGGCCAAGAAGCTCTCCGCCCGGTCGACGGGCGTCTCCGAATGGCCGGCGTTGCCCAGGCCGCTCAGGTAGAATGCTTCGGCCTCTTTGCTCAATGCAAACAGCGGGCCGTTGACGCCCAGCCCGACGGGCAGTTCTTGTTCGGTGAGCAGAACATCCGCCCACAGGCCGGCGTAGTCGCGGGCGAACGCCAGGTAGCGATCGCCGCCGCCCAGGCTGTGGGCGAGCAGGCAGAGGCGGACGCCGCGCAGGTGGTCGGGGACGTTCCATTGTTCGTCCAGTTCTTCGGCGCCGGTCGCGCCAAAGCGGAAGGAGCGGAAGAGCTTTGTGCGGGCGTCGTACCACGGGGGGACAGCTTCGCTCCAGTTGCCGAAATGCTCCGCCGCGTCCAATATCTGCCTGCGCGTCTCCGGGTCGTCCGGTGCAAGTTGAGCCAGGAAGCGCAGGAAGACGTTGAAGTGTTCGACGCCGCGCGACACGTCCTGCATCATCCAATAGCCGTGCCGCCACTGGCCTGTCTGCGTGAAGTGTGTGTGCACGGCATCGCGCTTGTGGGTCAGAAACGCCAGCGCTTCGGGCCGGGGCCGCACGCGCAGGTACGGCTCCCAGGCAGCGACGTAGGTCAGTTGATCCGGCGCGTCGGTAGGCGGGGCCGCGGCGTACTGCGCGATGCAGGCATCGATCCACTCGCCTACCGCATCGAGAAAGAGCGCGGCTGCCTCTGCAAAGTTGGGCGACCGGTCAAGTTTGCGTTCGTTGATGGACATCCAATCGCTCCCTGCGCGATAGCCGGACCCATGTGTCGATCCGCTTTCTTGCGGTCATCGGTGCGCAGCGCGTAGCCGCGCTATGATTTAGGCGACGGCGATTCATTGAAAAGACAAGCTCTCTACAGATCAAGACGTTCTAGTCCCATAAAACGCCGCGCTCATTTGCCGTGTTTGTTGGTGCGCTGTGCGCGGACTGCTCAGTGCGCAGCGAAGTTCGCCAAGCTCAGCTCGACGGTGATCACAGCCAGGGCGGCCCGCTGCTGCGAGGTCAGCGCGGCCAGTCGTCCGGTGCGCCGCTCATAGACGATGCGTTTTCCTGCGACCCGCGCGAGTTGCGTATGCCAACCGGATCGCCCATACGTCGCTGCTCTATGTGCTCTCTTTCCGGCGGGGACGCGATCCAATGCAGGGCGCTAAATGCTGTGTTCGCCAAGCATCTGTCATTCTGAAGCGAGCGTTAGCGATCTGAAGAATCCCGTTGTTAGAGGTATAGATGTTTCGCTCCGCTCAACATGACATCGTGCGTATCCGGCAAACAAACCGCTAAATGGAGGGTGAAAACGCAGATGTGATTATGGTGAATGTACTCTATGGCGCGCACGATGTCAATCTTTTGCTAAGTGTTTGCTAAGCGATTGGATGACCTTCATTTTTTGTGATTGATGCGCGCTCTGCGCGCTATGCTATAATGACCGGACAAATGAAAAGGAGGGGAGCCGAACGGCTTAGGCCGCCGGGCGTGCAGCGTTTGGCGAGCGCCGGCGAGCGGTTCGGGCTCCCCATTTTTCCGAAATGCGGCCGGTTCGCATTTTGCTGCACCGGCTGCAACGGACGTTATGGAGCCTATGCGAGAACTGCCGATTATCCTCTTTGGTGTGGGCGGCGTAGGGCGCGCCCTATTACGCCAAATCCTTGAATGCCGCGGGCTGCATGCCATTCAATACGGGCTGCACCTGCAATTGCTGGCGGTATGCGACAGCAACGGCGCCATCGTCGAGCCAAGCGAAGGCCTCGCCGATGAGACGCTGCAAGAAGTGTTGGCGTTGAAAGAGGACGGCGGACGGCTGGCGGATCACCCGGAGGGAGGGCCTCAGGGCGATTCGTACAGTATCGTAGACATTGCCGGCCGGGCGGGCGCGGTGGTCGTCGACTGTACTGCCAGCGATGCGACCGTGCCCGGTCTGTTATACGCACTGGAACGACGCTATAAGGCGGCGCTTGCCAACAAAAAACCGCTCACCATTGAGCAGGAGGTGTACGACCGGCTGACCTCAGCCGGCGTCACGTCGCGCGGCGATGCGCTCGCTCCGCGCCATCTCGGCGCTAGCCGCTGGGAAGCGACCGTCGGCGCGGGCCTGCCCGTGATCGCCACGCTCAACCGGCTGGTCGCGAGCGGTGATGCCGTGCAGCGCATTGCAGGTACGTTCAGCGGCACGCTGGGCTATGTCATGTCCGGCTTGCAGGCGGGGCGGCCGTTCAGCGAGATCGTGCGCGAGGCGCATGCTCTCGGCTATACTGAACCTGACCCGCGTGATGACCTGGGCGGCGTCGACGTGGCCCGAAAGGCGCTGATCCTGGCGCGCGGCCTCGACTGGCGGCTCGACCTGGCCGACGTGGAGGTCGAAGGGCTTTATCCCGCCGGCATGGACAAGCTTTCGGTGCACGAGTTCTTGGATCAACTGCCGGCGCTCGACGCACAGTACGCCGAGCGCGTGCAAACAGCCGCCGCACAGCGGCAGACGTTGCGCTATGCAGCGACGATTGAGGACGGACGCTGCCGGGTCGGCCCGGTGACGGTCGACCTCGACAGCCCGCTGGGGCGGCTGACCGGTACGGATAACCTGGTCGAGTTTCACACGCGATGGTACAATCCTACCCCGCTCGTCATCCAGGGGCGGGGCGCCGGGGTCGACGCCACCGCCGCCGCCGTGTTGAGCGACATCATTGAACTGGCGTTTGCCGCCGGCTAAACGAACCTTTGCGGAAGCGCCGAGCTTTCATGAAGGCCGCCAATTGACTGATGACTGATTTCGCCCATGAGGGCTTGAACTTGTGACGGAGACTTAGAGCGATGGAAGGCAAAAAGATCAAGGTCGGCGTGCTGGGGGCGACGGGCGCAGTCGGCCAACGCTTTGTGCAAATGCTCCAGGGGCATCCCTGGTTTGAGATTGCCGCGTTGTGCGCGTCGGAGCGCAGCGCGGGCAGGGCTTACGCCGACGCCTGCCGCTGGAATTTGCGCGGGGGCATGCCCGCCCATCTGCGCGACGTGACGCTGCTGCCGTGCGAGCCGGGCTTCGATGCCGAGATCGTCTTCAGCGCGCTGCCCTCGGATACAGCGGGCGAGATCGAAACCAACTTTGCCGCGGCCGGCTATGCCGTGTGCAGCAATGCGCGCAACCACCGCTATGACGACGACGTGCCGCTGCTCATCCCGGAAGTGAATCCCGAACACCTGAGGCTGCTGGACATTCAGAGACGCAAGCGCGGTTGGAAGGGCTTCATCGCCACCAACCCCAACTGCAGCACGACGCATCTGGTCAGCGCGCTGCACCCGCTGCACGAGCGCTTCGGCGTGAAGAAGGTGTTCGTCGTCACCATGCAGGCCATCAGCGGCGCCGGCTATCCGGGCGTCAGCAGCATGGACATCCTGGACAACGTCGTCCCCTTCATCCCCGGCGAAGAGGAGAAGATGGAGGAGAAAGAGCCGCAGAAGCTGATGGGCGTTTTCGACGGAGAGGGCGTGCGCTATGCGGACTTCGTCGTCAGCGCGCACTGCAACCGCGTGCCGGTGCGCAACGGCCACCTGGAGGCCGTCAGCGTCGAGTTCCAGACTAAGCCGAGCCAGGCGGATATCCTGCAGGCTTGGCAAGAGTATCGGCCTTTGCCGCAGCAGTTAGGGCTGCCCAACGCGCCGCAGCCGGCGATTCTGTACGAGGCGGCGCCGGATCGCCCGCAGCCGCGGCTGGACCGCTTGGCGGGTACGACGCCGGGTATGGCAACTGTAACGGGCCGTCTGCGGCCCGACCCGCTGTTCGATTATAAATTTGTAGTTCTGGGGCACAACACCATCCGCGGCGCTGCGGGTGGAAGCCTGCTCAACGCCGAGTTGATCGTGGCCCAGGGATATTTAGGGCAAGAAGCTGCCGCCCTGACCCGCTCCCTGCAGATGGCGTAGCCTTGGGACGCAATGATGGTGCGCCGCGCCGGCGGGCGCTGTTCGCAGCGCGGCGCACCTCATTTGACTACGGATGTACTGTGAGTGATAGGGGGATAATGTGAGCACCGCGTCAACCACTAACGTTCTCTCAAGCGAGCGAGCACAAAGCGAATTTAAGAATTTCGGCCGCGCTACGCTTGCCGACTACTTCGGCGACTTTGTGATCTATCGCAACTTGGAACCGTTAGACCGTCGACTGCCTGGGCTCAGAGCAGCTTCCTACAAGATGAACCTCAGCAGCGATCAGATCCCCCGCAAGCTGGATACTGATTATGCCAAGGCTGCGATCTTTTTCGCCGAGCAGGGGCAGAAGCTCCGCCGGCAGAAGGTCGAACTGAGTGAACTGCTCTTTGTCGGCGATACGCCCACCGGCGACGGTCAGGCCTATGCCAACATGCTGCAACAGAGCGGGTGGCAGGGCAGTTGCTTCATTGGGAGTGAGCGACTGGCCCAAGAACTCGTCGTCGATATCGACGACGAGGACGCCGTCTACTGCGCCAACCGCTGGCCCGCCCTCGCCGATTGGGTGAGCTGGACGCTGCAACAGGGCATGCGCCTGGACGAACGCACTGCCGTCATTGTAGACATCGACAAGACCCTGTTGGGCGCTAAGGGCCGTAACGATCAGGTGATCAACGAGGCGCGGCTGGAGGGCATGTTCCGCACCATGGCCTCGGTGTTGGGCGACCGCTTCGACCGCGCCGCCTTCGAGCGCGAATATGCTGAACTCAATCGCTCTCGCTACCATTTCCTGACCGCAGACAACCAGGACTATCTGGCCTATATCTGCCTCGTCCTCAATGGCGGCCTCGTCAGTTTTGAGGAGATTCTGGACGAGATCAAATCAGGCAGCATGGACAACTTCGAGCAGTTCTTGCGCTGGGTGGGCAGCCGTCTGCTGATCAACCCCGGCGCAGGCGAGAGCATCCGCCAGATTCACGAAGCCGTAATGTGCAGCGTGCGCACCGGCGACCCCACGCCCTTCAAGCAGTTCCGCCGCCAGGAGTTCGTGACGACCATCGAGCGCATGGGCAACTTGCCCGACGATGCGCCGGTCGGCGATCTGTTGGCCCGCGAGATCACGCTGACCAACGAGGTGTGCGAGTTGGCGGATTGGCTCAACGCGCGCGGCTGCCTGCTGCTCTGCCTGAGCGACAAGCCCGACGAGGCTTCCTGCCCGGATTCTCGCGAGTCGCCCGACCTGCCGCCGATCCACCGCGCCGAGACGCATCGCGTCGGCGCCGGCATCCGGCATATACTGGACGAACTGGGCTAGATTTACTGGATTTAGATGCCGGGAACCCGCACGCTTTGCGCAAGCGTTCTTACTGATCGGGCGGGCGGCGCGCGATATTGTAGACAAGAACGGCGCTGCGTACACAGCGGACACAGTTGTGTACGCACGACGCCGGTCGGATATAGCGGAGCGATGCGCCATCCTGAGCGCATCGACGCAATGCCGTAGGCAATGCGGATAGCGGCGGCATCCTGGCCGCCGGATTAACTTGAGGGGCAATGACGCCGGATAAAAAGCAACCGCCGCGCAACACGCGCGGTTCAGGCGGCAATCAGGGGGGGCAAGACCCTAAGGGGACGGGCGGCAATTTCCTGGGACGAAGCTGGTTCTGGCTCGTCTTGGCTGTGCTCGTGTTGTTCGGATCGCGCTTTTTCTTCAGCCGGCCTGTCGACATGTCCAATCTGGTCGGGCTGAACGAGGTGGCCCAGAAGGTGGAGGCCGGCGAGGTCACGCGCATCGTCGTGCAGGGCGACCTGGTGACGCTTGAGATGAGAGAAGGACCCGACCTGCACAGTCGCAAGGAAACGGGCTACAGCTTGCTCGAAACGCTCAAGACAATGGGCGTAAGCGCCGAAAAGCTGGAAAAGCTGCCCATCGAGGTGGAAAGCCCGCCCAGCAGCGGCGCCGTGTTTAGCTGGTTGATCATGCTGCTGCCCATGGTCTTGATCTTCGCCTTCTTCTTTTTCATCATGCGCCAGGCGGGCGGCGCCGGACAAAACCGCGCTATGCAGTTCGGCCGCAGCCGTGCGCGCAAGCTGGACACGGGCGACCGCCCGACGGTGACCTTTTCCGACGTCGCCGGTTCGGATGAGGCCAAGCAAGAGCTGCAGGAAGTGGTCGAATTTCTCAAAGAGCCGCAGAAGTTCGCTGCGCTGGGCGCACGCATCCCCAAGGGCGTGCTCATGGTGGGCGCGCCGGGGACCGGCAAGACGCTGCTCGCCAAGGCTGTAGCCGGCGAGGCGGGCGTGCCTTTCTTCAGCAGCTCCGGCTCCGAGTTCGTGGAGATGTTCGTGGGCGTGGGCGCCAGCCGCGTGCGCGA
>CAZYSJ010000076.1:0-10931 GCA_964649875.1 uncultured Caldilineaceae bacterium
CGAGGACGGAGCCATAGATGGCGAGGTCGCGCTGGCAGAGCGCCACCTTGTAGCCCGCCAATTCGTTGCCGATGAAGCGGCGCTGGCTAAAAAGGTCCAAACCGGCGGGCATGCCCGCGGCCTCCAGTTCGTGGAGATGCGGTGCGCCCAGGGTTCCGAACAAGAAGTAGCTATGGTCGGGCAGTTGGTGGCAGAGGAAGGAGTAGACGCCGTAGATGAGGCGCGCCGGCGTTGTCAGGCCGAGTTGCATAAAGAAGGGGGCGAGCAGGGGCAGTAGGATGTATAGGCCCCAGGCCGTGTTGAAGAGGGCGAGCCAATGGCGGGCGATGCCTATGACCAGGCGATTCGCATAGTACGAGAACCGTTCGTCGAAGGCGCTGCCTGGGGCGGATGCAGCGCGGGCCGGTTCTCTTGGGAAAGTCTCACGCGTCATAAGCGGCAGATCCTCTGTGCAGCCCTATGGCTGCGAACGAACGCCTGTATAGCCTTTCGGTTGCGAGTTCTATACGGCGATTGCCGTGTTGCGGTTTCATTCTGCGGCCTCGCCGGCGGCGAGCAAGGCCTGCCGCACGCCGCCGGCATCGTGCGGCGGGTAGAGCAGCGACCTGCCCGCAACGTCGAGGACCGGGATCGAGTAGCGGAAACGGGCGAAGTCGTCCGGGTCGTCCTCGATGTTGCGTTCGACGAGCGTGAAGTCGAACTCGCCGCGCAATTCGTCGAGCAGGCTGCGCAGGTCGTCGCACAAATGGCAGCCGGGCTTGCCGTAGAGCGTCACGGCGAAGGGTAAGGACGCGTTCATTTAGAACGCCCGCCGCCGACTGCTGCGCCGCTGAGGAAGCCGATATAGGCCGGCACCAGCGGCAAGACGCAGGGGCTGAGGAAGCTGATCAGCCCGGCCATGAAGGCCAGGGGCGCGGCGACCAGCAGGCTAACGTTGATGATGTTGCCGCCTGTGGCGGAACTGAGCGCCAGCGATTCTTCCAGCGCAAAGACCCATTCGTTCAGGAAGATGAAGCGGGTGGTGAGGCTGGCGAGGCTGTCCGTCCACAGCAGGTAGGCCACGTAGAAGAGGAAGATGCCGCTGATGAAGCTGACAACGCCGGCGTGGCGGTTGAGGCGACGCAGCGCGCGCGTCGCCGTGCTGAACATGGCGCCTGTGATCAGGAAGGGGATGCCCAGGCCGAGGCTATAGATGCCGAGCAGCAGTGCGCCCTGCCCGGCTGTGGCGCTATCGCTGGCCAGGAAGAAGATGCTGGCCAGGATCGGGCCGACACAGGGAACCCACCCGGCGCTGAAGCTGACGCCGAGCAGCGCGCTGCTCAGGTAGCCCCAGCGGCGGTTGACGTTGTGCATCTCGCTGACGCGCTTTTCGGTATAGAGCAGCGCAGTGAAGAAGTCGAGGATGCTGACCAGCGCGGCCGCCGCAGGGTTACGCGCCAGGTCGGCGCGCTGCCGGATGAAGGCGGAGAGCCGGGCGAAAACGCCCAGGGTGATCAGGCCGAACACGATCAGCAGGATGGCGCCGAGACGCTGGATGACGGGCAAGAACTCGTTGAGGCTGCGGCCAAGCAAGCCTGCGGCCGAGCCCAGCAGTGTGAAGACGGCGCCGAAACCGATCACGAAGGCGACGGCATGCAGGAAGACCGGCAGTCGACCAACCGGTTCGGTCGCCGCTGGGGAGCGATGGGGCGTCGGTTGGTCGGCGCGAACCGGCGGCTGTGCAACCTGGGTCATGGCTTGCTCGCTTTCTCACTTGCCCGCTATTCGCGCCGCGCGGGCGATGCGGCGGCTGTCTCTTGCAGGGACTTCAACTCGTCTTCCAACTCGCGCTGGCGGCGGCTCAAGTAGATAACATACAGAGTGACCGCCAGCCAAACCGCGATAAACGCGGCAGCCAGATAGAACATGTTATTCGATCTCCTCTCGCAGTTCGGCGGCCTGGTCTTCCAGGCGAAGAATCCGCCAGCGCATGATCATCAGGCTGCTGAAGAGCAGCGAGAAGGCGATGGCGGCGATGAAGAGCGTCTGCGTCATGGTAGCGCCCAGGGCGAAGTCTCCCTGCGCTTCCGGGTTGTCGCCGGAAAAGACGACGGGGTGGATGGAACGGAACCAGCGCGCGCTGTAGTAGGTGAGCGGCAGGCTGAGAAAGGCGAAGAGCGCGTAGATGCTGCCGAAGCGCGCCCGCGTGTGGCGATTGTCGATGCCGTTGCGGAAGAGCAGGTAGGCGACGTAGAGCAGGACGGTGATGGTGGCGGTAGTAAGCCGCGGATCCCATGTCCAGTAAGTATTCCAGGTAGGCTTGGCCCAGAAGATGCCGGTGACGATGGTGCCGAGGCCGCAGATGGTCCCCACTTCGATGCCGGCTTGCGTGGCCCGGTCCCAGTCGAGGTCGCGCGTGAGCAGGTAGACGATGCTGCCCGTGAGCGAGACGATGAAGCCGGCGAGCGCGCCGATATTGCAGCCCATGTGCAGATAGAAGATGCGTTGGGCCGTCTGTTCGTCGCCGCTGAGGTTGATGGCGGGCTTGGCGTAGAGCAGAGAGGCCCACACCAGCGCGGCCATGGCGATCACCGTGGCGACGTTTAGCGCCAGCAAGGCGATGTGCCAGCCGCCCGCGGCGGCGCGGCGGCGGGTCATTGCGGCGGTAGTCATGCTCAGGCGTCCTCCCAAATCAGGTCGAAGATCAGGAACGCAATAGTGATAAAGACCAGGTCATATACGGCCAGGATCAGAAACCAGCGGGCGAACTCGGCCAGTTCGCGCCCGTCAAGAATATTGGCGGTAAGGCCGACCCCTGCAACAAATATTGGAACCATTACAGGCAACAGCAAGATCGGCAGCATCGTTTCGCGGGCGCGCGTGCTGGCGGTGAGCGCAGCGAAGAGCGTGCCTACGCTGACGTAGCCCAGCGTGCCCAGGAACAGCCCCGCCAGGATCCACGGGCTGAATAGGTTCACGTCGAAGATGACGAGAACGATGGGCACGACGAAGGCTTCCATAGCGAGCATGAAGGCCATTTGCGCGATCACTTTGCCGAAGTAGATGGCGCTGCGGTCGACCGGGGCCAACAGCAACGCCGACAGGCTGCCGCGATCGACTTCGGCGCCGAAAACGCGGTTGAGGCCGAGCACGCCGGCGAAGAGCAAGACGACCCAGAGCACGCCGGGCGCAACCATGTCTGCGCGGGGCACGCGCAGGTCAAAGGCAAGGCCAAAGACAACCACGGCTAGGACGCTGAAGGCGATCATGGCGCTGAGGTTCTCTTTGGCGCGGGCCTCGGCGCGCAGGTCCTTGGCGGCGATGGCGGCCACCTTGCGCAGGTAGGTGCGCAGCCCGCCCTCGGTGCGCATCGACGCGGGCTGGAGGTCTGTCTGCGGCCCGGAAAGGGACGGATTGTGTGACGGTGCGGTGAGCGTCATGGCGTGCCGTCGGCTTCTGCGTAGATCTGGCGCAAGCGGTCTCCGTTCAATTGGCCGGTCGGTTCCCGGCGCACAATTTTACCATTGCCGAGCAAGCAGACCGAATCGGCCCATTCGACAGCCCGATCTAGGTTGTGTGTGGAGAGCAGAATAGCGCGGTTGGATGCGCCCAGGCGGCGGATCAGGTCGTGCAGCATCTGGGAGCTGCTCTGGTCCAGCCCGGTGTCCGGCTCGTCAAGCAGGAGGACGGGCGGGCTGTGCAGTACGGCGCGGGCGATGGCCAAGCGCTGGACCATGCCGCGGCTGTAGGTGCGCACGGGGTCGCGGCGGCGCGCCCACAGCTCGACCGCGTGCAGCACGCTTTCGATGCGCTCTTCGGGCTGATCCAGGTCGTAGAGCGCGGCGAAGAAGCGCAGGTTCTCCTGGGCGGAGAGGCTGTCGTAGAGCAGGGGCGCGTGGGTGACCAGGCCGATGTAGCGGCGCAGCTCACGGCTGGCGCGGCGCAGGGACACGCCGCCGAGGGTGATTTCGCCGCGGTCCGGCTTAGCGAGGCCGCAGATCATGCGCATCAGCGTGGTCTTGCCTGCGCCGTTCGCTCCGAGCAGCGCTACGACCTCGCCCTGCGTCACGTCCAAGTCGATGCCGCGCAGCACGGGCTTGCGGCCAAAGCGCTTGTGCAAGTTGCGAACGGAGATCAGCGCCGTTTCGGTCATAGCAGATGACGGCCCAGGGTGGAGCGGCTAACTGTCTTGCGCATGATCGCGTTCCTCGTCGTCCTGCGCCTCGTCCTGCGCCTCGTCCTGCGCCTCGTCCTGCGCCTTGTCCGTCAAGGTCTCATCGCTTGGGGCTTCGTCATCCCAATCGCTCCAATCTACGGCGGTTTCGAGGATTTGCCGGGCCTTGTCGGCTAGGGGCGCGGGGGCCAGGACGACGGTGCGCGCCAGTTTGCCGGTGGTTAGCCCGTAGATCGTGCCGACGGCTTCGCCCTGGATGATGGCCGGAATGCCTTCGCTCTCCAGGCGGCCGCGCACGATCTGGGCTTCCATGCGGTTGGCGGCTTCCCACACGACGACCGGTTCGGTCTCGATGCCGCCTCCGGTCGCGGTTCCGCTGGTCTCTTGCGGGGGCCGGCCGGTCTGCTTGTTAGCGTGTTCCGCGTCCTTGTCTTCTTCTTGTCGCTTGCGAAACCAGCCTGGTACTGCGTCTGATTGAGTGGTCATGTGTCTGTGGCCCGTGATGGACGAGATAAGCGAGACTGATGCCGAAAGTCAGAAGCCGGCGGCGTGCTCGCCGACGAACGGATTGGAGATGCGCTCCTCGCCGATGGTGGTGCTGGGGCCGTGGCCGGGGTGGACGGCGTAGTCGTCGGGCAAGGTAAAGATCTGTCCGCGGATGCTGGCGAGCAGGGTCGGGCCGTCGGCGCCGGGCAGGTCGAAGCGACCGATGCTGCCCTGGAAGAGCGTGTCGCCGCCGAAGACTTGACGCCCGCGGTGGTGGACGAAGATGACGTGGCCGGGCGCATGGCCGGGCGTAAAGCGCACTTCAAGCTCCTCGTCGCCGAAGCGGATGACCTGGCCGTGCGTCAGGTATTCGTCCGGGTCGTCGATGGGGTCGACTTCAGAGTCGAGCCAGAGCCGGGCGCGCAGCGGTACGTCGCGCAAGGTGGGCAGGTCGTCTTGGTGCAGGCAGAAGGGCGCGCCGGTGGCGCGGCGGATGGCGTCTACGGCGAGCACGTGGTCGAGATGGGCGTGCGTGTTGATGATGCGCTCGACGGTCAGCCCTTCTTCGTGGACGGCGCGCATGATGGCGCGCGGGTTATCGCCCGGGTCGATGATCACCGCGCGGCGCGTGGTTTCGCAGCCGAGGATGTAGCAGTTTTCTTGCAGCAGGCCGACAGTGAGGCCGGTGACGATCATGGCTGTCTCTTCTCCGGGCGGCTTGGCGTTATTCGCCTGTGTGTATGCTGTGGCTGTGGGACAGGCGAT
This sequence comes from uncultured Caldilineaceae bacterium, assembly GCA_964649875.1. GTDB lineage: Bacteria > Chloroflexota > Anaerolineae > Caldilineales > Caldilineaceae > JASGTU01. The sequence goes on from CAZYSJ010000076.1 coordinate 5,405, forward strand.
AGGCGGCGATGTTCGGTTTTTCGGCGCAGAGCCAGGCGTTGCTCCACCGCGTGATCGCCGAGATCACGCTGCGCAGTTCGCAGCCCATTTCAGTCAGGCTGTACTCGACATGCGGCGGGATGGCGCTGACTTGGATGCGGCGCACGATGCCGGTTTCTTCGAGCATCTTGAGCCGGCTGCTCAGGGTGCTGGGATTGACGCCGCCCAGCGCTTCTTGCAGTTCGCAGAAGCGGCGCGACTCGCAGTCGAGCAGGTTGTAGACGATCTGTAACGTCCACTTTTGGCCGATGATCTGCGCCGCTTCGTCGACCGGACAGAGGAAGGGCGAATGGCGGGCAGTCGCGTGCGTATGTTGGCTGTGGCTCATGGCGCTCCTCTCCTTATCCCGCGACGACGATCAGGGGTATGCTATATCAGGCATAGTACTATGTCAAACTAAGGGGGATGTAGGGGACCGTCCCAGTTGCTTGGCCGGCCACGTTGTAGAGGCGGCATCCTTGCCGCCGGAGGTGCGGGCGTGTGCGCTAAGGATAGCGCCCCTACGAGTCACCGCGATGAGTAAGCCATCACTATGCTGCGGACCAGAGTGGTTTGATCGCCAAGCGCCTGTCATTCTGAAGCGAGCGGCAGGGAGCTGAAGAATCTCGTTGGTTCAGCGGCAGAGATGTTTCGCTCCGCTCAACATGACATAGTGCGTATTTGGGTGCGTATTTGGCGATCAAAACTCTAAGCTTGGGGTATCGGGTCGCATGCCATTCGCGACGATGCAGACGTGATCGCAAGTGTGAGCGCAGGCGATCACTCTGTGGGCAGGGGGGCGAGCCGGTAGGCGTCGCCGTCTACGCGCACGACGGGAACTGCATCGGCGCCGTCGAAGGGGATGTCGAACTCGGCGCGCACCAGCTCGCCGGCCTGCCAGAAGCCGGTCGGGTAGCCGCGCCCGGCGAGCGGCGCTTCGACGGCGAAATTGCCCAGATGCAGAGAAAAGGCCAAGTCCTCCGGCCAGTTCGGGGGCAGCGGGTCCGGCGCTTGCCAGTAGAGGGTGACGTGGGCCATGTCGCCGGGCTTGAGCGGAGTTTCCGGCGCGTGGCTGTAATCCTTGGCGTGCGCCGCATAGCCGGCGAGCGTGACCGGTCCTAGACGTTTGCCGGCGCGGCGCTGCATGGGGACCACTTCGACCGGGATGGCGCGCTGCGGGCGCACGACGTTGACCGCGCCCAGCGCCAGGTGGTCGGCTCCCTGCACAGGAAGGCGGACGCCGGTCTGCGCGTCGTAGAGGGCGACGATGAGGCGGTAATCGCCGGGCGGCGCGCCCGCGGGGATGGGCAGCCCGTGGTTATCGACGACGGTTTCGCCCGCCTGCCAGCCGTCGGTGGGGCGAGAGCCGCCTGCGGGCAGCCCGTCGTGCTGGGCGACGACCTGGCTATTTTCGTTGAGCAACTGCACGCTGACTTTGTAGGAGACGGCGGGCTGCACCGCGGCGCGCCAGTGCAGCGCCACCGTGGCGGCTTCGCCCGGCGACGCCTGTTGAGGCGTTTCCGGCTGGCACACTTGCTCGAGGACGATGTCCGGCCCGAAGGCGGGCGGCGGCTCCAGCTTTTGGCAGGCCAGGTGCGCGGGCAGCGTGTAGACGACGAAGCGCAGGTTGCCTTGCCAGCTTTCGGCCCCCTTGAAGGCGTTGCGGTCGAGCCAGCCTTCGACGATGCGCTCCGGGTCTGATTCGTCGGTGGCCCAGAAGAGGGCGTAGACCTGGCGGCGGTCTTGCGCGGCCGCGGCAAGCCGGGCGACGGTCTGTTCGGGGTCGGGCGGGCGCTGTTCCGGGATGGGCAGGACGGGCAGGCCGGGGTCGTAATAGGCCCAGACGTCCTGTTGGCCCGGGGCGTTGAGGACGACTAGGTCGGCGGCGGGATCGCCGAGGACGCCGAGGTAACGGGCGACGCCGGCGTAGTTGTCGCGGGCCGCGGGGTCGGCGTAGTAACCGGGCAGCATGAAAGCGGCGCTGAGCGCGGCGAGCAAGGCGATAGCCGCGGCCAGGGCGCGCTGCACGACCGTGCGCGAGAAACAGAGCGGCGCAGCCGCGATTAACAGCCGCCAGGCCGGAGACGCGGCCAGCAGGAACTTGAGAAAGGCTTCCGAGAAGAGGCCCAGGCCGAACATGAGCGCAACCGGCGCGGCCAGCCACAGGCCGAGGACCGGCCCGGCGCGATGGGCGCGCAACGCCCACAGCCCGACCAGCGACAGCGCCGCGCCGAGTGCAAGCCAGGGCCATGCCAGGTCGGGCGCGCTGCGGATCGGCCCGGCGATGAACATGTGCAGGGTGAGGCGCAGCCCGGCGAGCAGCGTCGTCTCTTCACCGCCTTTGGGCCAATTCAGCACGCGCATCAATGCGGTGGGCAGCCAGGGCAGAAAGAGCAGCGCGATCACGAGGTTGGCGGCGGCGAAGCGTACGAAACGCCGCAACGGCGAAGGCGCGCCCGGCGCAACGCTGAGGTCCGCCAGGAGATTCCAAACATAGGCCGCGCCTGCCGCGGCGAGCAGGATGGGAAAGCTGTAGTGCGTCCACAGGCCGGCCGCGCCGGCGAGGACGTAACCGAGGAGGGGGGCGAGGTCGCCGCGCCCGCTGCGCTGCCGCGCGTCGAGGGCGAGAAGCGCCCAGAAAAGCGCCGCGCCCACCAGCGCAAGGAGCATGTACATGCGCGCTTCCTGCCCGTAATAGACCTGGAACGGGTCTAGCGCAGCAAGCAGGGCGGCGAGCAGCGCGGTGACGTGCAGGCGGCCGCGACGCGGGAGGTGGAGGCCGATGCGGTAGACGACCAGCACGAGCAGCACACCGAACAGGGCGGAGAGGCTGCGCATGGCCCAGGCGTCGCGGCCTGTGACAGCGGTCCACGTCTTGAGCAGCCAGTAGTATCCGGGCGGGTGGATGTCGGCCGCGGCGTCGCGCGCGATCTGGGCGTAGCTGCGGCTGAGCAGCGCCCAGGTCGTGCCCTCGTCGTTCCAGAGGCTGGATGTGTCAAGCGCGTAGAAGCGCAGGAACGCGGCGAGCAGAAGGATGGCGGCGAGGGCCAGGCGTTCGACAAGCGGGCGAGAGAGGACGCCTGCGGCGGGTGAGGCTGCCGTATGCGGCGCGTCTGCGTGGGTCATGGCGAGGCGGGGAGGTCGCGGATGTAGCGCTGGAGGCTGGTGTAGACGGGCTGCGGCGTGAAGTCCGGGGCGAGCAGGCGGAAATAAGCTTCGGGTTGGCCGTTCTGCTCCCAGGCGTCGGTGGCGCGCTTGAGATACCAGGTGTTGGCGACGCCGACCCACGGCCAGTCGTTGCGCACGCGTTCGTAGGCCAGCGGCAGATACTCGGCCTGCTGTTCCAGCGAGACGCGTCCGTAGCGCGGCTCCACGCCCTCAGGCGCAGCGTTCCAATTCATCTCGGAGATCCAGATGGGCTTGTGGGCGTCGCCGTTTTCGACCATCAGGTCGCGCAGGAAGAGGTGGTGGCTGATGTTGAGCACGCGCGGGTGCATGCGGCGGTCAGTCGGCCCGCTCCACAGGCCGTAGCCCTGGACGGCGGCGATGTCGAAATAAGGGGCGGCGCCGGCGTCGTACATGCGCTGCATGAAGATCAGGTCGCTGAGGCTGTTGGCGGGCGGCGGCGCGTCGGGCTGGAGGTTGATGGTGGCGGCGAGCGCGCCGGCGATGATGCGCACGTCCGGGTCGGCGGCGCGGGCGGCGGTCGCGCCGGCCTTGAGCAGCTCGACATAATCTTCCGGGCTAATGGGATAGACGCCCCATTCCGGGTAGATATTGGGTTCGTTCCACAACTGGTAGTAGCGAACGCGCCCGCGGTAGCGGCTGACGACGGCTTCGACAAAGCGGGCGAAGTCGGCGTGGTCGTCGGGCGGGGCGTATTCGCCGGCGTCGTCGCCTGCGGCGCGCGTCCAAGCAGGCGGGTTGCTGAGGCGGACGATCAGTTCCATGTCGTACTGCTCGGCAAGGGCTACGATGTGGTCATACTTGTCCCAGGCGGAGCGGGCCGGCTCATGGCGGCGATCCTCAAAGTCGCCGCGCCCGTGGATTTCGATGTCCTCCCAGGGAAACTCTTGGCGCAGCCAGTGAAAGCCGGCGTTTGCGGCCATCTGCACGGCCAGTTCGCGCTTGGCGGGGTCCGCCTCCTGTTCGAGGAAGACGTTGACGCCGAAGGGGTTGACATCGGCCAGTTCGACGGGAACGCCGGGCGCGAGGTTGAGCGGCGGGCGCAGCCGGTCGGAAAGGAGGTCGCTCAGTCCCTTGACTTGGGCGAGGAAGGCTTCTTCGCCGGTGTTTTGCCACAGCCAGGCGCGGGCGGGCGGGGTGCGCAGCGCGAAAAGAGCCAGCCCGCCCAGGATGAGCAGGCTGGTCCAGAGGATGGCTGTGTCCTTTAGGGCGCGGGACATGGCTGCACTCGGTTAGGTGCGGCGGCTCTAGGAGTCGAAGTCGATCACGGCCTGCTGGCATTTGCCATCGCCGGCGGAGCCGTCGGTATGGACGTGAGCCGCCTTCGATATGCGTTGGCCGTTGCTGTCGACAATCCAGAAGTGCCAGTCGCCCTCGCGCGGGCCGTCGTGCTGGATAATGTGCGAGTAAAAGCCCGTGCTCCAGCCTTCATAACCCTGGTGCGGGCCTGACTGCACCGTGGCGACGATTGGCCCGTCTACGGCATAGCTGAAGGCGACAAGCAGGCCGTTGGTCGGCTGCCCGTTGCGATAGGTCGTGCCTTGCACGTAGGTCACGCCCTGGTTCGGGTCGCAGCGCTGCAAGATGGCCTTGTTGAACTCATAGGAAGGTTCGGCAGGCGGCGGCGGGGCTTGCTCCTGGGGCTGCGGTTGGGGTTGGGGTTGTGGCTGCGGGGCCGGAGTCGGCGGCGGCGGGGCCGGGATGTTGACGGCGACAGCCACGGCGCCGGTGTTCTGGGCTGTGACCAGATCGCCGAAGACCCAGCCGTTTTGTCCCTGGAAATCGATCTGCCACCAGTTGCCGGCGTCGTTTTTGCCGGTGACAGCGTAGCGTTCGCCGGCGGAAGCCGCGCCGATGATGTTGTAGTTGGTGCCGGGACCGCCGCGCACGTTCATGTTGGTGTTGATGACGACCTCAGCCGCGGGCGTCGGGGTAGGCGGCGGCGGGGGCGGCGGCGTGTCGGTGGGCGGCACCTCGGCGGGCGGCTGTTCCTCGACGACCGCTTCAGCCGGCGGCTGTTCGGCGGCCGGGTCAGCCGGCGGGGGCGGGCCTTCCGGCGTGGGCGTGAAGGTGGGCGCGGGGGCGCGCGTGGGGACCGGCGGGGCCGCAGACGGTCCGCATGCAGCCAACAACAGGGCCAGGAGAAGGCCAAGGCCGATCAGGGGGGCAATGGTTAGTTTGCTGCGCATAAAGCGGCGCTCCCGAAAATGATGCAAGGCGAGAGATTCGATGCCGGCGGATCACATGCCCAACGAGGCACGGCATCCTCTCGCGGTATTAGCGGACTTTGCCGGCAGGGCGGCTGCCAAGCGACAACGCTGCG
>CAZYSJ010000076.1:11031-23480 GCA_964649875.1 uncultured Caldilineaceae bacterium
GCTGCGGCTTCCGTGACTCGAGTATAGCACATCGCCAATAGTACGCTCAAACCTTCCGCTGAGTTCCGCTCAGGTGCGCGGCTGCCGGCCGCGCGCTTTGGGGCGTTGGGCGACGCTTGGCTCGTCCTTGGCGCGCGTGCGGCGATAGCCGGGGACGTCGAGCGCGCAGAACTGGCCGCGTGTGACGTCCAACATGCGCGTACGCAGCCACGACTCGATTTCATTAGCGGCCTGGCTGGTGGTGATCACGGTGGGCAGCAGCGCGTTGTAGCGGTAGTTGAGCAGTTGGAACAGCTTCTCTCTGGCCCAGGGCGTGGCGCTTTCTGTGCCCAGATCATCGAGCACCAGGCAGGGGACGCGCTTGATCTCGTCGAAGCGGCGGTCGTAGGATGTGTTGGCATTGGGGTTGAAGGCGGCGCGCAGGTGGTCGAGCAGGTCGGGGACGACGACGAACATGACGCTGTTGGGCGATGTGGAGACCACGTAGTTGGCAATGGCCGCGGCAAGGTGCGTCTTGCCGGCGCCGCTGCGACCGGAAAGCGTCAGCCACCCATGCGGTTCGCGGGCGAATTCATCGCAGACGGCATAGACGGCGCGCAAGGTGATCTGCTCCTCGCCGGAGAGGTCGGGACGCCGGACATCGAAGCTCTCGAACGTCTGCTCACGGTGGAAGCCAAGCGTGCTTAGCTCGCTCTGGCCGGGGTTCTGACCGCTGCGGAAGTCCGGGGCGACGATGGCGAAATGGCTGACGATGCTGGGGTCCATCAGGCGGCTGCGTATGCGCGGGTCGAGGTCTTCCAGCCGTTGGTTCGTGGTGATGACGGTGGCGAGCCGTGCGTTGTAGCGGTAGTTGAGCAGTTGGAACAGCTTTTCCTGCGCCCAGGGCGTAGTGCTTTGGGCGCCCAGGTCATCCAGGATCAGCAGAGGGGCTGTGCGCACCTGCTCGAACAGGTTGTCGTAGGTAATTGTGCTGTGCGGGTTGAAGGCGGCGCGCAGGTGGTCGAGCAGGTCGGGCACGACCATGAAGAGCGCCGGTTCGCCCATAGCGAGGCGGGCATTGGCTATAGCCGCGGCCAAGTGCGTCTTGCCGCAGCCATAGGCGCCGCTGAGCAGAAGCCATCCGTCGGGCGATTCGGCGAAGAAGATGCAGGTTTCGAGCGCGCGTCGCAGGTTGTAAGCCTTGTCGGGGGGCAGGTGAGCGGGTTCGGCGATGAAGGTGTCGAAGGTCAGCCGGGCGAGCGTGTCGACGTTGCTGATCGTGTGCAGCGCAGCTAGGCGGCGCTGCATGCGTTCTTTTTCGCGGCAGCGGCAGGGCAGGGCTTTGCCGAAATCGGGATGGCCGACCGGCACATCCGCCAGCACATAGCCTGTGCCGCCGCAGATGGGGCAGACATCGGAGGCTGCGCCGGCCGCGCGCGACTCCGGCCGCGTGGAAGGCGTTGTAGGCTGCGCCGGTTGGCCGGGCGCGGGCTGGTGCGCTTCGTCGTCGGGCGAGAAGGCGGCGGGCGGGCGGGTCATGTCTGCGCCTCGTTCGTCAACACGTTCGTTATGTTCGTTCTCATAGAAGTCGGGTGCGGGCGCGTTTGGCTCGTCAGCCGACGATGATGTCCGAGTATTCGTCGGGCTTGTAGTTTTTTCGCCGGCTGTCTGTAGAATGTCCGCCAGACTCTTCATACTGGTCTCCATCTCTGCCTTCCGTTTCCCAACGCCGGAGGATGTTTTGGATGTAGCGCAGGTGCCGCTTATTGCGACTGACTGCGATCTCGACGGCGTCGGCGATCCATTCGGGCGCGTAGGTCTTTTCCATATCGCGCAATTGGTCTGCAATCAGCGGGGTCAGCACGCCGATGTTTTGCTCGTATAGCTGGAAGATATTGGAACGCTTGACGCGCAGGCGCGCCTCGTCAGGGATGACTGACTGCAGTTCGGCCACGCGCCCTTGGCGCACCAGCGCCAGCGCCTGGCGTCCTTTGACGGTGTTGAGGAAGTACCAGTCCTCCACCGTCTCGGCTTCGGCGTCTTCGCCTGCGCCCGGCTCCGGGCCGGTGACGATTTCGAGGCGGAGCAGGGTGTTGCGGGCGACGCTGCGTTCCAGCGCGTCTTCGAGGACGATAGACGGCGGGCGCAGGTCGTTGTCGAGGTTCAGGCCGGCGAGCAGGACGGCGTCGCCGCGCAGGTCGTCGCCGCGGATGTAGCGCAGGTCGCCGCTCTGCTCGTTGAGCAGCCAGAGGCAGTGCAGCGTCAGCTTTAGCTCCGGCAGGTCGTCGATCTGCGGGAGCAAGTCCGAAAAGAATAGGTCCGGGATGATGACCGGCTTCATTTTGGTGTCGGGGAAGCCGATAAAGCCTGTAGTCTTGGGCGTCATAGTTGCTGCTCACAGCGCCGGCATAGGCGGCGCGTATAGGTAAATGCCTGCTTGAAAAATGTCATTCCGAGCGTTAGCGAGGAATCTTGGGCGAGGCGTCGCCGGGATGCTTCGCTTCGCTCAGCATGACAGAAAGACTCAACGGTACTGGAGCGATTCGCTTAGTAATCCAACGCTGTGCGCTGAATCTCCAGGTCGCGGAACTGGGTAAGCTCCTTGCGGAAGAACAGGCTGACCGTACCCGTCGAGCCGTGACGATGTTTGGCGACGAGCACGTCGGCGATGTTCTGCCGGTCGGTGTCTTCGACGTAGTAGTCTTCGCGGTAGATAAATAATACCACATCCGCGTCTTGTTCGATGCTGCCGGACTCGCGCAGGTCGGAGAGCATGGGACGTTTGTCGGCGCGGCTTTCCACGGCGCGGCTGAGCTGGCTGAGGGCGATGACGGGGACGTTCAGCTCGCGGGCCAGCGCCTTGAGCGAGCGGCTGATGTAGCTGATCTCCTGCTGGCGGTTTTCCGGGCGCGAGCCGGACTGCCCGCTCATGAGCTGCATGTAGTCGATCAGGATCAGGTCGATGCCGTGTTCGGCGTAGAGCCGCCGCGCTTTGGTGCGAATCTCGGTGACGCTGGCGGCGGGCGTGTCGTCGATGAAGATCGACGTGGCGGACAACTGGTTGGCGGCCTCCATGAGGATGGTCCACTCCTCTTCCGCCACATCGCCCAAGCGCAGGCGGTGGCTGTCGATGCCGGTCTCCATCGAGAGCAGGCGCTGGACGAGCTGTTCGTTGCTCATCTCCAGGCTGAAGACGGCGACGTGGGCGTTGTAGTGGCGCGCGGCGTTTTGCGCGACGCTGAGGCCGAAAGAGGTCTTGCCCATGCCGGGGCGACCGGCCAGGATGATGAGGTCGCTCTGTTGGAAGCCGCCCAACAGCTTGTCGAGCATGGTGAAGCCGGTGGGGACGCCCATCAGGTGGTCGCGATTGCGGGTAAGGAAGCCGATGCGCTCGACGACGTCGGTCATGATGGCGCGGATGGGGACGAGGTCGCGGTGGATGCGGCTTTCGCTCACGCCGAAGATGATCTGCTCGGCGCGGTCCACGACTTCGTCGACGTCCTGGCTTTCGTCATAGGCCAGTTCGGCTACCTTGCCCGCGGCGGAGATGAGGCGGCGCAGCACCGCGGTGCGCTCGACGATGCGGGCGTAGTGATCCACATAGACCGCGGTCGGCGAGGCGGCGATCAGGTCGGTGATGTAGGCGGGGCCGCCGACTTCTTCGAGATGGCCGTTGCGCTCCAGTTCGTCGACCAGGGTCACGAAGTCGACCGGCTCGTGGCGTTCATTCAGGCCGAAGATAGCTTCGTAGATCAGCCCGTGGCGCGGCCGATAGAAGTCGGCGCTGCGCAAGAAGTTCGCCACCTTGATGATGGCGTCCGGGTCGATGAGGAGCGCGCCGAGCACGGCGCGCTCGGCCTCGTAGTTGGAGGGGATATTCTTGGCCGGAGCGTCGTAAGGCTCGTTTGCGCCGTTCTCAAAGCTGTTCTCGTAGCCGTCTTGGTAGTCGATGTCCATCATGGTTCCGTTATGGCTTCCTGTGGCCGGATGTGTACAGATGTGTACAGATCTGTGGAAAAGGCGTGCAAAGCCTGGGGAGAAGCTCCTCTAGCGTAAAAACGGCGAAGCTGCGCCCAGGCAGCCCCGCCGTTCATCAAGCTGAACAGGATGGCAGATTCGGTTAGTTGCCCAGCAGGTTGTCCAGGTCCAAACCTTCCACGAAATCGGTGAAGACGCCTAGGTCCTCGTCGCGCGTCTGTTCGCCTTCTTCTGGGGGCGTTTCCGCGCCTTCGTCGGTTGCGCCTTGCGCCAGGCTGATCTCTTCTTCCGGCAACAGACCGGCCTGATCCATCACTTCTTCGGCCACAAAGATGGGGGCGCTGACGCGCACGCTGAGGGCGATGGCGTCGCTCGGACGGCTGTCGATCTCGATGGTATCGCCGTTAACGTCGAGCACGATCTGTGCGTAGTAGGTGTTTTTCTCTAGGCCGTTAATCAGGATATGCAGCACCTCGCCGCCGAGCGTTTCGATCACCGTTTTGAGCAGGTCATGGGTGAGGGGCCGGGGAGCGTCGATGCCCTGGAGCTGCAACGTGATGGCGTCCGCCTCGAAGGGGCCGATCCAGATCGGCAGGAAGCGGGAACCGTTCTCCTCCTTGAGAACGACGATGCGGTGTTGTGACATCAAACTGACGCGGATGCTGTCAATTGTCACTTCGATCATTCTGTACACTCTCCTGCTGCACTCTCTCCAGCTGGCCGGGTTGCTCATCCTTGTTGCAGAGGAGGAAAACAAGCTTCCGCAAGCCGGTCGGAGGGAGGCGCTCCTATCCGCCAACGTTTGTGGATTATAGCATAGGTTCATGGGCGTGCCAAGTAATTTTCGCCAATCCGGGGAAGACGGCGCGGGGGCGTTCGGCGCATGGCTCGCGGATCCGCTGTACGGATTTTGCAGATCGGACGAGGTCGGGTATACTAGCGTACAGCATCGGGGCGTAGCGCAGCTCGGTAGCGCGCATCGTTCGGGTCGATGAGGTCGGAGGTTCAAATCCTCTCGCCCCGACTGCTCATCCGGCGTCAACCACCACCAGGTTGGCGCCGGTTTTTTGTTTCCGACGGCTTGCAGACTGCAAATCGTGCTTTCGACGCATGCGTGCCTGGACGCTTGTCGCATCCGGCGTTGCCGCGCCTGCGCGACAATGCGCGCAAGGAATTATGTCGGCTGAGGCGTTGGCGGGGGCGAAAACTCGCCCGAAAGGGAAGCGGGTGATGAAGGTGCGGTCCAGAAAGCAAGTAGATCTGAATACCTACGAGCTTCAGGCGTTGACTCCCGTTCAGGTGAGGCCGTTGGTCTGGCGATACGCGACCAAATTCGGGGATTCCGTGCCGTATACGCACGTACACCGGCTGGGGTCTGAGGGCGCGAAAGGCTCCTGGCGTCAAGTCGCCCTGGCCATAATCGTGGGGATGGCGCTGCTGCCGTTCGTGCTAAGTCTGCCGGTGGTTCTTGCTCTTCTGGCGGGCTAGGCGGAGGCGGATATCCAAACGCTGACCATGTAGGCGGCGTCTCCGGACATCGCAAGGGCGGGGCGGATCACGCCGGCCAGTCCATAGACGCCGAGCGCGGCAAAGGCCGCTACAACCGCGGCTGCCAATAGGGCGCGCCCGCGTCGCGGCAACCAACTCCACAACCCCAGCGCGAACAAAGTGACCAGCGGCCCGACTGCAGGGAAGAGCAGGCGGCCCTGGTCTGTGCCCAGCGCCAGCAGCGAGTAACGCCAGATGCCCGCAGCCGTCAGCGCGACGGAGAGCGCCAACAGGGTGATCGCTACGCGCTCTGGCGCGTTTCCGCGTGCAAACCAGTACTTGACCGCGCCTGCCAGGGCCAGTAGGCACGCCGCGGCCAGCAGCCAGTAGATCCATTCCGGCAGGGGGATGTGACCCGCGCCGCCGAACTTGCCCCAGAAGGAGCGGAACCAGCCCGATAGCAGCCAGGTCGTGTCCGCCCAACTCCAGGGGGCTGTACGCACGTCCACAGTCTGGCGGGTGAGTTCGAGGCCGAGCGGGTCGCCGTAGAGCCGCCGGTTGCGCAGGAGCCAGGGCGATGCCGGCGCCACGGCAAGGGAGGCGACGGCAAGGGAGGCTGCGAGCCAGCGCCGCCAAGAAGCGATGACGGCGCGCAGCCAGGAAGCGGCAGTTTCGCACTTATGCCGATGGCCCGCTGCCGCGCCGATCAGGACGGCGAGAAAGACGACGGGCCACAGCGCGGCGGTGCTGACCTTGACGAGCAGGCCCAGACCCATGGCGAGAGGCGTCCACCAGCCGTGTGACCAGCGGCTGTGCCCGCGCAGGATGGCGAGCGCGCCCCAGACGGTGAGCGCACCCAGCAGGGCCGCGGCGTTGTCGTTGTTGATGCTGCCGCCGATGAAGGCGAATTCGGGGATAAAGGCCAGGATGCCGGCGGCGAAAAGGGCGATGCCGGGTCGGGCGGGCAGGGCGGCTCGCGCCAGGCCGTAGGTCGCGGCGACGGCGCCTGTGCTCAGCAGGACGGACCAGAGGCGTACTAGGCGAAAGGCAAGCACGTCGCCATGCCAGGGCCAGTTTTCACTCGGCGGGTGCACGAAGAAGTTGGGCGACCAGTTGGGGCTAGGCGCAATGCTGACGCCGGGGTTGGGCTGCAGGAACAACCCCAACTCGGGGCCGGCCAGCGACGCGACTGCGGCGGCTGTGGCGTGGTAGAGCGGCGGGTGCTTGCTCTGGGTGACGCGGGGGCCGACGGGCAGGGCGCGCTCGTTGGCAAGGTAGACGACGTAGGCCCAATGGTCGGCCTCGTCGGGCGCCTCGCCCAGCGGGTTCCCCACGGCATAGGCGCCGGCGAGCAACGCGTGGGCGAGGAGCAAAAAGAGCAGTATTAGGCGCCGGGGGCCGCGTTCCATGCTAGGCCTCGGCGGCCTCGCTTTCCTCGGAATCCGAATCGAGGGCGGCGGCTTCTTCCTTGAGCGAACGCAGGTGCGGGAAGAGGATCACCTCGCGGATGGTGTCCTTGTCGGTCAGGAGCATGGTGAGCCGGTCGACGCCCATGCCGAAGCCGCCGGTGGGCGGCATGCCGTAGCTCAACGCCTCGATGTAGTCCTCGTCGATGGGATGGGCTTCCTCGTCGCCGTGGTGCGCCCGGTAGTTCTCGTCGACGAAGCGCTGTAACTGGTCAATGGGGTCGTTGATCTCGCTGAAGGCGTTGCAAAGCTCCATGCCGGCGGCGAAGCCCTCGAAGCGCTCCACCTGCAGCGGGTCGTCCGGGTCGCCCTTGGCGAGCGGGCTGACATCGCGCGGGTAGTCGATGAGGAAAGTCGGCTGGATGAGGTTGGGCTCGACGTGGCGGGCGAGCAGGCTGTCGACCAGTTTGCCCCAATTGCTGTTGGGGTCCGGGTCGTGGCCGATGCCGCGCATGGCTTCCGCCAACGCTTCCGCTTCGGGATAGGCTTCGTAGTCGATGCCCGTGGCCTGGCGGATGGCGTCGCGCAGGGTGAGCCGCCGCCAGGGCGGGGCGAGGTCAATTTCGTGGCCCTGATAGGTGATGGTTGTCCCGCCGGTGACTTCCTGGGCGACGAAGGCGATCATCTCCTCGGTGCGGCGCATGACGCCTTCGTAATCGGTGTAGGCTTCGTAGAACTCGAGCTGCGTGAACTCGGGGTTGTGCTTGAAGCTGACGCCCTCGTTGCGGAAGTCGCGGCCGATCTCGTAGACGCGGTCGTAGCCGCCTACGATCAGCCGCTTGAGGTATAGCTCGAAGCTGATGCGCAGGTAGAGGTCCTGGTGAAGCTGGTTGTGGTGCGTGACAAAGGGACGCGCCGCGGCGCCGCCGTAGATCGGCTGGAGGATGGGCGTCTCGACTTCGAGGAAGCCTTCGCTGTCGAGGTAATGACGCAGCGCGGCCAGCGTCTTGGCGCGAGCGACGAACACATCGCGCACCTCCGGGTTGGCAAGCAGGTCGACGTAGCGGCGGCGGTAGCGCGTCTCACGGTCGCGCACGCCGTGCCACTTGTCGGGCATGGGCTTGAGCGCTTTGCTCAGGAACTGAATGCCGGTCGCCTCTATGCTCTGCTCACCTGTTTTGGTGGTGACGAGCGCGCCGGTGACGCCGACGAAATCGCCCAGGTCAACGAGCTTTTTCCAGATGTCGTTATACCAGCCGTCGGGCAGGTTGTCACGGCGCACGACGATCTGGATCTGACCGCTGGCGTCTTGCAAGTCGGCAAAGCTCATTTTGCCCATGATGCGGATGCGCTTGAGGCGTCCGCAGACAGAGACTGCAGCGCCGGGGTCGGAGTCGCCGTCGAAGAGGGCGCGCGCCTGGGCGACGGTATGCGTGCGGCGCACCCTGGCCGGGAACGGGTCAATGCCGGCGGCTTTGATCTGTTCGAGGTTGTGGAGCCGCGACCGCTCCTGGTCGGACAGGCGTTCCGGATCGAAGAGGTGATGCGAAGATTCAGCCACGAGAAATCGTCCTTCTCTGCTGTGCGGGTTAGGCGAGGCTATTCGATCTTGAGAATCTCGAACACGATCTCGCCGCCGGGCGAAGTGACGGCGACGCGGTCGCCGACCCGTTTGCCGAGCAGGGCTTGGCCTATGGGGCTATGGTTGCTGATACGGCCGGTCTTGGGGTCCGCCTCGGCTGTGCCGACGATGGTGTAGGTCTCATGGCTGGGGAAGCCGTCCTCGCGCACGGTGACGGTCCGGCCGATGGCGACCTCGTCGGCGGGCTGCTCGCTCTCTTGGATGACGACCGCGTTTTTGACGATGTTTTCCAGCTCGCGGATGCGGCCTTCGAGGAAGCCCTGCACGGTCTTGGCTTCATCGTAGCCGGCATTCTCGCTGATGTCGCCTTCGGCCTTGGCCTCGGCAATCATCATGGCGACCTCATGCCGCCGTGTGTTGACAAGGTAGGAAAGTTCCTCCTTGATTTTGTTCAGCCCTTCTGCGGTCAGATATATCGGTTGGTTGTTGCTCATCACTTCGATTCTTTCTTACTTAGCGACGCCAGAGGACGTCCGGGCCCAGCGCCGGAACATGCGGCGGTTCGCTCTGGCGAAACGAACCGTTGCGAAACAAACGGTAAAAGGGTCGAGAACGTTTCATGCGTCTCGACTGGACGCTTCGGCGGCGAGGCCCATGAAACGGGGCCATGAAAAACACCGCCAGGCGGCGGCTCCAGACGCGCGATATGCCCCACAAAGCAATAGCCGACCAACGCCGATCGTACGCTCAGGGCGTACACGGCTGCGGTCGGTGCCTTTTGATGCTCCCCATGAGTATAGCGCATTGCGACGGAAGTGCAAAATCGGTTTTGGGCATTCCCTGCAGCGGGCATTATTATGTTGCCATGTGGCCGGCGCGGATGCGTCGCCGGCCCCCGCCGGCCTTCAACCAGCCATATCGGACGCCCTATGCCGCCAGAGAATCTTGACCAAAGCCGCCCCGACGAGTTGATCGACGTGTTGGACCGGTTCGCCCGCTTTTATGATGACGACTATCGCGAGTACGCCGACGATATCGGCTTGATTTTGGACATGGCCGAGGAGTGCGGCGATCCGATTTTGGAATTGGGCTGCGGCACGGGGCGGGTGATGCTTCCCCTGGCCGAGGCCGGTCATACAGTGGTGGGCGTCGACCTCAGCCCTGGGCTGCTGGCCGCGGCGCGCAAGAAGCTGGACGGGCGACGGCTACGCGGCAGGGTTGAACTGGTCGAGGGCGATCTGCGCACGTTCGACCTGGCGGAGAAGGCCTTTTCGCTGGCGATCTGCACCACCAACACGCTCATGCATCTGACGACGCTCGAGGACCAAATGGCCGCGCTGCGCAATGTCTACCGGCATCTGAGCCGCGAGGGCTTGCTGCTGGTCGACGTGTTCAACCCGGACGCCGCCCGCCTGCTTGCCGTCAACGGCATGATGGAACTGGCGGATGAGTGGGTCGATGCCGGCAGCGGCGCGCATGTGCTGAAGTGGAGCGTGCGCACCGTCGACTTCGGCGAACAGCTACAGGACACGCTTTTCATCTACGAAGAGGTCGCGCCGGACGGCGCGGTGCGGCGCACGCCCTGCCCGTTCCTGCTGCGCTTTCTGTGGCGCAGCGAGGCGGAGTTGATGTTGCGCCTCTGCGGTTTCGAGGTGGGGGCGGTCTGGGGAGATTTCGACGGCGGCTCCTATGCAGCGGACAGCGAACACATTGTCTTAGTGGCCCGTAAACCCTAAATGGTCTGATCGCCAATACGCACTATGTCATGTTGAGCGGAGCGAAACATCTCTACCGCTGAACCAACGAGATTCTTCAGCTCGCTAACGCTCGCTTCAGAATGACAAATGCTTGGCGATCAAACCATTAAACCGTGACGCGAGAGGATGCCATGACGCTCGATCAAGCCACACTTTCTCTGGAAACAACGCGTTCTCTCGGCCGGCTGCTGCCCAACATCGAAGATCGCTTCGCCGGACGGATGGCTCCCGGCGAATGGGAGGCGTTTTCGGCGCGGCTGCAGCGGCATTTCCCCGACTTGTTCCGCTTGCTCTTGGGGCTGTACGGCGGGCGCTATGACTTCTTCTATCACCTGGAGCAGACCGTTGCCCTGGCTGCGCAGAGTTGGATCGACCGGCCCGCAGACTTGAAGGCGCTGGACGAGGCGCGCGACGCCGACCCGCTCTGGTTCCAGTCCGAAACGATGCTGGGGGGCGTCTGCTATGTGGATCTGTTCGCCGGAGACCTGACCGGGCTGTTTGACAAGATCCCCTATTTTCGCGAACTGGGCTTGACCTATCTGCACCTGATGCCGCTGTTTGACGCGCCGGAAGGGGAGAACGACGGCGGCTATGCCGTCAGCGACTACCGGCAGGTGGAGCCGTCATTGGGGACGATGGCCGACTTGCAGCGGTTGGCGCGGGCGCTGCGCGACGAGGGCATCAGCCTGGTCCTCGACTTTGTGTTCAACCATACGTCGGACGAGCACCGCTGGGCGCAGAAGGCGCGGGCGGGCGATCCCGACTATGTGGATTATTACTTTCTGTTTCCCGACCGGCAGACGCCCGACGCATACGACCGGACGCTGCGCGAGATCTTCCCGGAGACGCGTAGCGGCTGCTTCACCTATCGCGCCGAGATCGACCGCTGGGTGTGGACGACGTTCAACAGCTTCCAGTGGGACTTGAACTACGCCAATCCGGCGGTCTTTCGCGATATGGCGGGCGAGATGCTGTTCCTCGCCAACGCCGGCGCGGAGGTGCTGCGGCTCGATGCGCTGGCCTTTACGTGGAAGCAGATGGGCACGAACTCCGAGAATCTGCCGCAGGCGCATCAACTGGTGCAGGCCTTTAATGCGCTGCTGCGTATCGCCGCGCCGGCCATGCTCTTCAAGTCCGAGGCGATCGTCCATCCGGACGAGGTCGCCAAGTACATCGGCCGCGGCGAGTGCCAGTTGTCGTACAATCCGCTGCTGATGGCGCTGCTGTGGAACAGCCTTGCCACGCGCGAAGTGCGGCTGCTGCGCCACTCGATGGGCTACCGCTTCCGCATTCCGGACGACTGCGCCTGGGTGAACTATGTGCGCTGCCACGACGACATCGGCTGGACGTTCGACGACGGCGACGCCGCGGCGTTGGGCATCAACGGCTACGACCATCGCCGCTTCCTCAATGAGTTCTACACGGGGCGCTTTGCGGGGAGCTTTGCCCGCGGGCTGCCGTTCCAGGAAAACCCGCGCACCGGCGACGCCCGCATTTCGGGCAGTCTGGCGTCGCTGGCGGGGTTGGAGCGCGCCTTGCTCGCCGGCAACGAGGAGGAGATCGAGTTGGCGATCCGGCGCATCTGCTTGCTGCACGCCGTCATTCTCAGCATCGGCGGCATCCCGCTCATCTATCTGGGCGATGAGTTCGGCGTCCTCAACGATTACGGCTATCGCGATGACCCGGCCAAAGCGGACGACAGCCGCTGGGTGCACCGCCCGCGCATCGATTGGGAAGAGGCGGAGAGGCGGCATCTGCGGGATACGGTGCAGGGACGCATTTACGGCCGGCTGCGGCATTTGATTGCGGTGCGCAAGCAGACGGCGGCCTTTGCCGGCGGGCGCATGGAGGTCGTGGCCGTGGGCAATGACCACGTGTTCGGCTATGTGCGCAGCGCGCCGGCGGGCGAGGGCGCACAGCGCGTGCTGGCGCTGGCGAACTTCACGGAGAGCGTCCAGGCCATCGACGCCAACGAGGTGCGGCTATATGGGCTGGGCTACCGCTTTACCGATCTCGTGGCGGAGAAGGAGATCGTGCTAGGGGAAGGCGAAGTGGCGCTGGAGCCGTATCAGGTAATGTGGCTGCTGGCGCATGATGGGCGGTGAGGTGCGGGCTAGAGGCTAGACAATTCGATGGGACAATTACGACCTTCCGGGAAGTCGCATCTACCCGGAAGGTCGTTTTGCGTTTAGGGGAAAACGGCTAGCACTCGCTGTAGCCGCAGACGTAGCACTTGCGGCAGCCTTCGATGTTGAGGAA
>CAZYSJ010000077.1:0-23303 GCA_964649875.1 uncultured Caldilineaceae bacterium
TCGCCGTCGAGCATGCCGTCGTCGAAGTTGACGTCGATCATCTGCGCGCCGTTCTCCACCTGCTGCGCGGCGATGCGGACGCCCGCCTCGAAGTCGCCTTCCATGATCAGGCGGCGGAAGCGGGCGGAGCCGGTCACGTTGGTGCGCTCGCCCACGTTGACGAAGTTGGTGAAGGGCGTGATTGCCAGCGGTTCCAGGCCGCTGAAGCGCGAGACCGGCTCGATCTCCGGTACGGTGCGCGGCTGGAGATGTTCTACGGCCTGGGCGATGGCGCGGATGTGATCGGGCGTCGTGCCGCAACAGCCGCCTACGATGTTGACGAAGCCGCTCTGGGCGAATTCGCCAAGATAGGCGGCGATCTCCTGCGGCGACTGTTCATATTCCCCGAACTCGTTGGGCAGCCCGGCGTTGGGGTGGCAACTGACCGGCGTATCGGCGATGGCGGAGAGCGTCTCCAGATAGGGCCGCATCTCTTTGGCGCCGAGCGCACAGTTCAGCCCTACGCTGAAGGGGCGGGCGTGCATGATCGAATTCCAGAAGGCTTCGGTCGTCTGGCCGGAAAGGGTGCGACCGCTGGCGTCGGTGATCGTGCCGGAGATCATAACCGGCACAGACTCGCCGCGCTGCTCCAGCAGCTCGTCGATGGCGAAGAGCGCGGCCTTGGCGTTGAGCGTATCGAAGATCGTCTCGATCAGCAGCAGGTCTACGCCGCCGTCGAGCAGGCCGCGCGCCTGTTCGGCGTAGGCCTCTTTGAGTTCATCGAAGGTGACGTTGCGCGCGCCGGGGTCGTTGACGTCGGGCGAAAGCGAGGCGCTGCGGTTGGTTGGCCCCATTGCGCCGGCAACGTAGCGCGGCTTGTGCGGCGTCTTGGCGGTGTATTCGTCGGCGATGGCGCGCGCCAGACGTGCGCCCGCCAGGTTGATGGCATAGGCCGCGTCCGCCAACCCGTAGTCCGCCTGCGAGAAAGCGTTGGCGTTGAAGGTGTTGGTCTCGATGATGTCTGCGCCGGCGTCCAGGTAGGCGCGGTGGATGCGGGCGATGATATCGGGGCGAGTGAGGCAGAGCAGATCGTTGTCGCCTTTGAGTGCGGACGGATGATCGCGGAACATCTCGCCGCGAAAATCGGCCTCCTCCAGCCCCTCCTGCTGAATCATGGTGCCCATGGCGCCGTCTAGCAGCAAGATGCGCTCGGCGGCGAGCCGGCGAATGTCCGGTTTGACGTGATCCATACGTGCGTCCTATCTCTCTGGTCCATTTCACGTTCGGGCCAAGCCGTCAGCCGGACCCTTCGCTGCGCTCAAGGTGACCGGTACGCGCGCCCAACGAGAAATGCACCTCTCCCTGCGCCAATCTGTCCTGCATTATAGCCGGTCTTGCGGAAATGCGAGGAACTGCGGATTACAAACCGCCATGAGCGTGAAATCGCAAGCCCTCAGCGCCCCTGCGCTTTCATATCCCTGCGCCCGCGAATTACCGCAAGCGGCCCGGTTCACGGTAGAATCAGAGACCGGCACTTTTTCGCGCTTTAGCAATCCATGCGCGCATTCGGCAGTGCGCCCCCCGCACGGCCTCGGCGCACATAGCGTTTCATCCATCGCGGAGCTACTCCGCTCCCAATTCTTGCCGCTTCACAAATTAGGAGGACTGCATGAGCAACTTCGTCTATACCGGCGCCAAAACCAGCCAGATCAGCTTCCCGCTGGGCGGGATCGGCAGCGGCAGCATCGGGCTGGCCGGCAATGGTCGCCTGATCGACTGGGAGATCTTCAACCGGCCCAACAAGGGCAGCGTCAACGGCTTTTCGCACTTCGCCATCCGCGCCGAGAACGACCATGAGGTCGTGGCGGCGCGCATCCTCAACTCGGACCTGTTGCCCCCCTACCAGGGCGAGCTCAACGGGCCTGCGTTCAATTCGTTCGGCTGGGGGCCGCGCCGCGAATACTTGACCGGCCTGCCTCACTTCGTCAGCGCCGCGTTCACCGGCGAATTCCCCATCGCCAAACTGGACTTCGAAGACGACTCCTTTCCTGGACGGGCGGCGCTGTACGCCTTTAACCCCTTCATCCCGACCAACGACAAGGATTCCAGCATCCCCGCGGCCTTCTTCGACCTGGAAGTGACGAACACGACCGCAGAGCCGCTGACCTATACCTTCGCCGGCGTGCTGGGCAACCCGCTGCCCGCCAACCACCTGCATACCATTGAGGAGACGCCGTGGGGCCACGCGCTGCATCTGCGCAGCGACAGCGTCGGCCCGCAGGAACTGCGCTACGGCGACATGACGCTTGCCACCGACGCCGGCCTGGAGGACGACGTGCAGGTGAGCTGGCAGCAGTTCTGGTTCAAGGGCGCCTGGTTCGATAATCTAGAAGTCTACTGGCACGACCTGAACAGGCCCGGTCCCTTCAAGAACCGGACCTATCCGCCGGAGCAGGCCGGCACGCGCAACGAAGGCCTCTTGGCCGTGCATGTCCCGGTTGCGCCGGGAGCCACCCGCCACGTGCGCTTCGTGATCACGTGGAACTTCCCCAATTGCGAGAACTATTGGAAGGCCGGCGCCGAAGGCACGTGGCGCAACTACTACGCCACCGTCTGGCCTGACTCCCTCGCCAGCGCGCAGTATGCGCTGGAGAACTGGCCGCGCCTCTATGCCGAGACGCGCCGCTTCAAGGATGCGCTTTTTGCGTCCTCGCTGCCCGACGCGGCGTTGGATGCCGTCTCCGCCAACATCTCGATCCTCAAATCGCCCACGGTGCTGCGGCTGGAGGACGGCACATTCTACGGCTGGGAAGGCTGTCACCCGACCGCAGGCTGCTGCGAAGGAAGCTGCACGCATGTGTGGAACTACCAGCAAGCGCTGCCCTTCCTTTTCCCCAACCTGGAGCGCTCTATGCGCGATGCGGACTATGCGTATAATCTGCGCCCGGACGGCGGCATGCCCTTCCGTCTACAACTTCCCCTCGGCTCCGCGCCGTGGGAATTCCGCCCTTGCGCTGACGGGCAGTTCGGCGGCATCCTCAAGCTCTATCGCGACTGGAAGATCAGCGGCGACAGCGAATGGCTGCGCAAGCTCTGGCCCGCGGCCAAGAAGTCCCTCGAGTTCGCCTGGAGCCCGCGCAACATCGACCGCTGGGACCCCGACAAGACGGGCGTGCTGTGGGGTCGCCAACACCATACCCTCGACATGGAGCTGTTTGGGCCGAATTCCTGGTTGACGGGCATGTACCTGGCCGCGCTCAAGGCCGGCGCAGAGATAGCCGAGCACCTGGGCGAAACCGAGTCGGCCGCGGAGTACCGCGAGATCTTCGCCCGCGGCAAAGCCTGGGCCGACGAAAACCTCTTCAACGGCGAGTATTACTACCAAGACATCGACCTGGGCGACAAGAGCATCGTGGATGCCTACGCCGACGACCTCGTGATCCAGGGCGGCTCTGCGCAGAAGGCCTATTGGACCGAGGAGCACGGCGAGATCAAGTACCAGATCGGGGCGGGCAGCAGCATCGACCAGGTGTTGGGCCAGTGGCACGCCAGCCTCTACGGCCTGGGCGAGATCTTCGACCCCGACAAGGTGAAGAAGGCCAGCGCAGCCATCTTCAAGTACAACTACAAGCCGGTGATGCGCAACGCCTACAACCCGGACCGCATCTACTGTCTGAACGACGAAGGCGGCCTGGTCATCTGCGCTTGGCCTGAAGGCGTGCGCCAGCCGGTGATCCCCGCGCCCTATTCGCAGGAAACGATGAACGGCTTCGAGTATTCCGCAGCCATCCACATGATCATGAATGGGCTTGTCGAGGAGGGCATGACCTGTGTTGCGGCGGTGCGCAGACGCTATGACGGCGAGCGCCGCAACCCGTGGAACGAGTTCGAGTGCGGCAGCAACTACGCCCGCTCGATGGCTTCGTATGCGCTGCTGAACGCCTTCTCCGGCTTCCAGTTCGATATGGTGCAGCGCACGCTGGGCTTTGAGCCGGTGCAGGCCGAGGACGGGCGCTTCCGCTGCTTCTGGTCGCTCGATTCGGGTTGGGGCGAGTTCGAGATGGGGCCGGGCATGGCCGAGGTGCGCGTGCTCTACGGCAGCCTCGAGCTGAACAGCCTGCGCCTGCCTTTCCTCGCCGGCCAGTCCGTGCGCGAGGTGCGCGTGGACGATCGTCCGGTCAAGTTCGAGCAGGAAGACGAGTTCATTCGTTTTGCCGACGGCGCGTCGATCCGGCAGGACGGCATCCTGGCGGTCAACCTGTAGACGGCCCGCTGCGACACAGCCAAGCAAATCGCCAATCAAAACGGGGGACAGGAGCATTCCTGTCCCCCGGCGCTTGTCCGATTGCGCAAGCCGCTACCGGTCGCCGGCAGAGAGCGCGTCAACCTGGGCTTGCAAGTCTTCGATCTGGGCCTGCTGCGCCTTGATCGCGGCATGCAACAGGCTGATGTACTCGTTCATGCTTACGGCTTTCTCGTCGCCCTCGGCCAATATCACCTCCGGCGCTTCCTCGGCAATCACGCCGATCTTCACCTTGGCGTCGATATCCTGCCCCTTATAACGGAAGTTCACTACCGGCGTATCCAGCACCGATTGGAGCGCGGCGTCATACTCCGCTGTGGTCAGTTCGTGGATGTCGTCTTTGTATGTGCGCGAGCTGTACACGGTCCACGCGTCGGCCTTGGGGTCGGTGGCGGAGTTCTGCACCACCTGGAAGATATTGGACGGACACACATGCGAGCCGATGCCGACATTGCCGTTCTCACAGATCAGCAGACGAACCGGGCCGCCATTGGTGTTGTTGCTGGTGCGGAAGGCCATGCCGGCATTGGCTACATTGATATCGCGCCGGTGGCCATTCGGCGCGAAGAGCATCCAGCCGGGGCCTTCCCCAAGCGGGGTGCCGGCCAATATCTTGCCGATCAATGTACTGCCGCTATAGAAACGAATATCCAACTTAGACTGCGGCCATTGCGTACCGAGGCCAATGCGGTTCTGTACTGTCCATTTGAGTACGTCATAGGCGTCGACCGCCGCAGGCTCAAGAGGCTGCTCGTCGATGCCTTCGTCGATGTCTTCGTCGATATCTGCGTCAACGTGGCTGCCGCCATCTGATATCACCGGCAGCAGCAGTCGATTGCCGTCCTGCGCCGCCGCCAACAACGTGGATGTGAACACCAACGCCGCAACAAGCCCGAAACTCATCCACAAGGACCGTCTTCTGAGCATTGGATCCCTCCTTTGCGTGGACAACGGCGAATCCCGCACCGTACGTATCGGGATTCTGCATTGACCGCTGATCCAGCCCTTCCAACATACTGCGGCGTTTGCTACAAAACTGCTACAAATTAGGCGGGATTTGTTGCAGATTCCGAGAAAATTTCAGCGGCGTTCGCGGGCGGCAGGCCGCCGCTTGCGGATTCCCCCGCGCTGTGGCATCGTCATAGCCTGCCATCCATGCCAAACGAGGTGCGCCATGATCGACCCGCAATTGACCGGCAAGACTGTACTCATTACCGGGGCCAACCACGGCATCGGCGCGGCCACGGCGCGCGCTTTCGCCGCACAGGGCGCACAGGTCTTCATCACCTACTATCGGGAACCGTCCCCGGCGCCTGAAGAGGAATTGGCTGAGGCGCGCCGCTCCGGCATCGGCGGGCCGCGCTTTTACGAAGCCATGCAACAGCAGCCCGCCGAGCATGTGCTTGCCCAGATCGCGGCTGAGGAAGGCGTCGCCGCGGCTCTAGAAGCGGACCTGTCCGACCCGACCAACATCCCGCTGCTCTTCGACCGCTGCGAGGCGGAATTGGGGCCGGTCGACGTCCTGGTTAACAACCACACCTACTGCGTAGACGAGACTTTCGACCCGGCGCTGGCGAAAGAGGAGGGTTTCCCCGTCCGTCTGGTGACGCCTGCGGTGATCGACGCGCACTTCGCCATCAACGCACGCGGGGTAGCCCTGCTCATGGCGGAGTACGTGCGGCGCTACCTGGCGCGCGGCGCGTCCGCCGGGCGCATCATCAACCTCAGCACCGACGCTGCGCATGCGCATGTAGCCAACGTCAGCTACGCTGCCAGCAAACACGCCATCGAATCGTACAGCCGCTCCGCCGCGATCGAGTTGGGCAAATACGGCATCACCGTCAACGTGGTTGCGCCGGGGCCGGTTCAGACCGGTTATATCATGCCGGAGGACGAAGCGGCTATCGCGGCGGGGACGCCGCTGGGACGCGTGGGCCGCCCGGAGGACATCGCCGGCGTGATCGTGTTCCTCGCCTCGGAGCAGGCGCATTGGCTGACGGGGCAACAGCTTTATGTGGGCGGCGGCTGGCGCATTCCGCAGTAGGTTGCCGCGAGTCTACTCAATGGATATCGTATAGCCCGCGTCACAGCCGGCGGCGCTGTCCACGGCGGGCTTGACGCGCACGAAGTACGTCCCTTCGTCCGGCGGCGTCCACCGCAGGGTGAGGGGTTGGCCTGTTGCGCCGCTTTGTGCGGCCAAGCGCGTCAAGCCGTCCAGCCCATAGATCTCGGCGGTGAGGCGCACGCCGGCGGCGATGTCGTCGATGCGCACGGTGCGCGTTTCGCCCGCCTGCGCGTCAAAGCGCACCCAGTCCTCGTCATCCGCCGAATCGAGCAGCCGGCGCTGCGGCGCGTCGCCCTGGCCGATGTAGGCGGCGGCGTAGTAGCTGTCGTCCGGTTCCAGCGCGTCGGCCGGGCAGCGCAGCGGCGCTTGCAAGTCGAAGTGGCCGAGTTGGTTGGCCTGGGCGGTCACAGTGCGGGTGCGCTCGTCTATCGAAGTGGGCAGGGGCAGCCAGGACTGTGACGCTTCGTCCCAGCGTTGCACGATGGCGCGCGCCATGTCCAGGCGGCGCGTGTCCGCCTCGGCGTAGTCCAGGGACAGCGTCAGCGGCAGGGCCGTCATCGCCTGGTCCAGTTGGGCGGCTAATGCGTCGGCGCCGGTCTGCGCGCCGGGCGCGTACCAGTCGAGCACGCGCAGCCAGAAGGCGCGGCCGAGGCTGCGCTGCGCGCCTTGCGGCAAGGCTGCGGGGGAGCCGGGGGCCAGTTCCAGGCGCACCTGCCCGGTGAGGGCGCCGGGCGGCACAGTCACGGCGATGGCGCCGGTGAGGTCGGCCAACGTTGCGCCCTGGCTGCCGAAGACGAACATCTCAACGTTGGGATGGTGCAGCCAGAGCCAGCGGCTTGCCGCGCCGTCTTCGGCCTGCGCCCAGGGGTCGGGCTGTGCGCCGGCCCAGCCGAAGGGGTCTGCCGGCTTGTCCTGCTCGCCGCCATCCCAGCGCCCGTCGCCATCGTCGCGGTGCACGGCGAAGTGCAGGTGCGCGCCGTAGCTGTTGCCCGTACTGCCCATGACGCCGATCACGTCGCCCGGTCCTACCTGTGCTGGCAAAGCTGCGCCTGGGGCGCCGATGCGGGCCAGGTGCGCGTAGCGCGTGAAGTAGCCGTTGCCGTGGTCGAGGATCACCTCGTTGCCGTAGCCGCCGTTGCACCAGCGGTCGCCGGCGACGCAATGGCTGACCGTGGCGGCGACCTTGCCTGCCGCGGCCGGATAGATTTCCACCGGCTCGAACACGTCCGGCGTGGCGGGATTGGGGTCGCGATAGGGGAAGTCGATGCCGTCGTGCCCGTCGTAGCAGCGCCCCTCATAGCAGCCCAGGACGGCGTTATATCGTCCCGTGTTGCGCTGCCGCCCGTCCCAGAGCAGCACCGCGTCGTTCTTAATATAGGTAGGCGAGTCGTGATCGAACCAGGCATCCACCAGCCCGCCCTCGTCGGTGTCGCGCAGCGCTTGCCACAGCGCGGCGGGCGATGAGCGGCCTCCTAGGGGCAGGCCGAGAAAGGCCAACGAGGGCCCGCCGTCCGAGCGGGCGACGAAATCGGCGCCGGCGATATCCGCGACCACGCTCAGGGTGCGGCGTTGGGGGGAGAAGCTGTAGCCTGAGCGCTCGGCGGTCAGCGTGTAGGTGCCGCCGGTGATGTGCGTGAACGCAAACCTGCCGTCGCTGCTGGTCGTGGCGCTGTGCGGCCCGGCCCTCACCACGACGCCCTCCAGCGGGCGGTTAGCGGTGTCCACGATGCGTCCGGCCAGCGTGTAGGCGGGCAGGTCGGCGCGTTCGTGGATGAAGACGTCGGCCATGCCGTTGTCGTCGCCATCCGCCAAATTGGCCGCGGCGGAGACGAAGGCGACAAAGCGACCATCGGCGGAAAGCGCAGGCGGGCCGTATGAGTCTGCATCCGCCTCGACACCGGTCCAGGGAGCGGTCACCGCCAGCGAAACGCGGCTTGTGCGGCGCGCCAGGCGGTCGTAGACGAAGATGTCGACGGCGCCATTGGCGTCGCCGTTGACCAGATTGCTCGCCGCGGACGCATACGCCACGTAGCGACCATCGGCGGAGATGGCCGGCGTGCGTGCGTCGCGGTTGGCGGGAATGCCCGCCGACGAGACCGAGATCCGCTCCAGCGCGTTGCGCTGCCGGTCATAGACGAAGATATGCGCCGCGCCGTTGGCATCGCCCGGCACGAGGTTCGCGGCGTAGGAGGAGAAGGCCACGAAACGGCCGTCGGCAGAGATGGTTGCGTCACTCGAAGCCGCGCCGCCCGCCAAGCCGTCAATGCCAAACGAAATCAGGTCGGTGCGTCCCGAATCGCGGTCATGCACGTAGACCTGGCTGATCCCGTCAGGGTTGGGCCGCGCCAGGTCGAGGTTCTTGGCGCGCGACTCGAAGGCGATCACGCGCCCGTCGCCGGACAGCGCGGGCCGCACGGAGTCGTCGCTGCCCTGCGCGCCCTGCGTAGAGACGGAGACGCGTGCAGTCTCGCCCGTCAGCCGGTCGCGTACGAAGACGTCGGCGGCGCGGTTCGTGTCGCCCTCGACCAGGTTCGAGGCCTGCGAATGGAAGGCGACCACACGTCCGTCGGCGGAAATGGCCGGGCGCACGCCGAGCCGCCCGTCGCCGGAGCGCCCGTTGGCCTGAGCGCCGAGCGTAGAGACCGAGACGCGCTCGTTTGTGCCGTACTGCCGGTCGTAGACAAAGACGTCCTGTACCGCGTTGCTGTCGCCCAATGTCAGGTCGCTCGCCCACGAGTAATAGGCGAGATAGCGACCGTCGGCGGAGAGGGCCGGCCCGCTCGACCAGCCGTCGCCCGCCGCGCCGTCAACGGCAACGGAGACCAGGGTTAGCGCGCCAGTCTGCACGTCGACGAGGAAGACGTCCTCGTAGCCGCTGTCATCGCCATTGTCATCGCCTGCAATCAGGCTGTCTGCGGCCGAGGTGAAGGCGACGTAGCGCCCGTCAGCGGAGAGGGCGATGTCGAGCGCCGGCGCGTTGAGCGCGGCGCCGTCCGCGCCGACGGAAACCAGCCGCGTCGCCACTAACTCGCGGCTCACGACGGTGTTGGGCGAATTGGATACGGCGGGGGGCTCTGCCGCGCTGAGGGGCGACGCGTCCGGTTCTAGCAAAGGGGTGGGACCCGGTTCAGACGAGGGGAGGGGAAGCGTGACGAGGGGAGCGGGAGCCTGGCGTGAATTGACCGCGGGCGGCGGCTCGATTGCTGCGGGGCCGCTCGCGCCGATGAGCACGAGCAAGCTCCAGCCCACGGACAGCGCAAGTTTTGCCCAATCAGGCAGCTTGCTTCTGTATGACTGCCGGCGCGTCACCTGACTTCCCCTACGCCTGCGGCGCCGGCGACAAGGCGATCATGCCGCCCACAGCCCGCCGTCGTCCGCCGCGGCCTGGGCAATGGCGACCAGCGCCTGCGGCCCTTCCAACGCGGCCACCAGCGGCAGACTGCCCTCCACGCCGTGCACCGTCTGCCAAACGCCCTTGGCGGCGTCGCTCTGCCACAGCGTTAACAGGAACTCGCGCAACTGCGCCTGCGCCGCGGCAGCGGCGTCCGCATCAAGCTGCGGGAAGCCCGCGCCGTCGCCATCCTCCGCCGGAGGCGCGGCGTCGCCGGTTTCGCCGATGCCCGGAATGCTTGCCAGCAGCGAGGCCACCTTGCGCACATGCACCGTGTGTTTGTCGCCGGAACTGCTTGCCAGCGCCTCGCTCACCCCCTGCGGCAGCAGCGCCAACGCCTGTTCGACCAAGCCCGCAGCCAGAAGCGGCCGCAACATCCCCTCCACATAGAAAGTGATCAACGCTTCCCGGTCCAGCAGCCGCGGGATCCACTGGCGGAGTTGGTCATACAGCCGCTGCAGGTCTTTCGTCCACGTCGGGTCCTTCATCAAGAGGGCGCGGAGGCGCAGACGGTCATCGCGCAGTTGGTCGTCGGTCACCACAGTGCGCACCATGCCGCGCAGACGCTCGCCGAAAGTGGGCTGCGCCTGGCGTTGCTCCAACAGATACAGCGCCATGTCCGGGTCGCCGTGGTCGAGATAAACTTCGGCCAGCCCCCAGATGGTGGCGCGTTCAGGGTTGCGCTTCTCATAGGACTTGACCCAGGCCAGCGCCTTTTCGACCTGTTCGCGCGCCAGCTTGTCATCGCCGAAGTCGAGCAGGGCGCGCACCAGCGAGATCACGCCTTCGCTGCGCGTCGGGTCGCTGGGCGGGATCGAGTCCACGGCTTCCACGGCGTACTTGAGCGCGCCCAGGCCGACGAGCGTCGCCGCGGCCCCGGCTGCGGTCCAACCGTCGGACTGCCCGGCTAATGCCGCCACGCGGTCGGCCAAATCGATGCGCTGCTCGCGCGAGATGCGGCGCACGGGCATGGCGCGGATCGCCTCTTGCAGGGTGTAGACTTGGAAGTCCACATCCGTGTTGGCATTGGGGCGCGTCACCTGGCGCAGGAAGTTGGGGTCGCCGGTCAGAGTCGCCAGGCCGCTTTCGCGGCGCGCCTCCTGCACATTCGCCATGGTGACCAACTGCTCCAGCACATTTGCGGCCATGCCGCCGCGTCCGAAGGCGATGGCCGCCAGACGCCGGCCGGCGAGCGTGGCGAGCGTGGCGTATTGGAACGTCTCGATGCAACGCTGTTGCAGCCGTACGGTGCGACGCGGCAACTCTTGTCCGTCCGCCGGGGCGATAGCCGTCAGAATTTCGTGCAGAAGCTGCGCGCCGGCATCTTCGTAGCGCCGGATCGCCGCGGTGACCAGATAGCTGGTGAGCGGGGACAACCCCACCCGGCCGATGGTCTGCGCCAGCAGGCTGCGCCATTCGCCATTCGCCAACACCTTGCCCCAGACGCGCGGCAGTTGGTCTAGCCGCTCCAGGCAGGCCAGAGCGGCCGGATCGTCGCCGATCAAGGCCGCGGCCGCCGCGGCCAACAGCAGGCGCTCGGTCTGCCGCTCCTGATCCGACACGACAAGCGGGCTAAAGAGCTTGACGGAAAGGCGGTCGAGTTCCTGCGCGGCCAGTTGCTTGAGCGCGGGGAAACGCTCCGCCTGTTGCGCCACGCGGTAAAGCGCCTGGGCGGGCGCGAGCGGATGGCGCAATTCCAGCGGCGCGGCGACGGCCAACGCCTCGTCGCCGGCGCCCAGGTCGGCCAACGTCTGCCAGCAGCGTTGCATCAACCAGAAGTCCGGCTGCCAGATATTGCGCTCTTCGACCGTTGCGTCCGGGTCGTCGGGCGTTACGCCGGATGCGGCGTGCAGCAGGTCGACGGCGGCCTGCGCCAGAGAAACAGAGCGCGCCGCTGCGACCGATTGATCGGCGCGGGGCTGCGCCTTGCGCACCAAAATAGGCACGAATGAATCCTTATCCAAAAAGCTGCCACAAGAGTGACAGCGCCAACATCGTCATACCGGCCAAGCCCAGCGCGATGCCGATCAGCGCCAACCTGCCGGCGTTCAGCGCCATGCGCCCGTGGGCGTGATGCGCCGCATCGCCGCGCTTCAGCAGGGCCGGGTCTTCATGTGCGGCGCTTTTCACCTGCGCAAGCCACCACGCCCGGTTACAATAGGCCCAGGAGCCGAGATCGCTGGCGCGCACCAGTGAACGATCTTTCGCCACTGTACTCAACCCTGCCGCTCATCGGCCTCGTCGTCGGGTTCAGCGTTGAACTCCGAGCCGGCCGCGTCCTCCGGGTCGATGGCCGCTCCCAGATCGTGCGCTAGCTTGGTCTCGAAGCTGCGCAACGCCTGGCGCATCTGGTCCTGGCGGATGCCCATAGTCAGGTCGCCGCGCGTCCGCTCCAGCACGTTGCGCAACACGTCCGTATTGCGGCGCAGCCCGTCGGTGATCGAATCCGGGAAATCGACGGTCGTGAGCAGGCTGTATACCTCGTCCATGCTGTCGAGGTACGGCTCCGCCTCGGCCACGCGCCCGCGGCGCATTAGGTCGAGCACGAAGCGGCGCATCTCGGTGGCGGCCTCGCTCATGCCGCGCAGATAAGTCGCGCCGGTGACGTTGAGGGACGCCGGCTCCGGCATGTCGTCCCCGCGCACGAAGGCCAGCACGAGGTGCGCTTCCACCAGTTCTTTGAGCGCGTCTTGGGTGTAGCCGGCGTGGTAGAGCATGGGGTAATCGGCCAGCGGCTCCACCATCTCGACGGCGGCGGCGCGCGCCTCAGCCAGCAGTTGTTCCGCGCTCTCCAGTTCATGGCGGTGGATGGCGCGGATGCCGGCGGCGCAAGAGCGGATCAGCGCGCGGCTGCGGTTGAGCGTTTCGTCGCGAATCTTGCTGACCGTGGTGAAATCCTCGCGGATTCCTTCTACGATCTCGGTTAACGTTCTGGGCGAATCGTGTTCCGCTCCGTGCATGGCGTGTCCGTTTCGGTGCGATTGGCTGGGACGACGGCTCGACAAAAAGACGCAGGTCGCCGCCCCGATTATAGCCCATGCGGCGAGGGCGCTCCAAGGGCGGCGGCGTTGCGCTCGCTAGGGCCGGGCGTCGGTCGCCAACTCCAGCCAGGCGATCTCTTCCGGCGTGAGGCGCAGCGCGCTGGCCTCCAGGTTGGCCTGGAACTCCTGCGGCGCGCGGCTGCCGATCAGGGCGAAGATGTTCATGGGCGCGTTCATCACGTAGGCCATGGCGATCTGGGGAATGGTCAGCCCCTTCTCTGCGGCCAGTTGTTCGGCGCGGTCGAGCCGCTCGAAGTTTTCGTCGCTGCAATAGCTCTCGACGGCCAGCTTGTCGAGGTATTCCACCTGCTGGGCCATGTTCTCGCGGCGGATGCGCCCGCTGAAGAAGCCGCCCGCCAAGCTTGACCAGGTGAAGAGCGGCATCTGCGTCTGCTCATAAAAGGCGCGGTCGCCCTGGCCTTGGGGGCCGCTGATGCTGATGCAGTTGGGCCACGGCTCCTTGACCTGTACGGCCAGGCTGAAGTTGGGGCTGCTGGCGCTGAAGCCTTCCAGGTCGTGCGCGGCGGCATAGGCGTTGGCTTCCTGCACGCGCGCGGCGCTCCAGTTGGAGCCGCCGAAAGCGTTGATTTTGCCCGCGCGCTTGTGCTCGTTGAGGACCTCCACAATCGGCCCGACGGGTTGGCTGGGGTCGTCGCGGTGCAGCAGATAGAGGTCGATGTAGTCGAACTTGAAACGCGCCAGCGAGTCGTGCAGGTCGGACGTAATGTCGTAGGGCGTGACGCGCTGCCGATCCTGGTTGTGGTGCGCGCCCTTGCCGATGATCACCACCTTGTCGCGCACGCCGGCCTCGCGCACCCAGCGCCCCACGGTGCGCTCGTTGTCGCCGCCGCCATAGCCGTGCGCCGTGTCGAAGGCAGTGCAGCCCATCTCCACTACGGCGTCCAGCAGCCGGCAACTCTCCTCATATCGCTCAGACCTCACCATAACCGTGCCCTGGACCAGCCGAGAGATCGGTTTTTCAATGCCCGGCACGCTGCCGTATTCCATAAGTTCCTCCGGTGGCGGTTGAATGGACGGACGCGTCATGCGACGCTTGTCGTGACCTGTTTGTCGTGTCGATTCTATCTTGTCGATTATGCTTGAACGTCCGCCGCCTGCCAAACCCAGACGGCGGCGCGTACAGGGCGCATGGCGGCGAGCGCGGCTTCGGGCAGCAGGTCTATGGGATGCCCGGCGAGTTCGGCCAACTCGGCTTCCAGTGCGAAGAAACGGGCCAAGTCCGGCTCGCGGTCGAAGCGGGCGACGATGGGTGCGGGTGCGGCGGGCGGCTCTGCCAGGCCGATGGCGGTCAGTTGATAGCGGTCGGCCAGCCGCGGGCCATGCTCGGCCAACAGACGGCGCAGGTCCGCGAGTGCGTGCGCCGCGTCGGGGTCGGCCAAAACATAGTAGGCGCCGCGGCCCGCGCCGTGACGCGTCAGGCGGCCCGCTTCGGCCAGGGCGGCCAGCCGCCGCGTGGCGGTCGCCTTGCTCACGCCGGTGGCGGTCATCAGCGCGCGCGTGGTGATGGCCCCCTGGTCGCGCGCCAGGTCGAGGATCTCCTGGTCATCCGGCAAGGGCGCGGCGTGGCGGGCTATCTGCCCCGTATCGCTTTGCTCGTCGTCAACGGCTTCAGTCGCGGCCTCGCGCAGCGCGGGCAGGTCCGCTTGCAACTCGCGGAAGCCCTCGGCCTCGTCGTCCAAGCCGGTTTCCAGGCTGCGCCGGTAACCCGCCTGCCAATGGCTGCGCGCCTCATCCATCTCGCCCAGGGCGACGCAGACCTCGGCCAAGCTGTAACAGGCGCGCACCTCGACGCGAGGCAGGTCGAGCTCCTGGCAGAGGTCGAGGCTTTGGCGGTACGTGTCCGCAGCCGCGGCCGGCTGTTCGGCGCGGCCCAGCGCCGCGCCGATGTTGAGCAGCGTCCCTGCCACGAGTTCCTGGTTGCCCAGCTTTTCGTAGGCGTCGACGGTGGCGCGATAGGCGGCGATAGCGTGCTGCGGGTCGCCCATGTCGTCGTAGATCAAGCCCAGGTTGTCGAGCGCCCTGGCGGCGCGTGGCAGGTCGCCGGCCTCTTCACGCTGGGCGAGCGCCATGCGTGCGTAGCGGATCGCCTGGGCGAACTGGCGTTTGTGGCGATAGAGGAGCGCCAGAGCATCGTACACCTCGGCGCGCGCTTCAGGGCGCACGTCCGCCGGCTGCCGTGTCATGTGGGCCAGGGCTGCGGACAGATCCGCCTCGGCCTCGGTCCATTCCCGGCGAGAGAGGTGCAGCAAGGCGCGATCCTTGAGCAAACGTATTCGCTCCGGGTCATCGCCGCGCAGCAGCTCGATGGCTTGCCGGTACTCTTCCAGCGCTTGCTGCGGGTCGTCCGCTTCGTGGAGCTTGCCCATGCGGCGGACGATGCGCGCCCGGTCAGCCGGTTCCGTGACGATCTCTAGCGCTTGGCCGAGTGCTGCAAGCGCATCGTCGCGGCGACCCGTCTCGGCGAGCAGATCGCCGAGCAACAGGCGCGTCTCGCGCCACAGGTCCGGGGGGAGTTGATCGGGCGGGAAGGCTTCGAGCGCGCGGCGCAGTTCGTCTACCTGCATCTCGTCGATCAGATCTTGGGCGGCGTCCAGCAGCAGGGTGGCGGCCATCGTCCACTGGCGGGCGTGCAGGAAATGCTGCGCCGCGGGCAGCGGTTCGCCGTTGGTCAGGAAATGCGAAGCGGCTCTGGCATGGCGCAACGCCAGACGGTCGCGCGCCTGGCGGCGGTAGAGTCCGCTTTGCAGCACGGGCGAGAGCCACAAGTTGCGGCCGCGATCGCCGGCCAAGAGCAAGCGATGGGCCGTCAGGTAATCGAGCAGCTCTTCGGGTTCGGCCAGACGTTCGGCCGCGGCCATTTGCAGCAGGAGCGCACGCGGGAAGACGCCGGTGAAGGTGGCGGCGATGCCCAGCAACTCGGCGGCGTCAGGCCGATCTTCCAGAGGCAGGCAGGCGGCGTCCACCGCGATCTGCTGGAGTTCGGGGTCCGGCTCGGCGGCGAACAGCCGGCGGCGAAGACGTTGCGCGACTTCGCGGATGGCGCGACTGCGCTCGTAGAAGAAGGCGTCTGCGCTGGGGATGCCCGTCAGCGCCAGCAGGGTTTCGGTCAGTCGCCCGCCGTCCACGTACTCTTCAGGGCGCAGCGGCTCGACATAACAATGGCGCAGGATGTTATAGCGCCAGTAGCGGGGCTCGCGCCAGGTCGGGTCGTCGGGCGGGCGGTAGACGCCGAGAGGAAAACGCATGCGGCCAGGGGCGATCTGGTCGACGGTTGCAGCCAGCGTGAGGCGCAGCGCTTGGCCGCGCTCCTGCGCGGTGGGCGAGAGGTCGTCCAGCACGAGAAGCGGCGCGACCAGGGCGGAATGGGCCAGCGGCGAGCGCGCCAAGGCCAGCAAGCTGTGATAGCTTCTGAAGGCGCGGCTGACCAGCCGCGTAAACTCCGCTTCCGGCCACGGCAACAGACCGTGGCCTGGATTGTATGCGTTCATGGACGGGGCGCGCTCCATCAACTTCCCTGAGCCGTTCTGAGCCGATTATACCCGGCGGAGGGCGGCCACGGAAAACGGGAAGGGGCGCCAAAATTGCGCGATTCCGCCGCTTGCTTGCGGTGTAGTATACTGTGGGCCACAATATGGCGGCCCCTTGTTGGGGCGCGCATCCCGCGCCGGCTAAAACCGGCGCTTGTAAGGAGAGAGTTGACTATGGACAAGAAGGAACGCGTACGCGCTGCAGTTGCCGGCGCAGCCGTCGATCGCGTGCCCGCAGGCTTCTGGCTGCATTTTCCCCCTGCCGAACAGACCGGCTCCGCCGCTGTGCAAGCGCACCTCCGCTTCTACCGCGAGACGGATGTGGATATCCTCAAGGTGATGAACGAGCACCTGTACCAGGCGGACATTACCGTGCGCAGCCCGGCGGACTGGCGGCAGATGCGCGCCGCGCCCGTCACAGCGCCCTTCTACCAGCAGCAACTGGACGAGATCAAGCAGGTCTGCGACGCGGTCGGCGACGAGGCGATGGTGATCGCCACCGTGCATGGCGTCTTTGCCTCGGCTTTCCACGCGTCTGGTTCTCCCGAAGACACCCTTGCCCGCGGCAACCCCGTCTCCGACCACCTACACGCCGACCCGGAGCCGGTGCTGGCTGCGCTGGATGCTGTGGCGGACAGCCTTGCCGCCTTTAGCCTCGCCTGCCTCGACGCGGGCGCGGCGGGCATCTACTATGCGGCCCTCGGCGGCGAGTCCTATCGCTTCTCGCAAGAGGAATTCGAGCGGTACATCAAGCCCTACGACCTGCGCGTCCTGCGCGCCGTCGAAGGCGCGGGCGAGGTGAACATTCTGCACATCTGCAAGGACAACGTGCGCCTGGAGCCGTATGCCGACTACCCGGCCCACGTGGTCAACTGGGGCGAGAACGAGCACAATCCCCCGCTGGAGGAAGGGCGGGCGCTTTTCGGGCGTCCCATCCTGGGCGGGGTGCACTTCCGCGGCCCGGTCGTCAATGGGCCGGAGTCCGCCATCCGCGACGAGGTGCACGGCGCGCTGGATCGCCTGGGCGCGCAGGGGCTGCTGCTCGGCGCGGACTGCACGCTGCCGACGAGCACGCCCTACGCCAACATCCGCGCCGCGGTTCACGCCGCGGCGACGTGGCCCGGCAACTGAGCGCGGCGTTGCCGATCGATTGACAACCGCCTGCGCAGCCTCGGCTGCAACGGAAAGAATAACACCTTCTAACACAGTAAGGAGAGACTTATGACACACACAAGATGGCTTTTTACCAGTCTATTGCTGTTGGCGACGCTGGCGCTGGCCGCATGCGCCGCGCCTGCAGCCGTAGCGCCGGAGGCCGCCCCCGCCGAAGAGGGCGCGCCGGCCTTCCCGCCGGGCAAGATGGTCGTGTTTGACTACGGCCAACCGCAATACTGGCAGCAGTTCTTCGAGAATTTCCTCGAGGACAACCCCGATGTGGCGCCCGGCGTCACGGTGGAGATGGTGCAGACCGAAGGCGAGGCCGACGCTCGCCAGAAGGTGATGCTCTCCTACACCGCGGGCGCGTATGACGAACTGCCCGACGCCGTCGCCTCGGCCCCTGTCTCCATGAAGGCCATGGCCGAGGGCGGCATCCTCATGGACGTGACCGAATACGTCGAGTCCTTCGAGGATCGCTTTGTGGACGGCGCGCTGGATCAGCTCTACTACAAGGACCGCATCTGGTGCTTGCCCAAAGACCTGCGCCCGCAGTTGCTCTTCTATAACAACGAGATCTTCGAGCAGTACGGCATCGACCCCGCCGAGATGTCCACTTTCGAAGGCTACGTCGAGGTCGGTCGCAAGCTGAAGGAAGCCAGCAACGGCGAAGTCTTCCTGTCCTACATCGACCCCGGCGCGTACACCTGGCGTTACTGGGGCCGCCGCGGCCTCATGCCCCAGGCCCAAGCGCGCATCTGGGATGACGAAGGCAACGTCGTGATCGACAGCGACCCCGGCACGCAATTGGCGTTGGGCACGCTGGAGACGCTTTATAGCGAAGGGCTGCTCTACAGCACGGCCATGTTCCAGCCGCCGCTCTACGACGCCACGCGTGAGGGCAAGATCGCCACGTACTACATCGGCGCCTTCTGGGATGAGTTCCTGCGCCAGAACGTGCCGGACATGGAAGGCAAGTGGCGCGTGATGTCCGCCCCCGTGTTCGAGGAGATCGGCCTCGGCGGCGCGCCGGTCGTAGGCATGCAATGCCTGATCGATAAGCCGAACCCGGTCTACGCCGACCTCTACAAGCTGGTTTGGGAGGACTACCACTTCAACGCCGCTGCGCGCGAGAAGTGGACCAACCAGATGGTGGAGCAGAACGCGCCGTATTCCAACCCCATCGCCCGCGAACTGCTGGAAGATGAGTTCTGGAAAGAGCCGGAACCCTTCTATGGCGGGCAGTCCTTCCGCGAGATGGAGGGCAAGGGGCTAGAGAATCCGTCGCAGAACCTGCGCGTCACCGAGAAGGACGCCGAAGCTGACCAGATCATCTCGGCGGAAATCGAGAAATGGGTGGCGGGCAGCCAGACCATGGACGAAGCTATCGCCAACATGGGCCAGCAGTTGCGCGACCGCATCGGACAAGCCCCGGTCGAATAGTCGCGGCTTGCCCATTCGGGCCACAACTCGCATATAGATCGCGGGGGCGGGCGTCCGTCATCCGTCCCCGCGGCTGTCCAAGCATTGACCACAGACTACGCCGGCATCTCACGTTCCAGAGGTGAAACCAGTGCCTAGCTCCGGGCTCCTGCAGCGCATCTGGCGCGCGCGTACGATCTATCTCTTTATCTCGCCTTTCTTTATCCTGTTCGCCATCTTCCAGTTCTTTCCGCTCGTCTGGTCCTTCTACATGAGCTTCCACGAGTGGAACGGGTTGGGGCCGATGGAACCGGTCGGGCTGAAGAATTACCGTTTTCTGCTGCGCGACGAGGTGTTCCACACGGCATTGGGCAACACGGTCATCTACTGGCTGGCGAACGGCCTGCTCATCTTGCCGTTGGCGCTGCTGCTCGCCAACTTCCTGGCGATGCCGCGCCTGGCCGGTCGCCGCCTGATGCGTTCGGTCATGTTCCTGCCCTACGTGACGGCGACGGTCGCCGTCGGCCTGATCTTCAACATGATCTTCGACTTCAACAGCGGCCTGGTCAATACGCTGCTCAACGCCGTAGGGCTGCCGAGCGTCCCCTGGCTCACCAGCGTGGAGATCTCGAAATTGCCGGTCATCTTTCTCAACGTCTGGCGTCTCACCCCGTGGTACACGCTGATCCTGCTTTCGGGCTTGCAGGGCATGAACCCGGAACTGCACGAGGCCGCCACGGTGGACGGGGCCGGGCCGGTGCAGCGTTTCTTCTCGATCACGA
The DNA here is from genome assembly GCA_964649875.1 of uncultured Caldilineaceae bacterium. Taxonomy (GTDB): domain Bacteria; phylum Chloroflexota; class Anaerolineae; order Caldilineales; family Caldilineaceae; genus JASGTU01. The sequence continues at coordinate 19,687 of CAZYSJ010000077.1, forward strand.
TCCCCGTGCTCATGCCCATCCTGTTCTTCTGCTTCATCACGCTCACGATCGACTCATTCCGCATCTTCACCGAGCCGTACATCCTGACGCAGGGCGGGCCGGGCAACTCCTCGCTCTCCATCGTGCAGTACCTGTACCTCAACGGCTTCCGCATCTTCAAGCTGGGGCTGGCATCGGCCATCGGCTATGCGCTGACGTTCATCCTGCTGATCGTGTCGGCGGCGCAGATTGTGCTGTTGCTGCGGCAAAGCGGCCTGACGGAGGTGAACTGAGATGGCGCGGCGGAACTTTACCCCAGGTCGCTTAGCGGCCTACATCGTGCTCATCGTCTGGTGCATCCTGGCGATCTTTCCCATCTTCTGGATGGCAAGCACCTCGTTCAAGCCGGTCACCGAGGGCTTTGGCGGCCTGGGCAGTCTCCTGCCCCAAAACCCTACCCTCAACAACTACGTGGCGGTGTCGCGGCTGCTGCCGCTGGCGCGCAACATCCTCAATTCGGTCACCGTGGCGACGGTAGGCACGATCCTCACCGTTTTTCTCTGCTCGCTGGCGGGCATGGCCTTTGCCAAGTACGAATTCCCCGGCAAGAACGCGCTCTTCTTCCTGCTGCTGGCGACGATGATGGTGCCGCCGGAAGCAGGCGTCGTGCCGGTCTTCGCCATCATGCGCGCCCTGGGGTGGATCAACAACCTGCTCTCGCTGATCATCCCCACCGCGGCCACGGCGATCGGCATCTTTTACATGCGGCAGTACATTTCCGGCTTCCCCAACGAGGTGATGGAGCAAGCGCGGCTTGACGGGTGCGGCGAGTTCCGCATCTACTGGCAGATCGTCGTGCCGGTTGTGGCGCCGGCGCTGGCGGCGTGGGCGTCTATCGCTTTCATCGCCCGTTGGAACGATTTCTTCTGGCCGCTGATCTTCATGCGCTCTAAGGAGATGTTCACGCTGATGGTGGCTATCTCCACCTTGCCGGTGAGCGAGGGCCTTTCGACGCCGTGGCCGGTGATCATGGCGGGAACGACAATTTCGGTGCTGCCGCTCTTCGTCATCTACTTCCTGCTGCAAGGCTACCAGAAGGAAGGGCTGGCCTTGGGCGCAGTGCGCGGCTAGGTCCGCAATCGCAACGAACGGGGCGGGAGAACTGCATCGCGGCCTTCCCGACCCCTAGAACTGATACTTTGGCATTTCATGACGCTTGCGCGCGTACTCTCCGGCTTCCGGTCGGACCCGCAGTTTATGGCGAACGTCGCCGCGTGGCAGACGGTTCACGGCCGGCCCGCGGCCTATGTATCCCTGCCGGAGCGGTTGCATCCCAGCATCCGGGCGGCGCTGCGCGGTCGCGGCATCGAGCAGCTCTATCTGCACCAGGGCAGAGCGGTAGAGGCTGCGCTGGACGGCCAGAACCCCGTCGTGGTGACGCCGACGGCCAGCGGCAAAACGCTTTGCTATAATCTGCCTGTTTTGCGTGCGTCGTTGCTGGAACCCGAAGCGCGCACGCTCTATCTCTTCCCGACCAAAGCGCTCGCCCAAGACCAGCTCGCCGAACTGCACGCCTGGCGGTCTGCCCTGGCGGAGCAAGGTGCGGGCATCAGCGTCGCCACCTATGACGGCGACACCCCCAGCGCGCAGCGCGCCCGCATCCGCCAAGAGGCGCGGCTTCTGCTCACCAACCCCGACATGCTGCACATGGGCATCCTGCCCTACCACACCAACTGGGAGCCGTTCTTCGCGCGGCTGCGCTACGTCGTGCTCGACGAGTTGCACAGCTACCGCGGCGTCTTCGGCAGCCACGTCGCCAACGTGCTGCGCCGCTTGCAGCGCGTCTGCGCCTTCTACGGCAGCCGGCCCCAGTTCATCTGCACCAGCGCCACCATCGCCAACCCGGCCGAGTTGGCCGAGCGGCTGATCGAGCAGCCCGTCACGCTGATCGACGAGAACGGCGCGCCGCGCGGCGAAAAGCACATCATCCTCTACAGCCCGCCCATCTATGACGCCGAGCGCGGGCTGCGCCAGAGCAGCGTCCTGGCGGCGCAAGACCTAGCCGCACGCTGCGTGCTCGGCGGTGTGCAGACCATCGTCTTTGGACGCTCACGCCTCGTCACCGAGTTGCTGCTTACCTATCTGCGCGAGCGCGTGGCCCGCGCCGCAGATCGGGCCGAGCTTGGCGGCGATGCACGCATGCCCGTGGCGCAGATGATCCGCGGCTATCGCGGCGGCTACCTGCCGGGCGAACGGCGCAGCATCGAGGCGGGCTTGCGCAGCGGCGCCGTGCGCAGCGTAGTCGCCACCAACGCGCTGGAACTGGGCATCGACATCGGCCAGCTTCAGGCCGCGGTGCTTTGCGGCTACCCCGGCAGCATCGCCAGCGCCTGGCAGCAGATGGGCCGCGCCGGCCGCACGCGCGAGGCATCGCTCGCCATCCTCGTCGCCACAGCCGGCGCGCTCGATCAGTACGTCATTCGCCACCCGGAGTTTCTCTTCGAGCGCTCGCCCGAACACGCTCTGATCAACCCGGACAACCTCATGCTGCTGATCGACCACATGCGTTGCGCCGCCTTCGAGGCGCCCTTTGAGCGCAGCGAACCTTTCGGCCGCAGCCCGCACGCCGCGGACGTGCTCGATCTGCTCGCCGAGCAGGGCGATGTACAAGAGCAAAACGGACGCCGCTTTTGGATCGGCGCGGCTTATCCGGCGCGCGGCGTAGGGCTGCGCAGCAGCGGCGACACGGTCGCCATCCAGGCCGAAATGGGCGAAGGGCAGACCGTCATCGGCGTGATCGACGCCGCCAGCGCGCCTCTGCTCGTCCACGCCGGCGCGCTCTATTTGCACGAGGGCCAGAGCTACAACGTGCAGGAGCTAGACCTAGAGAACAGCGTAGCGCACGTCACGCCTATCGAGGCGGACTATTACACCGATGTCGTGGCCGAAACGCAGGTCGAAACGCTAGCCGAACGCCAGCGCCGCGCAACCGGCGGCGCGATTGCGGCGCATGGCGATCTGCGCGTCAGCGTGCAGGCTCTCGGCTACCGCCGCATCAAGCGCTTTACGCATGAGACGCTGGGCGTCTTCCCGCTGGACTACCCGCCGCGGTTACTGGAGACTGCGGGCTATTGGATCAGCGTCCCGCCCGAAACGCAGGCGGCGTTGGAGCAGGCCGGTTCGTGGCGCGACTCAGTTAACGACTATGGCCCTAATTGGGAAGAGCAGCGGCAGCGCGTGCGCGCCCGCGACGGCTACCGCTGCACCCAGTGCGGCGCACCCGAACCTCCTGGCCGCCAGCATGACGTTCACCACCTGGTTCCTTTCCGCGTGTTCGGCTATGTCCCCGGCGTCAACGAGGCTTATCGAGACGCCAACCGGCTGAGCAATCTCGTCCTGGTCTGCCGCACCTGTCACCAGCGGCTGGAGGCGGCGGTGCGCGTGCGCGGCGGGCTGGACGGCCTGGCCTACGCCGTGAGCAATCTCGCCCCGCTCTATTTGATGTGCGATCCGAGTGATTTGGGCGTTCATGTGCGCCGCGCTGAGCAGGCCGTTGCGCAGCGCAGCACGGCGGAAAGCCTCGAGCCGCCCGCCGTGTTCATCTACGAGCGCGCCGTAGCCGGCCTCGGCTTCAGCGC
>CAZYSJ010000078.1:0-23248 GCA_964649875.1 uncultured Caldilineaceae bacterium
GCGGCAATTCCTCCTCGACAACGCCGCCATGTGGCTGGAGGAACTGGGCGCGGATGGGCTGCGCTGGGACGCCACGTCCTACATGCGCACGGCAGGCGGCTTCGACGGAGACGGCAGCGCCGGCATCGCTGACGGCTGGAGCCTGATGCGCCACATCAACGACGAGTTGAACGCGCGCTTCCCGGGGCGCGTCTTCATTGCCGAGGACATGCAGCACAACGCCGCGATCACCCTGCCCACAGAGCATGGCGGCGCGGGCTTTCAGGCGCAGTGGGACGCGGCCTTTGTCCACGCCATTCGCCACGCCGTGATCAGCCCCAGCGACGAGACGCGCAGCATGGCCGCGGTGAACGGCGCGCTGGCTTTCCGCTACAACGGCAGCGCCTTCGACCGCGTGGTCTTCACCGAATCGCACGACGAAGTCGCCAACGGCAAAGCGCGCGTCCCGGAGGAGATCGCTCCCGGCAAGGCGGACAGCTACTTCGCCAAAAAGCGCTCGACCTTGGGCGCGGCCATCGTCTTCACCGCGCCCGGCATTCCCATGATCTTCCAGGGGCAGGAGTTCCTCACCGCCGGCTGGTTCGACGACCGCGTGCCGCTGGACTGGGAGCGGGCCGCCATCCACAGCGGCATATACCGCCTCTACCGCGACCTGATCCGGCTGCGGCGCAACCTCGACGGCAAGACGCGCGGCCTCATGGGACAGCACGTCAACGTCTTCCACGTCAACGAGGCCGACAAATTGATCGCCTATCACCGCTGGGATGCCGGCGGGCCCGGCGACGACGTAGTCGTGGTCGCCAACTTCGCCAACAGCGCCCGCCAGGCCTACACCATCGGCTTTCCGCACAGCGGCGCATGGCGCGTGCGCTTCAACAGCGACCTGCGCCGCTACGCCGCCGAGTTCGGCAACGCCCGCTGCCCGGACGTGATCGCAGCCGCGCCTCCGCAGGGAGCGGGAGCGGACGGCATGCCCGCCTGGGGCAATATCGCCGTCGGCCCCTACTCCGCGCTGATCCTCTCGCAGGACTGAATGACCTGATCGCCAAATACGTAAGCTGTCATGCGAAGCGCCAGATCGTCTTGCGACGCGTAACCGACCAGACCCTTCGCTCCGCTCAGGGTGATACTTGCGCCCCTGTCATGCTGAGCGTAGCGAAGCATCTCGACCTCTAGTTCAACGGGATTCTTCAGCTCGTTAACGCTCGCTTCAGAATGACAGCCGCTTGGCGGATATGCCACTGAAGACTACAGGTCTGCGGTTGCCGTTACCCCGCCAGACGCTCCCAGTACATCGCCCAGGCCTTCAGCCCGTCGTACAGACGCTGCACGCGGAAAAACTCGTTGGGCGCGTGGAAGTCCTCATCCGCAGTAGAGAACGAGAAAAAGACCGTGTCGATGCCCAGCAGACGCCGGAACAACTCGCTCACCGGCAGCGTGCCGCCCATGCGCACCTTGAGCGGCTCCTGCCCATAGACCGCGCGCAGCACGTCCATCGCAACGCGCAGCCCCGCGTGGTCGTCGGGGATGCGATAGGGCAGCGCATCGTGCCCGCCGCCGCGTACCACTTCCAGCGTCACGCCCGGCGGCGCATGTTCCTCCAGGTGGCGCACGATCTTGGCGGCGATGTCCGCAGGGCGCTGGTTCGGGACGAGCCGGCAGGTGATCTTCGCCATCGCCTCGCCGGGGATGACCGTCTTGGAGCCGGCCCCCTGGTAGCCGCCGCCCATGCCGTTGACCTCCAGCGTGGGCCGCACCCACATGCGCTCCGCCGTCGTGTAGCCCGCCTCGCCGAAGAGCGCAGGCGCGCCGACCTCGCGCAGATAGGCTGCGTCGTCGAAAGGCAGCGCGGCCAACTCGGCGCGCTCAGCCGCGCTTAACTCGGCGACGTCGTCGTAAAAACCCGCCACGGCCACGCGTCCGTCCGGCGTGTGCAACCCGGCGACCAACTCGGCCAGCGCGTGCAGCGGATTGGCCACCGCGCCGCCATGCCTGCCGGAGTGCAAATCCTTGGCCGCGCCGCGCAGCCTGAACTCCAGCCCCGTCATGCCGCGGCTGGACACGGTGACTGACGGATCGTCGATGCGCCACATCGCTCCGTCCGCCGAAAGCGCGAAATCCGCGGCCAGCCGCGCAGCATGCGCCGCGATCAACGGCTCCAGGCTGGGGCTGCCGACCTCCTCCTCGCCCTCGAACAAGAACTTGACGTTGACGGGCAGCCGCCCGGCTGTCGCCATGTATGCCTGCGCCGCCAGCAGCGGGATCAACATCGGCCCTTTGTCGTCCGAAACGCCGCGGCCATAGAGCCGGCCCTCGCGCACCTGCGGCGCGAAGGGATCGCTGCGCCACTTGTCCAGCGGGTCGGGCGGCTGTACATCATAGTGCCCGTAAACCAAGATGGTCGGCGCGCCCGGTGCGTGCAGCCACTCGGCATAGACCGCGGGATGGCCGTCCGTCTCGATCACCTCGACTGCATCCATGCCGGCCTGCGCCAGGCGGCCAGCCACCCACTGCGCCGCGGCCGCCATCTCGGCCTGATAGGCCGGGTCTGTGCTGACGCTGGCGATCGAGGCGAACTCGATCAGGTCTTGCAGCGCCTGTTCCCGGCGCGCTTCCAGGTAGGCGTACACATCTTCCGCCATGTTTATCTCCTCAGCCATTCACACTGCACATAACAAGCCATCCAGGAAGCGACCGTGCCTCCTGGATGGCGTCACATTGCGTACTAGCCGCGTCTAGTAGCCGCCGTCGATGCGGATCACCTGGCCGCTGATCCAGCCGGCATAGTCCGAAGCGAAGAAGATCACGCCGTTGGCGATGTCGTCCGGCGAGCCCAGGCGGCGCAGCGCGATGCGCTCCACCAACGCCTTCTGGCCCGCCTCGCCATAGGATTCCCATTGCTTCTCGGTGGTGGGGTTGGAGCGCACGAAACCGGGCGCAATGTTGTTGACCGTGATGTTGTATTGCCCCAGTTCCTGGCAAAGCTGGCGCGTGAGGTTGATCTGCCCGGCCTTGGCCGCGGCGTAGGCCTGAATGCCGGTCAGGCTCGGCCCCAGGCCGGCTCCGCTGGAAATGTTGACGATGCGGCCCCATTTCGCATTTTTCATTGCGGGCGCAACGGCCTGTGAAAAATAGAATGCGGCGGACAGGTTGACCGCGATGATGGCGTTCCAGTCCTCCGGCGGCACCTCCTCCAGCGGGCGACCGACTTGGCCAAGCACGCCGCCGGCGTTGTTGACCAGCACGTGCACCTGCCCCGACTCGGAGCTTGCCTCGGCCTCGCGCACAAAGGCGAAGATGGCGTCGCGGTCGGTCACGTCCACTTGACGCGCCGTACAGCGTCCGCCCGCCTCTGCCGCCAAGCGTGCGGTTTCCTGCACCTCGTCGCCCAGCAAGTCGCACGCCCACACATTGGCGCCGAGCTTGGCAAAGGCCAGCGCGATGGCGCGACCGAAACCGTGGGCCGCACCCGTCACGATCACCGTCTTATTGGGAAATTCGATCTTCATGGCTGCTCACTTGTCTATCGATTTATTGTGCGAATTTTTATAGATTATCACATCAAATAGCTTTTGCGGGATGCGGCCCAAGCCCCCGACCCATCGCCCTTACGCCCACGCGTAGCGGCGACATCCTTGCCGGCGGCGCGTCCGGCGACCAGGATGCCGCCTCCAGCACAGACGGTCAACGATCTGAGACAGGCCCCATCCCTGGCGCAGGGGACGGCACGCGTCAGGGAATTAGGTCCATCAGCACGTCTAGGTTGTCGGTGCTCTGGGGTCGCTTACCTTCCTCGATCTCGTGGATCAGCTCCTTCATGCGCGCGGTGAGCGGCGTCGCCACGCCCACGCGCTCGCCAGCCTCGATGATCGGGCCGAGTTGGGCGTCGGCCTCGGTCTTGCGCTTGCGCACGGCCAAATCGCGCCAGATGCCGCTGTGCGTCTTGGCCGACTTGCGGTTGTGCGCCGTCATGTCGTCGAGCGACTGGAGCGACACCTGGAGCGGGGTGTCCGGCAGGAAGGCCAGCGGGTTGAAGCCGTTGAACGCTTCGGGCCGGATCTCCTGCGCCTGGGCGACGCGCATCACTTCCTGCGCCACGGCGATGTACAGATCGCGGTAGCGGGGATTCGCCAGCGAATCGGCAATGGAGTCGTTGGTCAGCGCCGTGGCGAACAACTGCGCGCCATAGGCCAGCTTGCCCCACAGGTAGCCCCAGATGTTATCCGTGGTAATAGCGTCGGCGTCGAAGTCGAGGAAGGCGGCGTGCAGCGCCTCCAGCCGCCTTGTCATGCGGCCGTCAATCTCGCCCAGCACCACTGCGCCGCGCCCGCCGTAGAGGATCTCCCCCGGCTCCAGGTAATCAGCGCCGAAATTGACAAAGGCGCCGACCGTACGCTCCGGGCCGACGATCTGGCGGATGATCAGCTCGTTCAGCCCGTTCTGCACGGAGACCACACAGCCGTCGTCGCGCAGATAGCGCACCAGGCTGCGCGTGGCCGATTCCGTGTCCTGCGCCTTGACGCAGAGCAGGATCGTCGTATATTCGCCGGTGAGGGTGTCCGGCGTATAGGCCGGCGTCTGCACCGTGAACTCGTCGACCGGCCCGGTGATGCGCAGGCCGTCGCGGTTGATGGCTGCCACGTGTTCCGCCGCCCGGTCGACAAAAACGACCTGATGGCCGGCCCGCGCCAGATAGGCGCCGATGGTCCCGCCGATGGCGCCCGCTCCCCAAACCAGAAATTCCATGTTAGTCCCAGCCTTTCTCGATTAAGTCACGCGTCTCTTCTACTGCAACCTTCCACAGCGCCAGCATCTCGGCGTCGTCGCGCTGGTAATAGCCGAGGAAGTTGCCGTCGCCGTAAAAGGCGCGCAGCCGCTTCCCCACCAGCCGCGCCATGCCGGCGCGGTCAGGGACCTTCTTCTGCTCGACGGGCGGCGTGACGTCCGCCAGCCGCGTCCACGGGAAGTTCTCCATCCACGAAGCGTGGCTGGCCGCCGGGTCGATCTGCTGCACCATCGCCCAGGTGCGGGGTGCGCTCCACCAGTTGTGGAACTTGACCTGCACATCGGGGTGGTCGGCCATCCACTCGGTCACGAGCGCATCGGCGGGCGAGTTGCCGCCGTGCCCGTTGACGATCACCATGCGGCGAAAACCGCTCTGCGCCACCCCGTCCAGAATGTCGCGGATCAGGCGCATGTAGGTTTCCACGCGCAGGGAGATCGTGCCAGGGTACTCGCGGAAATAAGGCGTCAGGCCGTAGACCAGCGCCGGAAAGACGGGCACGCCCAGCGGTTCGGCCGCCTCGACAGCCACGCGCTCCGACAGGATGCTGTCCACGCCCAAACTCAGATAGGCGTGCTGCTCGGTGCTGCCCAGAGGAACCACCGCGCGATTGTCGCGCTGCAAGTACTCCTCGACCTGCATCCAATTCATATCGAATATTTTCATGCGATCCTTTACTCCAGTACTCCGTCAATAATAGTTTAAAGCCCGTAGAATCATGGCCGCGCGAACTGAGCGTATCTCTTACAAAGGTCGCGCCGTCATCACGAGTGCACATGAATCACCCTATGTGCAAGCGCCTGGCTTAGCTGGGACGGGACCCCCGGCAAAGCCAATTGTGCTCCTTCTTGTGGCCATCTGACGAGTGGCCTTGAGCCGCAGACCAGCGTTCGCACCCTTCCCGCTGGACTGCGGCTCAACCTCTTTCTAGTCCCGATTTGTCCGAACCCTCACGACCGCCTCCCGCCGCATCTGCCGCCATCTGCGCCTGAATGTCGGCCCAGGCCTCTTGGGCGCGTTGCGCAGCCGCCGCGTCCGGCGCGCTCGCGCCATAGCGCGCCGCCACATAGCGGCCCGTCAGCGTCTGCAGCGCGGCGGATGCGGCGGGCAGCGTCGCGGCCAGATGGCGTGCATAGGCGATAGGCGTCTGGCGCGGGCGTCGCGCCCGGCCGCGCTGGGCCATTTCCGCCAAGAACGCCTGGTACGTTGCACGCACGGCGCGCCGCCGCGGCTCCTCGCCTGCCAGCGACAAGAACAGCTCGTCTAGCGGACGGCCGCGACGCAGCCGGTCGCGCCAGCGTTTCCACAACGCGGCCGCTTGATCGCGCAGCAAATCGGCGGTCAATATGCTCTCGCGCGTCTCGTCGACCTCCTCGTCCTTGCGCTTACTCAGCACGTAAAGCGTCAAGGCAAAGGCGACGGCGATCACGACCAGCACGCCGGCCAGCCCCGCCCAGCGCATCGACTCGCCCAGCACGGGCGACATTTCCAGCGGCGGACGCTCGCGCCACATTTCCTCGAACTGCTCTCCGACGCCGGCGGGTTCCAACGGCCGCGGCTCGCCCAGGCGCGCCCGCACCCACTCGATCAACGGCGTCAGGAACAGGAAGAGCACATAGGCCGCTACATAGGCCACATACCCGATCAAAGCCAACAGCCAAGACGCCACAGTCTTGGTCCAGCCGAAAAGCTGCGCCACGCTTTCCGGCGTAATCAGCACGCCCAGCGCCAGCCCGATCGCCAGCAGCGCCAGGATCGTGACGAGGATGCTCGTCAGCCAGTAGCGGTTTACCAGCAGCGGCGCGTCTTTCTGGCGGACGTTGCGCGCCAGTCGCAGCCCGGCTAACGCCAGTGCGGCCATGCCCGTCGCGAAGAAAAGCAGAACCCCGCGCCCGGCCGAGTCGGGCAGCCCCGCCGGGTCGAGGCGCGCTGCCAGCAATAGCAGCGCCAACGCCACGAAGCCTGTTACAAAAGCGCTCCAAACATCGTCGTGAGCGGGGGCAGGCCGGTCACGCATGCCGCGCAGCCACAGCCAGGCCGCCAGCAGCAGGCTCACAAACGGCGCGGAGACGTTCTCCCCCCAATACACTAGCGACTCGCCCAGGTGCGCCGGCCAGCGCACATCCCACAGTGCGTAGGTCCCGCGCTCCCAGCGCAGCCACAACGTCAACGCCAGCGCGGCCAGGCCGATGCCGGCGGCCAACAGGCGAGCGCGCCGCGGCTTCTCCGGATCAACGCGCAACAGACGGACGGTCAGCGCGCCGCCGGCGAGCAACAGGGCTGCATTCCACAGCGAGAGGATAGGCGGCGCGCCCGCCGGCAGCAGCCAGCGCCCCAAGATCGTCAGCCACGGCCACAGCCAACTCAGCCGCAGCAACAGCAGCAACAGGGGCAGAACGCCCTCCTCAAGCCAGGGCCAGCGCCGCCAACTCATGCCATTCCTGCTTTCCGCCGATATGATAGCGCCGGATGCCGGCGGGGACGGGCGTCTGCGCGTCGTCGCCCAGCGTCACCAAGACAGCGGCGCTGCCGCGCGCCTGCAAGTCCAGCAGCGCCCACAGCAACTCGTCCGTCACCGTGGCCGACACGGCCACGATCACAGAGCCATAGGGCAGATGCCTCGCCTCCGCGCTGACCAGCGCCTCCATCGGCCAGCGCCCGTAACCCGTCACGCGCGCCAGCGCGTCCAAGATCTCGGTCAACTGCCCCGGCCGGGCGCGCGGACGGATGCGCACGCGCTGTGCGCCCGGCTGCATCACGGCGTTGACATAGACGCCGGCCGGCTGCCCCTGCTCGCACACCCAACGCGCGATCGAAGCCCCCGCCGAAATCGCATACTCGCGCAGATCGTAGTCCGTTCCTTCAAAGAGATAGCGAGAAGTGTTCACGTTGATAAAAATCGCCACAGGCCGCGACGCGGCCGGGTCGAAAACTTTGGTCTGCAACTCGCGACGATGCGCCGTCGCCTTCCAATGGATGTGGCGGTAGCTGTCCCCCGGCGCGTAGGGCCGTGCGCCTGTCAGTTGCAGCGGATCTTCCGTCAGTCGCCGCGCCGTGCGCAACTCGCCGAACGGACGCAGCGCCGGCAGGCCGAACGCCGTGATCGGCAACAACTTGGGATAGACCAATAGCGTGTCCAGCGTCGCGTCCTGCCGTCGCTTGATCGCAAAGCCGAACAGATCGCCTGAGGCCAGATTGGCCGGCCCGATGCGCCACACCCCGCGCTCGCAGCCGCGCACGCGGTAACGCCGGATCACGCGCTCATACCAGCGCATAGAGAGCAAGTTCACCAACATGCGCTGCCCGGGGCCGTAGTTGCGCACGGCAGATTCCGGCGTGATCTCCAGCGCGGCAGGGAACACGTCTTCCACGCGCAGCCAGGAAAGGGGCAGCGGCTTGGCGTTCGTCATCTCCACGCGCAGGTCGGTCTCCTCGCCGAAGAAGAGCCGATTTACGCCTAACTGCCGCCGGTAGGTGAGCGCATCCAGACAGGTGCGCTGCCACAGCCAGGCCGTCGCCTGCACCAAGCCCAGCAGGATGCAGAGCAGCATGAGCAGGGGCAGATCGAGGACGACGGCCAGGATCAAGAGGACGATGAGCAGCGTTTGCCAGGCGGCTTCCACAGCCGGCGCTCCCTCAGGCTTGCGCCTGTGTGCGCCACGTCTCTTCCGCCGGCGCCGGCGTCTGTTCGACCAGGCGGTCGATCACCTGCGCCGCCTTCCGTCCGCGCAGCCGGGCGTCGGCGCGCAGCATGAGACGATGGCCCAGCACAGGCATGGCCAACTCCTGCACGTCGTCGGGGATCACATAGTCCCGCCCGCGCAGCGCGGCCAGCGCCTGGCCGGCGCGATAGAGCGCGAGGCTCCCGCGCGGGCTGGCGCCTAGCTCCACGTCCGCATGTTGTCGCGTCCCCAGCGTCAGGTCCAAGATGTAGTCTTCCAACACAGGGTGGACGTACACCTGGCGGCAAGCCAAGTTGGCCTGGCGCAGCGCTTCCGCGTCAATGAGCGGCGTCAAGCGCTCCAGCGGGTTGTCGATGCGGAAGCGGCGCAAGATCTGCCGCTCTTCCTCGCGCTGCGGGTAGCCGATCTCCACGCGCATGAGGAAGCGGTCGACCTGCGCTTCGGGCAGGGGAAATGTGCCCTCCAGTTCGACCGGGTTTTGCGTCGCCATCACCAGGAAGGGATAGGGCAGGGCGCGGGTCTCGCCGTCCACCGTCACCTGGCGCTCCTCCATCGCTTCGAGCAAGGCCGACTGCGTGCGCGGCCCGGCCCGGTTGATCTCGTCCGCCAAGACGACCTGCGCCATGATGGGGCCCGCCCGGTATTCGAACTGGCCGGTCTGCTGGTTGAAGACGTTGACGCCGGTAATGTCCGAGGGCAGGAGGTCGGGCGTGAACTGGATGCGGCTGAAGGTGCAGCCCAGCGACCGCGCCAACGCCTTCGCCAGCGTCGTCTTGCCCACGCCGGGCACGTCCTCCAGCAAGACATGGCCGTTGCAAAAAAGCGCGACCAGGAGCAGTTCGACCGTCGCCGCCTTTCCGACGATGACGCGTCCGATCTGCTCTTGAATCTGCGCTGCTGATCGCTGCAAGCCGGCGATATCCGGCGTAGTGGTCGATTGTCCCATGTTAGCGACGCCTTTCCGCGAAGTCGGGTTTGATCTCATGGTAACTGAGACCTGCGCCGATCGCGAAACCATCGGGGTTGTTGTGTCCGCTGCGCCGCTCCCAAGTTGGTGTAAAATAGGGGCATTCATGACTCTCTGCCACATTGTGTTAAGCCCATTCTGAAAGGCGGCTAATGACCGGCAGCGACAATAGATTCATCCTCACTTTCCCCGACGGCGCCGCGCGGGAATTTACGCTCGACTGCAAGCAGGCGATCCTGGGCCGCAGCGCCGCCTGCGACATCGTGCTGCACGACGCACGCGTCTCGCGCACCCACGCCCGCCTGACACGCGACGAACACGGCTGGACGATCACAGATCTCGGCTCGACCAATGGCGTGATCGTCAACGGCGAAGCGGTCACCCAGGCGCGTTTGAACGAACAAGACATCGTGCAGTTGGGCGATAGCCGCCTGCGCTATCTCCCCGGCGCGGCCGAACCAGCTCCCGCCGCCCGCCTCATCGAAACGGTGCAGGACCTGACGGTCACCCTGTCACAGGCCGTCTTGCCTATCTCCCTGCACGAGGCGGATGCGCCGCGTCTGGCCGTCTATACGCACGACCGCACGTGGGAACTGCCGATCACGCAAGATTCCGTGCATATCGGTCGAGATTCAACCAACGACATTGTTATTCCTGCGCCCAATGTCTCGCGCACCCACGCCCGCATCGAACGTCGCGGCGACGCCTGCCTGGTGCGCGACCTGGACAGCACCAACGGCACGTGGCTGCAAGGACGCCGCATCGACGAGCATCTGCTACACAACGGCGACACCTTGCGCATCGGCGACGCGCAGGTGGTCTTCAAGGCCGGCCCGGAGGATCTGACGTTGATGGAGGAGATCGCGCCGCGCGCCGCCGGGCAGCGCCGCCCCGTGGTCTTCGTCCCCGGCATCATGGGCTCCGAGCTTTGGCTGGGCGAGGAGCGCGTTTGGCCCGATGTGCTCAAGTTCTTCAGCAACCCGGATCTGTTGCGCCTGCCGAGCCAATACACGCTAGAGCCGCGGCGCGTGGTGCGCCAACTCGTGATTGTGCCCAACCTGATCGAACTGGAGCAGTACGACCCGCTGATCGAATACCTGCAAGAAGCCCTGGGCTACACCCAGGGCGACGATCTGCTCGAATTCGCCTACGACTGGCGGCTGCCGCTCGAAGAAAGCGCGCTGCGGCTGGCCCAGGCAATCGACGAGTGGGACGTCCAGCCGCCGATCACGCTGATCGCGCACAGCATGGGCTGTCTGGTCAGCCGCTATTATGTCGAACAACTCGGCGGCAAGCGCAAGGTGGAGAGGCTGCTGCTCATGGGCGGTCCCCATCAGGGTGCGCCCAAAGCGCTCACTTCGCTGCTGCGCGGCCCCGGCCTGCTGCCCTTTGGCCTGCTCGGCGACCAGATGCGCGACCTCATGGGCACGTTTCCCGCCTCCTACTATCTGCTGCCCGCCTACCCCTGCGTCTTTGACCGCTCGGGCGAACCGCTCAACCTTCTGGACGATGTGGCCTGGCTGCCCGACCCGCAGCGCCCGCTGCTCAACCGGGCGCAGGCTTTCCGCGCCAAGCTGGGCGCGCGCAGCAGCGTTCCCGCCGTCTGCATTTTCGGCTATGATGTCAAGACCATCACGCGCATTGCCGTCGACCGCAACCCAACCGGCGCCTGGCAGAAGGTCGATCTATCCAGCGAGCCGCAAGGGGACGGCGACGTGCCGCAGTACAGCACCGTCCTCCCCGGCGCCGATGTGCATCCTGTGCGCCAACACCACGGCGCGCTTTATGTCGACAGCGATGTCAAAATGCGCCTGCAGATCGAACTGGCCTGGAGATAGGAGGTTCAAGCCGTGGCGGAAAAGATGCTAGGGGAATATGTCGTGCAGCGCCTGATCGGCCGCGGGGGCATGGCCGAAGTCTGGGAAGGCGTCGACCCTGACCTGGAGCGACCGGTCGCCATCAAGGTCATCCTGCCGCAGTTCGTGGCTGACCCCGCCTTTGCCCGGCGTTTCCGGCGCGAGGCCAAGTTGGTGGCTTCCCTGCGCCATCCGCACATCGTGCGCCTTTTCGACTTCGATCTGCTCGAAGATCAGGCCATCATGGTCATGGAGTACTTGCCCGGCGGCACGTTGCGCAGCCGTTTGGATGAGCTTGCCCGCCGCGGCGAAACCCTGCCTCCCCGCGAGATTGCAGACCTATTGGACGACCTCGCCGCCGCGCTGGACTACGCCCATGCCCAAGGCGCGGTCCACCGAGACTTAAAGCCCGCCAACATTCTGTTCACGGCGGACGACGAGCCGGTCATCTGCGATTTCGGCATCGCCAAGATCGTCAACGCCGGCGCAGACCTGACCGCGCCCGACGGCATCGTCGGCACGCCCGCCTACATGGCCCCGGAGCAGGCAAGCGGCGAGCCCGTCGACGCCCGCGCCGACCTCTATTCGCTCGGCGTCATGCTCTACGAGATGGCCGTTGGCCGCGCGCCTTTCAGCGGCGATTCGCCCGCCGCGGTGCTGATGCATCACCTGCGCAGCGAACCGCCCTCGCCGCGCACCGTCAACCCCAGCCTGCCTGCGGCTGTGGCGGATGTCTTGCTTAAAGCGCTCGCCAAGGAACCCGCCGACCGCTTTCAGAGCGCGAGCGAGTTGGCCCAGGCTTACCGCGCCGCTATCGGCGTTGAGCAAACGGCGGCAGACGTCGCGCCGACCGTGCGCGCGGCCGTGCCGATAGCCGGTACAGCCGCCCCAACCGTTGCCGACTCCGCGGCGCGGCCGCCGGAACAGATGCGCTGGCTGCGCGGCGTCTTGGGCATATCGGCCCTGGCCGCGGCCTTGTTGGGCCGCAGCGCGCCCTCCGCCGACGATCTGCCCAATGACCGGCGCGGCCTTGTCGCCCTGCTGCTGACGACGCTCGGCATTTTCGTAGCGGTGCTGCAGTTCGTCCTCAACATGTTCAGCGTCTTCAGCCGCTCGGCGCAGCTATTGGCCGGCGCCCTGCCCTACGTGATCGTCCTGCTGTTTCTGGGCGGCATCGCCCTCTCGGTGCATACGCTGGCCCGCTCCGATTCGCGTGTTCGTCGCCGCCAAGCCGGCGGCCTCCTTGCCGTCATCCTCGTCGTGCTGGCCGGCTGGAGCGCCTGGTGGGCCTATGCACAGGTCAAGCCGCCCGAAGGCTTCGTCATCCTCGTCGGCGACTTCGATTCCGCCGGCGCCACGGAACAGGTCGACGTCGCCCGCTACATCGCTCAGTCGCTCGACCAAGAACTGCGCCATCTCGGCGGCCTGGCTACTGCCGTGCGCAGCGGCGAGGTTTACGAGACCGCCGAAGAGGCGCGGCGCAGCGGCATCGAACGCGACGCCACGCTCGTCATCTGGGGTTGGTACGACGCCGGCGGCATCAGCCCGCGCATCGAGGTGATCGACATCCCCGACCTGGATGCCGGCTTGGACAGCTCGCGCCTGCTGGTTAAGGCTGCCAGCCTGGCGCCCATCCCCGGCTCGCTCCCTGCCGTCCGCCAAGAGACCTCGATGAGCGTCACCGACATCTCGACCTATGTCTACCAGCCGGCTGTTCTGCCCAGCGTCGACCTCTTCATCGAGGACGGGCCGCAAGAACTGGCCTACGCAGCCTCGGCCGTCTTGGGCATCGCCTTCTACGCCAACGACGATGCTGAACATGCCCTCGAAATGTTTGATCGCGCCCTGACCCTGTCCGAACCCTTGCAGGACCCGTCGGCCATCGGCAAGGACCGCATCTACTTTCACCGCGGCGTGCTCGCCTATGAAGAAGGCCGGCTGGAGGACGCCGTCGCCGACTTGGAGCAGGCCATTGCCATCCGGCCCGACCTCTACGAGGCCCACTACAATTTGGCGATGGTCTATGCCCAACTGTGCAGCCCGGCGCGCCAGCTTGCGCGCGCCGTGGCTGCCGCCGAAAACGCCGTCGCACTGGACCCCGACCGGCCCCAAGGCCAACGCCTGCTTGGCGGCCTCTACCTTGAGCAGCAACGCTACGACGAAGCCATCGCCGCCTTGGACAAGGCCGCGCAACTGGAGCCTGCGGAGCCGGCGACCTATGACCTGCTCGCCAACGCCTATAACGCCGCCGGCCAGACGGAAGCCGCAATCGCGGCCGCGCAACAGGCGTTGGCGCTCTATGAGCAGGCCGCCGTCGACCAGCCCGAAGACCCGGTGACCGCCCATCTGGAGTTGGGCTATGCGCACCTGCGCGCCGAACAATACCCCCGCGCCCTTGACGAGTTCACTGCAGCCGCCGCGCTGGCGCCGGATGATCCCGCCGTGCGCCGAGCCCTGGGCAACGTCTATTACTGGCAGGGCGACCCGGCCCGCGCCATCGAGGAGTACCGGCGCTGGGCTGAACTGGCCCCCGCCGACGTCGACGCCCACCTGTTGCTGGGCCTTACGCTCTCCGAACAAGGTGACGTCGAAGGCGCAATCGCCAGCGTGAAGCAGGCCGCCTCCCTGCACGCCTGTGACGCCGGCCCGTCTATTATCCTCGCCAGCCTCTATTGGCAGCAGGAGGACCTGGAAGCCGCCACCGCTGCCTATGAGCAGGCGCTCGCCATCGAGCCGGACAACGCCGAGACCTGCCTCATGCTCGGCACAACCCATTACTTCCAGGGAGATCTGGACGCAGCCCAAGCCGTGCTCGAACGCGCCGTCGAACTGAACCCTGCCGAACCCGAAGCCCATCGCGCCCTCGGACTGGTCTACATGGACCAGGAGAATTACACAGCCGCGGCGGAGAGCTTCCGCACGCTGACGGAGTTGCTGCCCGACGATCCGCTCGGCTTCACATCGTTGGGCAGCATCTATCTCGGCCTGTCCAATTGGGAACAGGCCGCCGAAGCGTATGGCCGGGCGGTAGAGTTGGAACCGACCGCTGACTCCCGCGTCTCGCTTGCCATCGCCCTGACGCAACTCGGCGACGTCGAGGCCGCCATCGCCCAACTGCAACAGGCTCTCGCCTCCGACCCGGACAACGCCGGCGCACACAGCACGCTGGCCGACGCCTACTTCCGCCAGGGAAACCTGGACGAAGCCGCAACGCACTATCTCGCCGCACTGGATAACGAGGAGACGGCCTACATCCACGCCCAGTTGGCCTCCATCTACAGCGCGCAGAGCCTGCCCGACGATGCGATGAGCGAACTGGCGCGCGCCATCGAACTCGAACCGGCTAACTGGTACGCCCTCTACCTGCGCGGCGAACTCCATACCCAGTTAGGCGATCTGGACGCCGCAACTGCAGACTACGCGGCTGCGCTGGAGATCAACCCGGAGGCGGCCGCGGCGCACTACGGCCTCAGCCTGGCCGCCTACCGCCAATGCCGGCTCAGCGCTGCGGCCCAGGCCATCGGCAAAGCCGTCGCCCTGGACGAGAACTCTACCGCCTTTCTGGGCCTACAGGCCGGCATCTACTGGGCGCAGAACCGCGTCGATGAGGCTGAGGCCATCTTCGAGCGGCTGCGGGATGCGCCGGCCAACGACTGGGCCGCACACCTGGCAGCCGGCGACTATCTCTACCAGATGGGCGAACTCGACGCGGCTGCACAGCAGTTCCAAATCCTGCTAGAGGCGGGCGACGCCTCGTCGCCCCTGCTCTCAGTGGCCTATACCGCCCTGGGCAAGATCTACTATGCGCAAGAGCGACTGCTGCCCGCTGCCGCCGAATACGAATCCGCCCTCGCCGCCTTCCCCGCCAACGCCGAGGCCCAAGCCCTGTTGGGCGACATCGCCCTGCGCAACGGCGACGCCGCAGCCGCCCTGCAAGCCTACGACGCCGCCTTCGATCTGCTGCCCGCCTATGGACGCTATTTCCCGCCCGACACCCCCGCCATGCTGACGGTTTCTCTGTCAATCCGCCGCGGCCTGGCGCTGGACAGAATGGGACAGGCGGACGAAGCCGCAGCCGAGCGCGACCGGGCTTTGGCGACGGCGCAGGAGTTCGCCACACGCTTCCCGAACTCGCCTGCAGGCAACGTCGCTCTCGCCGTCGCCTACACGGCGCGAGGCGAAACGGAGCAAGCCGGCCGTGCCTACGAAGCCGCCCTCGAATGCGACCGCTCCGTGGAGCTCACCTTCGCCCGCTTCACGGCGGAACTGGCGAAGCTAACACCCTGAAGCGCCGGCATCCCTTGCCCCGCGCGCCTATCTGTTATAATGGACGGCATTCGCCGCCGTTTCGCCCGGCGCACACAGCCGCCGGCGCCAAGTTCACCTTTGCGAGGAAATCCGCTATGCGTTTGAAATGCCTGGGCTGTGAAGCGCTCGCCCGCCTGCTCTACACCTCTGCGGCGCAATCGCCGCACATCGTCGACGTCGAGCTGTTCAAGCTCGGCCTGCACAACCGCCCCAACGATCTGCGCGACCGTCTGCAAGAGCGCATCGACGCCACGCCCGCCGACGAATACGACGCCATCGTGCTCGGCTACGGCATCTGCGGCAAGGCTACCGTCGGCCTCGTGTCGCAAAGCCTGCCCATGATCATCCCGCGCGCCCACGACTGCATCACCCTCTACCTGGGCGACCGCATGCGCTACAAGGATCAGTTCGAGCAGCAGCCCGGCACCTATTGGTATACGGTCGATTACCTGGAGCGCCACAAAGCGGGCGAGGCGTTGGGCGCTACCGCGGCCAGCACGGACTTGGCCGAGGAATACGAGAAATTCGTGGAAAAGTTCGGCAAGGACAACGCCGATTACCTGATGGAAGTCATGGGCGCATGGCAGGCGCACTACGAGCGCGCCGCCTACATCGACATGGGCGTGGGCGACAACGACGCCGCCATCGCTCGCGCCCAGGAAATGGCCCAACGCCGCAACTGGCGCTTCGAGCGGCTCACCGGCGACCTGGTCCTCATCCGCAAGCTCATCCTGGGCGAATGGGACGAGAATTTCTTACAGGTCGAACCCGGCCACTCGATCGGCATGAGCTTCGACGACAGCATCGTCGAATGCGTGCTGCACGGCTCACTCTATAGCTGACATGAACTCCCGCCAACGCGTGCTTGCCGCGCTTCGCCTGGAACAGCCCGACCGCGTCCCCTTTGTCGAGGGCGACATCAGCCCGGTCATCGAGCGCGCTTTGCTCGGCAAGGAAGTCTACGAGCCCGAAGAGGTCAACGAAATCATGGGGCTGGACAGCCAACTGGCCCTGTTCCTGCCGCCCATCATCGCGCAGTACCATGAGCAGGACGGCATCAACTACGTGGCCGCGCCCTTGCTGCGTACGCGCGCCGACCTGGGCAAGCTCGTCCTGCCCGACCCCGACGACCCGGCCCTCTACCGCGCCGCCGAGGAGATGGTGCGCCGCAACCAGGGTCGCTATGCCGTCGCCGCCAAGATGCGCATGGGCGTCTCGCCTACTCTGTTGAGCATGGGGTTGGACAACTTCGCCTACGCGCTGGCGGATGACCCCGGCCTGGTGGATGCCATCGTAGGCCGTTATGCCGACTGGAGCATCGCCATCCTGGGCCGCCTGCGCGAGGTGGGCGTGGATTTCGTGTGGACGATGGACGACATGGCCTACCGCGCCGGCCCAATGTTTTCGCCGCGCATGCTGCGCCAGGTATTCATGCCGCACATGCGCCGCGTGGCTGACGCCATCCGCGCCACGGGCTTGCCCTGGATCTTCCACTCTGACGGCGACCTCAAGCCGTTCCTCGACGACCTGCTCACGCTGGGCTTCAACGGCCTGCACCCGATTGAGCCGGGGCCGATGGACATCGAAGCGCTGAAGCGGCAGATCGGCCATCGCGTCTGCCTAATCGGCAACATCGACCTGCATTACACGCTGACCTTGGGCGAGCCGGAAGAGGTGGAAGCCGAAGTGAAGCGGCGCATCGAGGTCGTGGGCAAGGGCGGCGGCTACATGATCTCCAGCGCCAACTCGATCACGTCGTATTGCAAGGTGGAAAACGTCAAGGCAATGATCGCGGCTATCCGTCGCTACGGGGCGTACGGATAAGCCATACGGGTTGCCAAACGAAAAGCGCCGGGCCTCCCTGCGGAAACCCGACGCCTTTAACCATCTGCCTGTCTGTGTTTAACTCTTGCTCACCAAGTATTTGTCATTCTGAAGCGAGCGTTAGCGAGTTGAAGAATCTGGTTGTACCAGAGGCAGAGATGTTTCGCTTCGCTCAACATGACATCGCGCCCACTTGGCGCTCAAACCGTTTAATTCTTGCTCACCCGTACCAGCGACTCCTCCCGCATTTGCGTCTGGAGCGGCGCGGCCCCTTGCAGCCGGCGGCCCATGCGCTCCAACTGCACGCCGACCCAGCGCAACGCAGATCGCCGCGGCGGGCGATTCGCCTGTGCGATATAGGCTAAGCTAATGCGTTGAATCGCTCGCTCTCTGTCTTTCCGCTGTTCGCGCACCATTGCCTCCATCAAACCATACGAATAGGGCAGCATGTCTACCACTTTCCCTCCACCGGAACAGCCGAAGACGGATCGGCGCAGACCTCCCTGGCTGCTGCAATCACGCCGGCTCGCTACGGCAAACCACTGCCTGAACACAGCCAATATAGCACATTCGTTCTGCCTTGTCAAGCAAAATTCGCACATTTGTTCGGGGCAAATCATCTCGAACAGGGTCTAACCATAGCCTGTATAGATTGGCGACATTGCCGGAACACTCTTCTGCCCTTCGTGAAATTCGTCGAATTCGCGGCAAAAACCTGCACGGAACAATGCCCTACGCCATGCCGTCTACTGCATAACTCGATGTCGCCAAATGTGTGCGCCCGAATCCTAGATTTGCCAACCAGCATCGAAGGAGCGCCCTATGCCCCACACGTACGCCCGCTACAGCCTGATAGTCCTTCTCGCCTTAGGCAGCCTGCTCTTGGGAGCCTGCGCCGCCGCCTTGCAGCCGGCCAACGTCACCTCGGTCACCGTGGAAGCGCGCGACGACGGCTACGTCGCAGTAATCCGGGGGGAACACCCGGATGCCTGCGCCCAACTCGGCGCCTCGACGCAGACAGCCGGCGAGGACGGCATCCAAATCGCCCTCCTACAGACGCCTGCCGACCCGAACACGATGTGCGCCCAGGTGATCACGCCCTTCACCGTGGAGAAGCCGCTCGACGTGAGCGGCCTGCCTGAGGGGACCTACACGGTGACTGTCAACGACGTGCGCGCCGAGTTGACCGTCGGCGCGCAGCCCGCCGCCTCCCCGGCTGCGCAGCCGGCCTGGGTGACATCGGTCGAACTGGCGCAGCGCGACGGCAAGTACGTGCTGATCGTATCCGGCGACCTGCCCGATCCCTGCCACGAGATCGGCGCCGTCACGCCGCGCGTCGAGGCAAACGCCATCACGGTGGATGTACAGGTCAACCCGCCTGCGCCCGACGTACTGTGCGCCCAGGTGATTACGCCCTACACGGTCGAGGTCCCGCTCGACGAAACGCTTGCGCCCGGGCAGTACACGGTGACGGTCAACGATTACGCCGCGACTCTCACCGTGCCCTAGGCGACCAGGCCGCCAGGCGCGCAGAACTCCGCAAACACGATCCTCAAGCAGGATAGGCGCCCCGAACGCATCGCCGGACGCCTATCTCGGCGCGTTGGGCGGTTGCATCCAATACCGCCATTCCTCTGCGATTGTTGTAGAATAACCGGTATTCGTGCGCTAACCTCCAATTGTTTGGCGCAGCAGAACGGCACATGTCACATTTTTTCGCATTTTCCCAAGATTTCGCAATCCCAATTTCCCGCGCATTTCGACGAAAAAGGTGAACCATGAAAGTCCTCATTGGCCGCAATCAGATGAATCTCGGAGCCTCACTGCCGCTGTTGCAGCAGCGCTTCCCCGACGTGACCTTCGTCGACGCCCCCGACCCGGAACAGGCGCTCAAAGAGGTCGCCGACGCCGATGTCTTCATGGGCTTTATGACGCCCGAAATGTTCCAGGCCGCCACGCGGCTCAAGTGGATCCAGTCGCCCTCATCCGGCATCAACTACTTCTTGGACATTCCCGGCCTGCGCCAAAGCGACGTCCTTCTCACCAGCGCCAGCGGCACGCATGGCGGCGCCGTCTCCGAAAGCGCCATCGCCATGATGTTGGCCTACACCCGCGGCATCCGCGAGTCCATCCCCTTGCAGCCGCAGCGCAAATGGGCCATGCGCGAGATCCGCTCGCACCTCACCGAACTGTCCGGCTGCACCGTGGGCATTATCGGCATGGGCGCCATCGGCAATGCGCTCGCCAAGCGGCTCCACGCCTTCGACATGCATGTGATTGCGGTCGATCTGATGCCCAAAGAAAAGCCGCCCTACGTGCATGAACTCTGGCGAATGGATCGCATTGACGACTTGCTGGCGCAGTCCGATTTCGTGGTGGTGGCCGTGCCCTATACCGACGAAACCCGCGGCATGATCGGGGCCGAGCAAATCGCCAAGATGAAGCCCATTGCCATGCTGGTCGGCATCTCGCGCGGGGGCATCATCGACCAGGCCGCCCTGGTCCAAGCTTTGCGCGACAAGACCATCGCCGCGGCGGCGCTCGACGTCTTCGACACGGAGCCGCTCCCCGAAGACAGCGAGTTGTGGGACTTGGACAACCTGCTCATCACCTCGCACATTGCGGGCGGCACCCAATACGAAGCCAAGTACATCATCGACATCTTTACGGAAAACCTAGAGCGCTTCCTGCAAAACCGGCTGCCGCTGCGCAACCAGGTCGACAAGCAGCGCGGCTTCTAGCGCGGCGCGCCGCCTTTGTTCAAAGCCGGCCCAAATGACAGCTTTTTGACACTTGCGCCTATCACATATGGGCGTATAATGACGTGTACCTCTAGCCACACTCGTCGTTATTGTCTTCATCACGGCGGAGTAAGCGACATTGATCTGTCGCACGTTCCTCGATAACATCGCTACTCAACAGATCGTCGCCGTTTCATTAGAGTCCGCTATTGGATATAGAGCGCAAAGATATCCGGCGAGACATGGCCGATCGACGACGCCCATCGTGAGACGATTAAGCGACAAACGGCAAGTTACAAGCGGATAATCATGGAAATTGCCCTGCGCCTATATATCCGGGGATGCCGGAAGCGGCGCTTAGCAAGGGCAAGAGAGGAGGCCAAGACAAGGCAACAGGCAGTCTGCTCGATCCGTAAAATCGGTCGTCCTTGCTAGACGCCTTCGGAGGGGGTTTAAGCCATGTCACACATTCGCAAATTCGGTTTTCTCTTGCTGATCGTATCGCTGTTGGTCGGTCCGAGTTCGGGGCTTGCGTTGGCGCAGGACAGCGCGCAAGACGGCGACTTCCAGCTCCTGCTGCCCCAGATCGCCGGCGGCGAACCCGTCACCCTACAATATTCGGTGTCGCCGGAAGAGCAGGATGCCGCCCGCGTCTACGGCAATTCCTTTGCCGCCCGTGTTGCGGCCGAACCGGTCGCCATGCCCTTCATCGGCGCGGCAGACCTGGACGCCGACCAAGCCCTGCCCGAAGATGAGGGCGAAGCGGGCTTTGCGCCTTCCGGCCTGCCGGCGCTCAATGCCGACGAGATCGCCCAGCGCCTCTATGCCGCCGAGTGGGCGCGTATCGAGCAGGACCAGTTGGCCGAAGCCATTGCCGAACTGCAAGCGGCCGAAGACGGCGAAGACTTCGACGCCCTGGAGACCGACGGCACCAAGGGCGTCTTCACCAGTTTCCTCACCAACTACTACAGCCAGAGTTGGAAGCACTATCCCTACCGCGCCGTGGGCAAGCTCTATATCACCGGCGGCGGCTACTGCAGCGCCTCGGTCATCAGCCCCTATAACATCGTGGTGACCGCCGCACACTGCGTCTATGACCGCAGCGGAGGCGGCTGGTACCCCGGCTGGTCATTCGTCCCTGCCGACCGCAAGGGGTCCGCGCCCTATGGCGTATGGACCGCCAACAACGCCACCATCTTGACCGCCTACGCCAACACCGGCAGCATCCGTTACGACGTGGCGCTGGTCGAGTTGAACTACAAGTACATCAATTCGGGCTGGCGCGCGGTCTCGTACTTGACGGGTTACCTGGGCCGCTCGTGGGATAAGGGCTATATCCAGCACTTGCACGCCCAGGGCTACCCCAGCAATCTGCGAGAAGGCAGATTCACCTATACCTGCGCGGCGGAGTCCTTCAAATACAGCACGGACATCTTGGGCATGGGCTGCAATATGACTTACGGCTCAAGCGGCGGACCGTGGATTCGCAGATTCCACCCTTACAAAAGCGGCTCGGTCAACTACGTCAACTCGGTAGTCAGCGGGGTGCCGGCCGGGCAGCCGATCGGCGTGACCTTCTTCGGCCCCCGCTTCAGCAGCAACAACATCGTTCCGCTCTGCTCCTCCGTAGGCTGCTGACGCTTGCGATCCGTCAAGCGAGGCAAAGAGCGGGTGCAGCGACATTGCTGCGCCCGCTCTTTTTTGGCGGGAACAACCGCGCCGCGCGCGACGTCGTGATAGACAGAACAACCGCAGCTCTAGCTTGGCGCAGCACGTCAGTGCAGCAGAAGGAGAAAGCCGCGATGAAAGAGCCTCATCGACTTCCTCGCATTATATCGGTTATTGTGTGGGTCAGCGTGTTGGGTCTGTGGCTGGCGGCGTGCGCCCCCGCGAACGTCGGCCCAATGAACGAGAGCGCCGGCCCTTCGGAAACGTTTGCCGAAAACGCGCCGTCCGCCGGCCCCAATGAAGACGCTGCCGGTTCATCGCCCGCCGGAGACGCAGCCGCGTCCTCTTCCGGCGACGTTGCGTCTTCCGCCGGCGTCGTATCGTCTTCGGGTGAAACCGTCTCCAAGAATCAGCCGGGCCAGGCAAGCGGCCCAGGAGAACCGCCTTCGTTCGAACGACCGGCGGTCGATGACGAAACGCAGTCCGCCGAAGGGGCGCAAACGCCCGGAGAAACGCCCGGGGAAAGCGGCCCGTCGGATCCAACGGACGAAATGCCCTCAGAACAGGCCGATATCATGACGCCCCCCGACACCAGCGCTTGGCCGATCTACACGGACACGACCTACGGCTTCAGTATGAGCCATCCGCCCGCCTTCACGGTCAAATCAACAGCCGGCGACGTCCTCTTCGGGACGACGACCGTCGCCACGGTGAACTTCGTCGATACGCAGAACGAACTGGCCGATATCGCGCCGCCGCCGTTCGCCGTGCGCATCTTCGCCGCCCAGCCGGGACAGGCGCTCGACGCCTGGCTGGAGGCCAATGGCGTGATCGGGGACGAAGCGAATGCCGAGGCGCAAGCCTTCCGCAGCGAGCAGATCGAGGGCGTTCGGGTCAATTCCCGCAACTTCATGGCCCCGGGCTGGTCAGTATTTGTACAGCACGGGTCGTACATCTTCCAGTTGGTTCCGCTCGGCGCAGAAGGAGAGGCGATGCTGCAAAGCTTTGCGTTTCTCTAGCGCATCGCAGACGGATGCAGGTCCGGATCGAGCCGAACGCAAAAGAAAAGCGACCGGTTGCCCCGTGTTGGGCAGCCGGTCGCGTGTCATGCATGCGGTCAAATAAAAACCCTAGACTTAGGCTTGCAAGTGCGCCTCAAGGAAGTAGAGGTGCTTGTCTACGCCGCGAGAAACCTCCGTGAAGAGATCGGCGGTGCCTTCGTCCTTGGCGTCGCCGGCCGTGTCGATGGCGGCGCGGGTGGACTTGCCATAGGCGGCCATGCGGTCGGACAGAGCGGCCACGACCTCTTTACCCTCGACCGTCTTCGCCGGCATTTCGGGCAGGGTCGAACTCTCTGCGGCCATGCGCACCGTGCCCATTGCAGCGCCGCCCAAAGCGGTGGCGCGTTCGGCGATCAT
>CAZYSJ010000079.1:0-22738 GCA_964649875.1 uncultured Caldilineaceae bacterium
CGCATTCACTCATCCAAAAGGGCAGGATGAGGTTCGCCGTTCGGCAACATTGTCAGTTGGTCGGACGCGGCCTTTTGCATACTTCATGGTAAGCCTGAACTATATATTCAAGCTTACCGGAGGGGCTAGCGTATCGTCACCGCTACCTGACTTTCTGGAAAGTGATCTCATAGGACCAGTGGGCGTGGTAGAACGGCGGCGTACAGCGGTCGTCCGGCGTGGGGCAGATGGCGTATTCGTTGTCCGGCGGGCCGAGCATTCCCACAACGTCCGGGATATGGGGGTACGGATTGTTCATCTGATTCGAGACCTGGCTTGTGACCGTTCCTGACGGATCGGCGGCTACATAGAGCTTGTAGGGGTCCCAGTCCATTTTGATCTCCGCCGTGCCCGGCCCCTTGCCGCCTGTGACGACATTAAGCTTGTCGCCGACAGCATCCTTTACCGCCGCTCCATCCAACGGAGCGCCGTTCTGGTCGAGCACAGTGAGAAAGATCAACTGCTGCCCGCCCTTGTTAAAGATGCCCCCGTTGTTGTCCTCGAAACCCAGGACTCGATAGTGGACGATCTGGTACTGTGCATTGGGGTCGAAGTTGCCCGCTGTACCGCTGTGTTCCACAGGCTGGGCTTCCGGCGGGGCGGGTTCTTCTGCTACAGGCGTTTCCGGCTGCATCTCTTGCTCTGTCGAGGAAGCGTCCTCGCTTGGCGGAGCGAGCGCTACCGGCGCGGCTGTTGCAGGAATGACCGGCGGCGCAATGTCTGTGATAACGGCAATGGACTCGACGTTTTGAGTCGACACGAGCGGAGCGTACAGCCAGCCCGGCTCCCCCGCAAAACAACACGCTTGCCACCAATCGCCCTGCTCATTTCGCCCTGATACTGGGTACTGCGCATCGCGCAGCGCTACGCCGATGACTTCATAGTCCGTACTCGGACCCTTGCGCACGTTCACCGCATCCGCCAGCACTGTCAGCAAGGGATCCGTCGGCGGAGACGTTTCCGCCGGCGCCGGCGTTAGTGTCGGCAATGCCGCCGGTTCGGCCGGAGCAACAATTGGTGGCTCCTTCTCTTCGCTGACTGCAGCAGATTCCGCCTGTGGGAGCGGTTCAGCGATTGGCGGCTCGACAGACGCGCCAGGCGCAGCGCCGGTTTCTCCTGTATACGGTGAAACGACGTCGGCGGGCTCAGGGCTGGGCGTAAAGGTCGGCTCAATAACCCGGGGCGGCGTCGCGGTTTCTGCTGCACTTTGTCCGCGATCCGAGCGCGCCGGCCCGCAACCGCTCGCCAACAGACAAGCTAGGCTAAGCAGGAACACAGTAGTGATTGGACGAGTGATTGGACGAGTGATTGGACGCAGCAACGCCGGCGTTTTCATAAAGCATTCGATCCTTTCATTGGCGCCTGCGGCATGGGCGGTATGCATGTCCCGGCATTCAGTCCCAAGTCCGCATCCTAGTGGGCGAGAGGACATCCGCCGTCTCATTGAACATTAGCCGCGGATTCGCCTCAACACAGCGCTTCATCTCCCAGACGGAGATAAAGAGCACGACCAATTTCCCTGCCCGATCGAGTGTGCGCAGGGCTTGTGAGGGCCAGTCGGCCTCGGCAATCGCTTCGGCGCTGCCCGTCACCCAGCGCGCACAGGCATATGGCAGCGGCTCAACACGCGCCTTCACGTTGTACTCGACCGCCAGACGCGCCACAACCACATCAAACTGAAGGACGCCGACAACGGCAAGGATCGGCTCGCGGCGGGCGGCGGATTCGGGATAGAGCGCTTGGACAACCGCTTCCTCCGCCAGTTGGGCCAATCCCTTGTTGAATTGCTTATATTTGCCTACGTCCACATTGATCAGTCGCCCGAAATGTTCGGGCGCAAACGACGGGATCGGCGCAAACCGCAGCGGTTCCTCGCCCGTGACTGTATCGCCAATACTGAAGATGCCGGGATTACTCAGCCCAATCACATCGCCCGGATAGGCTGCGTCGACTGTTTCGCGTTCACGGGCAAACAGGCGGTGAGGCCGGCTCATGCGAACTCGGCGAGACAACCGCGGGTGAAAGACTGTCATATCCTTGGTGAACTGGCCTGAACAGATTCGCATAAATGCCATCGAATCCCGGTGTTTCGGATCCATGTTGGCCTGGATTTTGAATACCAAGCCTGTGAACTGCTCGTCTGTGGGCGTTACCGTTCCCCGATCGCTTTGGCGCGGGCGCGGCGCCGGCGCAAGGTCTTTAAGCGCTTGCATGAAGGCGCCGACGCCAAAATTGTTGATGGCGCTGCCGAAGTACATCGGCGTCAGTTCGCCGGCCTGGAACATATCGGCGTCAAATTCCGCACCGACTGCCGCCAGCAATTCGACATCTTCACGCAGGCGCTCAAGGGCGCGCGGGGTCAGGCATTCACTTAGCCGCGGGTCAGTTAGGTTATGCAGTGTCAGGGGAGCGAGATACTGCCCGTGAGCCGTGCGCTGGAACAACAAGACTTGCTGTTGATGCAGATCGTAGACGCCTTGGAAGTCAGGCCCGTCCCCGATAGGCCAGTTCATGGGAACGGCGCGGATCTTGAGCGTTTGCTCGATTTCGTCCAGGATTGCTAACGGATCGCGGCCGGGTTGGTCGAGCTTATTGATAAAGGTGAGGATGGGCAGATTTTCGCGGCGGCAGACGGCGAACAGCTTGTGAGTCTGGGTTTCGATGCCCTTCGCGCCGTCCAAGACCATGATCGCGCTGTCAACCGCCATGAGCGTGCGGTAGGTGTCCTCGCTGAAGTCCTGGTGACCGGGCGTGTCGAGGAGGTTGAACAGATAACCGTCCGCTTCGAACTGGAGCACGGTGGAGGTAATCGAAATCCCGCGCTCTCGTTCCATCGCCATCCAGTCCGATACGGCTTGTCGTTGATTTTTGCGGGCGCGTACGGCCCCTGCCTGTTCGATAGCGCCGGCGTACAGCAGCAACTTCTCGGTTAGCGTCGTCTTGCCGGCGTCGGGATGCGATATGATCGCAAAGGTGCGCCGGCGTGCCACTTCTTGTTCGATGATGTTGACAAGTTCGGTTGTCAATCCGTTGTTCTTCATTGATTCCTCCCGTGAAGAGTTGTCGGAACGATCCCGCCGCGCGGACAGATCTGCCGATGACACAACGTTCGCCGGCAGATGTAATGGGCTAGGGAGGATCAATCTGCAGTTGTCGGGAATGTTTGCGGGTAAGCGGGACAGCAGAGGTAAGAAGACATCAGAAATAGCGATAGAAGCGCCGAGTTAGCTCCGTGCCGCCGAGGAAGCGGAGGCGTCGTCGAGCGGCGCGATTTTCGTGTTGGCATCGCTACAGCCGGCAATCGATACATCTCTCTCAACCAGTCTACATCACGCACAGCCAAGGGGGGAAAGTGTAGCATACGTACGATATGCGCCCAAATCTGATGACCGTGGCGGGGCTTATGCAGAGACGGCGATCGCCAATATGAGGCTGCCAATATGAGGCCGCCAATATGAGACTGCCGCCGCAGCCTATATCGTTTGTCGTTAAATCGTCAGATTGCCGGGCGTCTACGCGGGCAGAGGAAGCCGCGGGGACGCCGAGGCCGGCCGGGCGCGGAGAGACAGGCCAGCACCCTTGGGCGGGGTGGTTTTAACCGCCGGCGTGGTGAACTAGCGCCGGTTCAATCGACCAACTCGACTTCGCTTGGCCGCCAGGTCTTGTCGAAGAACGGCTCAAGCGGGCCGTATAGGCGCAACAGCACGAACCAGCCGCGGCCCGGCGCGGTCTGAATCCAGTTGCCGCGCGCCACGCCGTCAGGCTGCTCGGGCGCGAAGTACACGGTCACGGAACCGTCGGCGTTGGGTTCGGCGGCGGGCGACGGATAGCCCTGGCTGCCGGCGCGCGGGTAGCGCTGCGGCGTGTCGAGCATAGAACGCGTCTGGTTGTCGTAGAGGGTCAGGGACCAGAAGTTGCGCGCGGGGATGCCCTGGGGCAGCGTCACCTTGTAGGTCTTAGCGCCGTCGAAGTACTGCTTATTCGCATCCTGGGCGGCCATCAGGTACTGCGAGCCGATCCCGCTAAGGCGCATGGCCTCCGCCGGGCTGACGGCGATGACGCCGTAGAAGAAGTTGGTACGCGCATCCAGCTTGCGATAGCCGCCGGGCGGGAAGGTTTCCACGCGTTCGGGCGTACGCACGCCGTCCTGAACCGGCCCCTCGATGAGCGGAGGCGGGGTCTCGAAATCGTGGCCGGTAACGAACAGCGTCAACGGCATCCAGGCTGAACCGGGGTAGTAGCGCCAACTTGGATCGCGCGGGTTCATGAAGAGGCTGCGCGCCGTGGCGTTGCCGACCGTAATCGCTTCGTCGAGGATCGCCCTCATCCGGACGTCAGGCGCGAAGGGTTGGCCTTTGACGATGCCGATTGCCGCGACTGAGCCCATCAGTTCGGGGTCGAGCGAGCCGGCGGGCTGCTGCTGTACGACCTCGTTGAGCATTTCGTAGTAGCTGAAGTCGTTGGGCGGAATGGTGTTCATGGCGCGGCCGCTGACGTTGTGGAACACGGTCTCGGGCGGCGGCGTGATCGCTTCGATCGGCGCCTCGCCGCGCAGGAACGCTGCATACGACGTGCCGGCTCCTCCGGCCTGATAGGGATAGATCTTGATGAACTGGCGGATCTGGTCGACTGCCGGCTCGGGACTGTCGTTCTCCAGGAACATGCGGCCGAACCAAAAAACGTGCGTCGTCGGGGCGCGAGAAACGAAGAACCCGCCCTCCGGCAGCAGACCGTCATAGTCGTGCGGCAGGATCAGGTGTTTGCCGCCCAGACCGCGATCGGGGCCGGGTGCGCCGATGTCGGTCACTCAGCCGAACCAGTAGTCGTTGATGCCGCCCAGAAACTTGGGCGGAACTTCCAGCACCATGGGGCCTGCGCTCAGGTCCAGGAAACCGGAGGCGTAGACCGTGTCGGCGTTGGCCGTCAGGATCAGCGACTTCGCATCCATCAATTCGGAGAAGATAAGCGCTTCGTTGTCCAATACGCCGGCTTCGACATAGCCGCGGTGCAGGGCGTGCATGCTTACGCCTTGTATGGTGTTGACGTACGCGTCGAAGGCGTGCGTGAAATCCAGGTTGTCATAGACCGCAGCAAGGGTGTCCTCGGTCGGCATGCCGTCCGTGAATTCGAGCGTGCCGATGCGGGACTCGACTTTATCGGGCGTCGTAATCGAGGGGGAGAGCGGATCGGCCGATTGGGCGGCGACCGCGCAGGGAACGGCTAGGGACGCGCAGGCGATAACAATAGTTAATAGCAGGGCAAGCGGTTTCATGGGAGACCTCCTTTGTTTGCGGACTTATGGGCTTCTTCGTGCACAGGCTTGCCGGTAACTCTGTGTGTCTTCAGATTGTCCAAAGGAGCGTTGTTTATACGCTGCCGGAAACGGAGAATTCCAGAATTCGTGTGCGGAGTAGGGGTTCGATGAAGCCGAAGGGTTCTGTGTGGCGGCTTAGGCGGGCAGCGATGGTGTACAGGCGATGAACGCAGCTGCCAAAACCAGGGCAAGCGACAATGCCCCAGACAGCGTCGATCTGGGTTTCATGACA
Source organism: uncultured Caldilineaceae bacterium (assembly GCA_964649875.1). GTDB lineage: Bacteria > Chloroflexota > Anaerolineae > Caldilineales > Caldilineaceae > JASGTU01. Next base: position 5,586 of record CAZYSJ010000079.1, read on the forward strand.
CTCGCCCTCCTTTACAGCGCTCGATGAGGAGATGTTGCGCGCTTGGCGGGAGCCTCGGAGTTAACGCGCCTGCTTATTGCGCCGCGATCCAATTGCAGCGCACATTGTGCAGTATATCACAATCGTCGCGGCTTGCGGGCCGGATCGGCTGTCAAGAGTCTGTCGTTTGCCGGTATTCGCGGGAATTACGAATCAATCTTCTTTTAAGACGCGGCCGGTTCACCCCCACGTGCGTGGGGAATACTGATTGCCGACCTGGACGGAGACCTGCCGGCGCGGTTCACCCCCACGTGCGTGGGGAATACGCCTTCGCCAACTCCTGATACGTATCAAACCCCGGTTCACCCCCACGTGCGTGGGGAATACAGGCTATCGTGGCGGAGGAAATGGACAAGGAGCGGTTCACCCCCACGTGCGTGGGGAATACTTCCGTCATCTGCGCCTGCTCAAAGCCGGAAACGGTTCACCCCCACGTGCGTGGGGAATACCATGATGACCAGCTACACGTTGCCGCAGTTGACGGTTCACCCCCACGTGCGTGGGGAATACCATATCCGCCGCGACAAGACCATCGTCTACATCGGTTCACCCCCACGTGCGTGGGGAATACGTCTTCATCGCCTCCTGGATGCGCTCTTTAACCGGTTCACCCCCACGTGCGTGGGGAATACATCGCTTGATACTGGCCGGAGTCTGTGCTATGCGGTTCACCCCCACGTGCGTGGGGAATACCGCGTTCTTGGAAAACGTTCCAGGCCTCATTACGGTTCACCCCCACGTGCGTGGGGAATACGCCAGCGGCCTACAGCAAAAGCGGCTGTCCTACGGTTCACCCCCACGTGCGTGGGGAATACGCCGATGATGTCGTTGCCGGTGACGGTAAACCCGGTTCACCCCCACGTGCGTGGGGAATACGCGGACATCAGCGAAGCCACACGCGCTACCCGCGGTTCACCCCCACGTGCGTGGGGAATACCTGGCGATTATGCTCTTCTACCTAACCGGGGCCGGTTCACCCCCACGTGCGTGGGGAATACGGGAAGACCGTCGCGACGGTTACGAAAAAGGGCGGTTCACCCCCACGTGCGTGGGGAATACGTCGATGGCGATGTTGTCCGCCAGCCACGGGTCGGTTCACCCCCACGTGCGTGGGGAATACCCTGCAAGGCTTGGGCGAAGACCGGCCCCAAGCGGTTCACCCCCACGTGCGTGGGGAATACCACCTGTCCACGATTGGACACTTCGTAGAATCCGGTTCCCCCCCACGTGCGTGGGGAATACTGATCCGCCCACGATGCGGCGCTGATCCCGTACGGTTCACCCCCACGTGCGTGGGGAATACGGCTACGACGGCGCGGCGGATTTCCGCGACATCGGTTCACCCCCACGTGCGTGGGGAATACTGAGGTCTAGCCGGCCCACCATTTTCAGCCCTCGGTTCACCCCCACGTGCGTGGGGAATACCAAAAAAATCTTCCCAGCCGTTCATCTCGACCCGGTTCACCCCCACGTGCGTGGGGAATACTGCGCCTCACGCCCAGTTTAGGGAATAGCGCCCGGTTCACCCCCACGTGCGTGGGGAATACGTACTGATGAGGATTGATAATGAAAATTTCGGGCGGTTCACCCCCACGTGCGTGGGGAATACGGTTGACAGAGACGACGACGGGCATATTCGCACGGTTCACCCCCACGTGCGTGGGGAATACGAACGACATAACATTGCCGATGTCGAACCGGTGGTTCACCCCCACGTGCGTGGGGAATACTCCACCATGCGTTGCATTTGCCCCGCTTCCGGCGGTTCACCCCCACGTGCGTGGGGAATACACGTCGAACGATCCAACGTCCAGACAATTCGGCGGTTCACCCCCACGTGCGTGGGGAATACGCTGCAGGGCGGCCAGCACCTGCTCGATCTCACCGGTTCACCCCCACGTGCGTGGGGAATACGGGGTGGTATACGATCTAGGCGCGTGCAGTTGCGGTTCACCCCCACGTGCGTGGGGAATACCCGCCGTGCATCAGGTCGCGCATGGAGGGCGTCGGTTCACCCCCACGTGCGTGGGGAATACGTATACCGAAAAAACTTCTGGGCCTGAGGCTACGGTTCACCCCCACGTGCGTGGGGAATACGCATCCTCTTGCTTGGCTTCGTCGAGCAGCGCCGGTTCACCCCCACGTGCGTGGGGAATACAGCAGGGCGAGGCGGTTTGGGCGGCATTGGGTTCGGTTCACCCCCACGTGCGTGGGGAATACGAAATTCGTGCCCGCGACAATCACCTGCACAGCGGTTCACCCCCACGTGCGTGGGGAATACCTGTCAATTTTCCCACATGCACCGACACCTTGCGGTTCACCCCCACGTGCGTGGGGAATACCACCAGCACGTCTGCCAGCACCGCCGCAACCTCGGTTCACCCCCACGTGCGTGGGGAATACTGTTGCGCGAGAACCGCGGCGCTATTCTCCTTCGGTTCACCCCCACGTGCGTGGGGAATACTGATTCGTTCCCGTTTAGAAGCGCGAGGAGCCAGGTTCACCCCCACGTGCGTGGGGAATACTACATTTATATTTTTGCTCGTTCTGCATCCGCCGGTTCACCCCCACGTGCGTGGGGAATACATTCGTTTATCAATGATTCATCAGGCAATATCCGGTTCACCCCCACGTGCGTGGGGAATACTGTAGGGATGTAGGACTATTTGCCGGCGACGGCGGTTCACCCCCACGTGCGTGGGGAATACCCAAAAATTCGTGGAGTGATTCATAATTCCTCCGGTTCACCCCCACGTGCGTGGGGAATACGCCCCATGCCACATATGATACATTCACGCCAGCGGTTCACCCCCACGTGCGTGGGGAATACGGTCGAGCTGGACCATGGCCTGCGGGTCGCCCTGGTTCACCCCCACGTGCGTGGGGAATACGAGAAGGCGGCGGCGCTGGCTGCCGCCTTTGACGGTTCACCCCCACGTGCGTGGGGAATACCGAGTAACCGACGCTCCGGCGGCGGCCCCACACGGTTCACCCCCACGTGCGTGGGGAATACTTGCGCGTATACGCGAACCACTGTGCAATCTTCGGTTCACCCCCACGTGCGTGGGGAATACATCCGAAAGCTCAGCAATCCCCCAAATTTCCTCGGTTCACCCCCACGTGCGTGGGGAATACGGACGCGAGTCCGTGCGCATTGCACTGCGGCGCGGTTCACCCCCACGTGCGTGGGGAATACGGCGTCCAGCGTCGGATACCGCTCAATAATCTCGGTTCACCCCCACGTGCGTGGGGAATACGCCGTTCCAGACGACCGCCTCCACGAAGCCGCCGGTTCACCCCCACGTGCGTGGGGAATACATGGAAGCCAGCCAGAAGATGCTGGCCATGGGCGGTTCACCCCCACGTGCGTGGGGAATACTGCAACATTTCCGTTATGATTAGCGTTTTGACGGTTCACCCCCACGTGCGTGGGGAATACACTGCCGGTCAATCCGAACCGCGCCATCCAATCGGTTCACCCCCACGTGCGTGGGGAATACTGACGCCAGGCGATCCCCGGCCTCGAAGCTGACGGTTCACCCCCACGTGCGTGGGGAATACGCCTGTTCCGCCAGGCGTTTGTCGTTTTCCCACGGTTCACCCCCACGTGCGTGGGGAATACATCGCATCCGGCTGTCTACGCAGCGGGCGCGCCGGTTCACCCCCACGTGCGTGGGGAATACCCTCTGCACGTTCTATGCGCTTGGCGTCACGGCGGTTCACCCCCACGTGCGTGGGGAATACAATATGTAGGTGTAGTAGGTGCGTAAATACGGCGGTTCACCCCCACGTGCGTGGGGAATACTTCTCCCCGCAACCGAACGCCAAGCTCGTCCCCGGTTCACCCCCACGTGCGTGGGGAATACAAACGTAGAACGGATCGAGGAACGCAGGGCGGCGGTTCACCCCCACGTGCGTGGGGAATACGCCAGTTTGGACGCATTGTCCAGGGACGGGCGCGGTTCACCCCCACGTGCGTGGGGAATACCCGGGCGGCGTCACGTGCGAGCGTCGATCGTCCGGTTCACCCCCACGTGCGTGGGGAATACATCGTCTGTCACGTATTCGATTGTAGGTTGGTCGGTTCACCCCCACGTGCGTGGGGAATACGCCTCCTGACTGTCTACCAGCGCCAGCAATCCGGTTCACCCCCACGTGCGTGGGGAATACGGGAGATTCATATTCCGGATATGGGTCTGATTCGGTTCACCCCCACGTGCGTGGGGAATACTTCTGGGCGGTCTCCCAGGTGCAGCCGACCCGCGGTTCACCCCCACGTGCGTGGGGAATACCCCGCCAAAGCCATGTCGCGCGCATGATTATGCGGTTCACCCCCACGTGCGTGGGGAATACCGCCACGAATGTGCGGGCGAATAGCTCGTCAACGGTTCACCCCCACGTGCGTGGGGAATACGTATTCGGGCCGCATCACGAACATGATTACGTCGGTTCACCCCCACGTGCGTGGGGAATACGACGTGCTGAGCGTCGAGGCGACGGTGCGCGACGGTTCACCCCCACGTGCGTGGGGAATACTTGAGACGACGTTCCGCACCGCGCTAGATGTTGTGCGGTTCACCCCCACGTGCGTGGGGAATACGCCTTGACCTTCAACGGGATGCCCGACGCCGACGGTTCACCCCCACGTGCGTGGGGAATACTACCCTTGACGGGTTCTGAATTTCGGCATACGCGGTTCACCCCCACGTGCGTGGGGAATACTCTAGATTCCCAGAGCGCTTTTGGGGCGTCGCCGGTTCACCCCCACGTGCGTGGGGAATACTCCAGTACTAGGTCGTGGCAATCGGCCACCATCGGTTCACCCCCACGTGCGTGGGGAATACGGCAAGGGTACGCCCGGCGCATACAGGGTCACCGGTTCACCCCCACGTGCGTGGGGAATACTCTATGCTCTCGACGCGCGAACGCGTGTGCTGCGGTTCACCCCCACGTGCGTGGGGAATACCCTCTCTTCCGTCTAGCCTTCCGTCCGCACCACGGTTCACCCCCACGTGCGTGGGGAATACCGCATCATCCTCACAGGCGGGCTGGGAGCCATCGGTTCACCCCCACGTGCGTGGGGAATACTCTACACCGTAGACCGTATTCGCCAACGTATGCGGTTCACCCCCACGTGCGTGGGGAATACGCAACTTCCGCCCGCGCCGCTTTCGACAATCCGCGGTTCACCCCCACGTGCGTGGGGAATACCGCATCGCCTACCGCATCCCGGTGACGGCGAACGGTTCACCCCCACGTGCGTGGGGAATACTGATGAACGGAGTCTTTGACGGAATGCGCTCCTGGTTCACCCCCACGTGCGTGGGGAATACGGCGTCGAGTTGGCGAACGCCGGTCTGACGATCGGTTCACCCCCACGTGCGTGGGGAATACAAAATGACGGGAAAAGAAAAGACCGGAGTCGTCGGTTCACCCCCACGTGCGTGGGGAATACAAGCTAGAGCTGCAGCGGCGTGGTGCCCCTCACGGTTCACCCCCACGTGCGTGGGGAATACGACCGTGTGAAACCCCGTAGAGGCCGCGGTCGCGGTTCACCCCCACGTGCGTGGGGAATACTTTCCGAGAGCGTTGAGTTCTTGGTCATGACGCGGTTCACCCCCACGTGCGTGGGGAATACGGGTTTATGACCACGAGTCGGTCGAAGGCGAACGGTTCACCCCCACGTGCGTGGGGAATACCCAGCTATCCAGATCGTCGACAATTCCGGTCCCGGTTCACCCCCACGTGCGTGGGGAATACAGCGGCTCTTCGCCGGGCGTATCGCTCCATGCCGGTTCACCCCCACGTGCGTGGGGAATACGCGGTGCACGCTCGCGCCCTAGCGACGGGCAACGGTTCACCCCCACGTGCGTGGGGAATACGCCGTCGCTTGCGTCGGCGCGGCTGGCGTAGAACGGTTCACCCCCACGTGCGTGGGGAATACTTCAGCCAGGCCCGCATCATGAAACACAACATCGGTTCACCCCCACGTGCGTGGGGAATACACGTAGTTCATTCCTAGAAGAAACAATGAATACGGTTCACCCCCACGTGCGTGGGGAATACAATGTGTTGCGCATGGCGCTCGTCAAGACGATCGGTTCACCCCCACGTGCGTGGGGAATACTGACGGATGACCAAATGGCAATACTGGAGCAACGGTTCACCCCCACGTGCGTGGGGAATACTTTGTCCCGTTCTTGCTGACACTGAAATGCCTCGGTTCACCCCCACGTGCGTGGGGAATACCCTATTTGCGCGCGCTTTGCGCAAGGTCTAGGCAGACTAGCTGCAACCCGTCCAGGTCGACGATGCGCCGCCGCGTGTCGCCGGCCATCCTGATTGTAAACCGTTGTTCGTTGTTTGTCGACCAGGCTTGCACGACGCCGCCCGCCCGCTTTCCCTCCGTACACTTCTCCCATAGCTTGTCGCGCACCATGCCCGATACGTGGCCTATGAATACGCCGGGATGGGGCTCGATCAGCCAGCGCGTCAGTTCCCCGCGCAACGACTGCGGCGTTTTCTCAAGTATCATCACGACCATTGGACGCTTCCCCTCCGTTGGTTTCCGCTCGCTCGCCCCCTACATCATAGCCTCCGTAATTCTCTCCGCCCGGCACTTCGTCCGGCTCCTCGTCAGCCTCATCCCATGCAGCATCTTCTTCGGATGGCGGGTTCCACAGCCCGCCGGGGGCGGCAGGGTCCGCGTCGAAGTCCGGGCCTAGTCCCGCCCGTTCCATTGGCCGGGTGAGGTTGAGCAGGTCATCCAAGTCCAGCAGGATGCGCTTGAGCAGCCCGCTGCGATGGAAGAGGTCCCGGCAGGCATGGCGGATGCGCGATTCAAGCTTGAGCGGCGATTCCGCCGTCAGCCGAAACGCGAGGGGAACGGTCAATTCGGTCTTATAGAGGTCGGCGACATCGTAGACAAACGACAGCTGCTTGCCCGTGTGGATGAAGCCCAGCCCAGGCGAATAGCCTGCCGAGACGATCGCGGCGTGACAGAGGCTGTTGAGACAGGCGTTGGCCGATGATAGAGCGCGGTTGATCGGGTCGCCGGCGCCCCAGGCCTGCCGGTCATAGCGCCGGCCGAACCACAGCACCTTGTAGCGCCGGGCGGCTTCCGCATAGGCGCGGCGCACGCGCGCCCCTTCCATGCCGCGCACTTGCTCGATGGACAGGCCTTCGTCGAGATCTTCCTCAAAGCGGAACTGGTACATGCGCCGCACCACTTCCATGCGCTTGCCCGGGTTGCTCACCAGTTCCGCCTGGCGAATTAGCCGGTAGCCCTGGCGGGTTTCTCCCGTCCCCTGTGCATAGAAGCGAACGCCTTGCTCGCCGCACCAGTTGATCAGGCAGCCGTTGTCGGCCAGCGTTTTCACTGCTTCGTGCGTAATCGATGTGCCCGGGCCGAGCATCAGGACGGACAGAGATGCGACCGGGACCAGGGTTTTGCCCTCCAGGTTGATGAACTCGATTGCCTTTTGCGTCTGTTCGATGCGGCCGTGTTCCAGGTATAGATAGGAAAGGCCGTCGCGCAGTTTGGGCAGGATGTGCAGATCACGTATTCGCATTGCTTGCTCCTCATCGAAACCGGCGCTAGGGCGGCGCTTTGCGGGCGCTGCCGGCCGCGTGGCAAGACACGCGGCCGGCAGTATCCCAGGCTGCTCCCTGCGGATCGCCGGCCCGGCGACCTTCTGCTACTGGAGCGGGCGCGCCACCGACAGCATGCCGAAGCCAAAGGCTTTGCAGCTGCCGATCCCGTTGCGAACCGCCTCTAGGACTGTGTCCGGCTGCTGCACCTGCAAGAGGCCGTCGAAACGGACGGAGAGCAACTCGACGCCCTTTGTCCGGTCGGTGATCTTGGCGGCTGCGGCGGGGACGGCGGACAGAACGGTGAAACCGGACTGGACGGCTTTGCGTTGCAGCCAGGCCATCTGCTCTTCGGCTGTGTAGAGGCCGACGCGCTTGCCCTTGTCTGGGCCGAACGACTTGCCGAGCCGCTTGGTGGGGTTGGCCAACAACCGAAAGGCGAGCACTTGACCGGCGGCCAGTTGCAGATCCGTCTGCTTGACGGCAGGGTTCGGCCCGTCCGATGCGGCTAGATAGGGACGACGTCCGTCTTCGGACGCCAGCCAGGTCCAGTCCGGCTTGCCCTGCGATTGCACCAGCAGATGCAGTTGGCCGGTGCGCGGCAGGGCGTCCACGCGGAAGAGCACGCGTTCGCCGCTGGCGCGGAGGTCCTGCGGGAAGGCGCGCAGGATCGTGCGGTGCATTTGATACGGGTTGGCGATCTCCTGCTGGACCTGACGGCTCAGGGGATTGAGAATCAGACGCGACAGATACATGGTCATTCCTCCGTTTCATCGAGCTCTGTGGCGTCCGGCGCAGACTGGTTTTGCGGCGAGCGTCCGAGGCCTTCCAGTTGGGGAAACCGCCAGTAGTCTGTCTGCACGCGACGAATGGTGAAGCGGCGCGGCTGGAAGGAGATGGGTTGGTCGGGGCGCTGTTCGCTGCCGTTAGGGTCTTCGACGATGACTCGCGCCGTGGGCGTTGCGTCTCTGCGCCGTGCGGTCAGCCACGGATAGTCTCGAATGGCCTGGGCGATCTCTTGCTGCGGTTGGAAGCCGTCGGCGAGCCAGACAGGCTCTCCCGGCGGGAACGCGCGCCGTCCGAGGAAGATCGCCCAGCGCGGGTTGCGCAGCGCGTGCTGGGCGGATTCGAGGAGGGCGGCAGGCCCTTGCAGCGCGACCAGGAAGCAGGCGTCGGCCAGGTAGTAGCGCCAGGAGAGTTCGGTATCCTTGAGACCGGACTTGGCGCGCAGCACGTTCTGGGCGGTATGGTAGTCCTGTTTCAGGATTCCCTCGCGGTCGACGCGTACGGCCATGCGCAGGCCGGCCAAGTCGCCTATGTCGGCATGGCGCGGTCTGCCCATGGCCGCCGCGATCAGGCCGACAACGCCGCTCTTAGAGGGTTCGAGGCCGGTGTCGCGCACGGTGAAGCGGCTCTGCACGCCCCAGGATTGCATCGGCCCCGAGAGGCGAAGCAGCAGCACGCTCATACGGCTGACTCCTCTCCGCCCGCCTTGTCCGCGGCCTGTAGGATGGTTTCGATACAGCGCTCCAGGTTCGGCGTCAAGGCGTTCTGCAAGTGCTGCAGCGGCACGTCTTCCAGGGAGACGGCGGCGACCGTTTCGATGGCAGCATCGCCGTAGACTGTGATTAGCTTGTGCCAGTAGCCGTCTAGGGCCAGGATCGACTTCTGCGTGAGGCTGTGGGCGTGGTCCGGCGCAACGGGCTGCTCGAAGGCGTTGGCGAGCGACCAGCCCATGCCGTCCCGCCGCGCAACGGCCAGGATAAACGCAGGCGGGTTATGGGCGGCCATGCTGTTCTGCTTGCCCGAAGGGACGGCAGCCACCGCGGCGCGCAGGAATCCTTCCAGGGTCTTGCGCGCCATTTCCTCGTCACCGTTCAGGTTGGCGACGAGTTGCTTCCAGTCGAGGCGGGCGTAGCGATAGAAGCACGAGCTGTTATAAGAAGTAGCGCCGATCATCCCGGCGCCTATCTCGTCGCTGTCGTCGAGTACGTCATCCACCGCGGTGAAGTAGTCCATCTCCATGCCGACGCGATGAGTCGAGATGGCATGAGCCACCTGGCACGAGGCTTCCAGCCCGAGCTCCGGCCGGTTGGCAAGCATGCGCCCGAAGAGCGCGATGTCGGGCGCGCTGGTGCGGTCGTGCTGCTGCTTGATCAGGCCCTTCACCAACTCGCCGGCGGCGGCCCTGCTTTTGTCATCGGCGACCAGATCATCCCATCGTTCCAGAATGCCGACGCCCATCTGCGCCACTTCTTCGCTGCTCAGGAAGAGGAGCACGTCGGTGCGCTCCGGGTTCTTTTTGTCGATCCCCTTGGCGTATTCGGCTGCCACTGCCGCGGCGACTGTCGCCGCCTCTTCTTGGGATTTTCCGATATCGAGGAGGGGTTTGGATAGCAGACGCGTCAGCCAGCGGGTGCGCACAGCAGGGGCTGCGCCTGTGGCAGCGGCGAAAAGCTCATTGCGGCGGATGGCGCGTTTGAGACACTGCGACGATATGCGCGCCCGGCGGTAGCCGCCGAATTCGCAGTCCTTGGGCGAACCGGTATCGTCCCGGTTCAGGTTGGAGGGGGCGAAGTTCTGGATCATGTGCAATTCGATAAACATGTTTCTGTCTCCTGTTGGTGAAAAGATGAAAAGAAACGTCTTTATGCGCTTCGCGTGAACGGCGCTGCTCTAGGTTATTCTGGTTGGCTGGGCGATTCTTCGCCGCTCCGGCCCCAATAGGCGCGCGCCCAGGCGCGCTGTACGCTGCCCGACGGCGCACCCCAGTACTGGACGTCGCGGAAAAGTTGCGCCCAGTTGACGGGGACGCTGTTGGCTTTGCACAGGGTCACGGCTTGGCGAAGGTGGTAGGCGAGGTCATCGGCGTGCGCGGCCAGCAGCGAAACAAAGCGGCGTTCCGTCGCGTCCTCGCTCCCTTTGGCCTGACGAATGCGGGCGAAGTGCGCGCCCATGTTGCCCGAACCGCCGGGCAGCGGATGCAGTGCGAACAGCGACGCGATCAGGAAGTAGCGGCTGTCCGCCCAGGGATCATTGGGCAGCCAGGGGACGACATAGGGGTACATTTCCGGGGCTTCGCCCGGCTTGCGACCCAGGCCCCGGCGCAGATGCGCCAGCGCGGCCCGGTCCTGCCGGTCGCGGAGTTGCTCCAGATACGCGATGAAGGGGGGATGTGGCTCTGTTGTCATCGGATGCTCCTTTACTAAATTTTCTCTTGAGTGTGGAGGGCTTCGGCTAGACGCACATTGAGCAGGCTGCGGGCGCGCACCGCGGCTTTGTAGGCGCGAGGGTTGTCGCCCAACGCATCGATCGCATCCTCAAAGGCCGACCAGGCGGTCTTGCGCAGCAGGTCGAACCATTCGAAGACGGCCTCTTCCATCTTTTCGGGGATGGCGACAAGGGTGCGGGAGAAGGGGATTTCGAGTTGCGACCAGTAGCGCCGTTCGATGCCGAGATGTGCAACAATCTGCGCAACTGTGTTCTTATCCGGCTTGCGATCGCTGTCATCTTCCGGGGCTAGGTAGACGTACGCGAAACGGCTTACTGCTTGACGGAGAGCGTACGCAGCGTCTTCTGCCGCCTCGACGACTCGCTCCAGCGCCGTCGTGTATGTTTCGGCCTCGTCGCTCAGATAGGCCAAGGGCAGCGGTAGACGGTCTGAGCGATGAAGGTAGATGGTTGCCTTTCCTGGTTCTGTGGCAAGCCCGAGCGCCGTACACTGCAAGCTCTTCCCCTTATGCAGCAGCCCCTCGATGTACACCAGGTGTTCTAGCCAATGAAATACAAGCGGCGGATGGGTCGCATCGCTATGCAGCCGAAAGAGTGCGTGGCTATCTCTCCAAAGGGCTCGGTCCTGACGAAGATTGAGCAGGGCGAGTTGATTGCCCTTGCGCTGGTAAAGCTTCATGAAGTCATGCAAATCGATGTCTTTGTTAAGCGAAAGACCCTGGCTGCGATAAACGGCACGTACGCTGTTAGTTTCGGTCGGATCAGGGATCAACTTGAGTCGCCGAGATTGCCATGTCAGGTAGTCCAGCCAACTCAGCGGAACAGATCGGTCTGGGGACAAGGGATCGTCCATTTCCCAGGATGGTATGCCGACGCCTCCCATCGCCTTTAGCGGCTGGTTGTGTGCGATAGGAACCAGGTTGAGCAAGAGGGTCTCGAACAGATTGCGCCCTTCGGCAAGGAAAAGAACGCCCCTAACACAGGTGGAATCCGTAAAATTCTTGCCCTTGATACCGCTCTGTCCCCCTCCCAAGGAGAAATATTGGGCCAATACAACGGCGCGCGCCGCATTCGCGTAATTGAGCGGAACCGGATCGTTCTCGGTCTGATGATCGAAAAGCGTGCTGTTGTTACCGCTTGCCGCTTCCGGCAGGAGAGTGGATACTGGGTTGACGTTGCCGATTTCTTGCGGCGTCTGATAGAACGGGCGCTGCGCGTCGAACAGGTCGAAGCGGTGTCGCCAGCGAACGAAGTACGCGTCCAAGGGGCCAGGGTCGAACTGGCCCGCCTGCCACAACTCGCGCCAGTCCTTCACGCTTTCCGGTCCGTAGACCCGATGCAGCAGCGCGAGCAGCAACCTGTGCAGCGAGACAACGACGGGCGGCGATTCATCGTGGATGCCGACCAGCGTGTGGGCCTGGGCTATGGCGTCGCGCAGGCCCAACTCGACGGCTGTGCCGTCGTTGCGAATGCAGGGAATCCAGGGCTGTGTGATCAGATCAAATGTCGCTTTCAAGGAGATCTCCTTCCGCTTGATCCTTCTGAATAACCAAACCTAGCTCGCGGTCGAGCCGCAGCGTGTACTTTGTTCCGGGCACGGCATATAGTCCATTTTCGAAGATAACGGGCCGATAACGGTGCAACAGCGGATGATCCTCCCAGGCGGCGGGGGGACGCTGTGCGGCGAAATGCTTGACGAGGACGTAGTGTTGCACCGACAGGCTCGCCTGTACGAGTAAGCGGGTCAGCCTGTCGTCCGGCGATGCGTCGAGGTCCACGGGGCCGATTGCGCCGTCTGTATCCAGCCACGCCTCCCCCTCTACCGCGTGGAGGCAGACAAGCGTGATCGAGGGGCCAATCAGCCGTGTCAGGGCCTGGAGCGCTTTGTGCGTCTCGGGGTTGTCTTCGTCGAGGTCCAGGTAGGGCATCGACAGCAGATCGTCCGAGCTCGGCGGATCAACCAGGCGCTGGAGGGCTTCGAAGCGCTCTTTTCGGGTATTCTGCTCCATGGCTGCCAGCGCCCGGTCGAGCGCGGCGGCCATCTCCTGCGTCGTGTCCGGCAACGCGTCCGGCTCCGTCCCGTAGACAGACTCGATGAGCGAGCTGGTCTGTGCGGGCAGCTTCAGTTCCGGGTTTTGCTTGAGAGTCAGATAGGAACGGAGCAAGATGTACGGCTCGTAGATAAACCTGTCTCCTCCGAATTGGGGAACGCCTTCGGATATCGCCGGTTCGACAAGCGCCAGTTGTGCGGCGGCCACAGGCGCCGGGCGGGCCGGGCGCTGATGGCGGTGGAGACGTCCGGCGCGCTGTAACACCAGGTCGACGGGCGCGAGGTCTGACGCCATCAGGTCGAAGTCGAGGTCGAGCGACTGCTCGATCACCTGGGTGGCGACTACGATGGCTTTGGCGGGGCGGTTAGCGGCTTGTTTGCCGAATTTGTCCAGCACCGCCTTTTCCACCTCGGCGCGCCGCTCGAAGGGCATACGGGCATGGAAGAGGATCAGATCGTCGTCCGCCACGATCTTGCGCTGTTTTAGGGCGGCATATACCTCCTGGGCGCGGGCGACGCGGTTGCAGACGACGGCGGCGCACCCACCCTGGCGCAACCGGTCGTTCAGATAGTCTGCCAGCGCCTCGATGTCGTCCGTTATCCAGTTGAGTTGGATCTGCCGGTCGTCGCCGGGCGGAAGCGGGTGCGCCTGCACACCGCCATCTGTCGCCACGACTACGGCCGGATACCTCGCCTCAGGCGTCACGGTTCCCTGACCGGCGCCGAGATAGGCGTCGACAAGCTCCTGGCGCTGGCGCGACGGGAGCGTGGCGGAGAGTACGATGGCCGTCGCGCCGACCGCGCGCAGCCAGGCCAGCAGCCGGTGGAAGAGCGCTGACATATAGACGTCGTAGGCGTGGACCTCGTCGAAGATCACTGTTTTGCGACTCAGGCTAAAGAGCCGCACAAAGAAGTGACGCGTCTGGAGCACGCTGAGAAAGGTCTGGTCGACGGTCCCCACGCCGAAAGGCGCCAACAGCGTGCGCTTGCGCGGCAGGAACCAACCTTGGGCGCGGATCGCTGCACCAGACTCCTCGTCACCGGAGGCAAGCCCGAAGGCGCGGACATCCTCCTGCCACCGCGCCTGGCTGTGTACCAGATGGACATTGAGCGTTTCTTTCGGGTAGCGCGCGGCAAGGCAGGCAGCCACGCGGCCATACATCTGGTTGCTGGTCGCCATAGTCGGCATGGCGACATAAAGGCCGTTTTGCTGCAAACGTGCGGCCCAGTGGTCGGCAAGGTGCAGTGCGCTTTCGGTCTTGCCCATGCCGGTAGGCGCTTCGATGATGACGAGACCGCCGCTGTCCAGATTGGGCAGCAGATCGATCACCGCCTGCTGCGCCGGTCGCGGGTCGAAGCTGTGCAGCTCTTGGAACGATGCCGGCTCGGCGGGGGGACGCCAGCCTGTCCAGCCCAATTGGCGCAACGCGTTTGCTGCGCTGCGCTGCGCCTGCGCGGCATAGGCGGCGACGGGAACGTCCGGGCCGGTATAGGCAAAGAAGCGGTCCATCGAGCCGATCCAGTCGGCCACCGAGGCCAGGCCCGACAGCAATGTTAACAGCGCATTCTCTTGCGTCTGCGTCAGTTCGGGCAACGCCAATGCGGGCGGATCGAATATGCCGACCAGTTGCTCGACGAGCTTCGTCTGCGCAGCGCGCCACGGTTCGTCGCCGCGCTGCGGCCTGTGGCTGCCCAGCAGTTTGGCGGACGGCCATGTGCCGTGGTGACCGCCGAGGGCGCGTGCGACATTGAACGCCGCCGTCCGTTCCATATCTGTCATTTCGACTAACAGGTCTTGCAGGATGACCGTAGATAGCGCGGCGTGCTTTACCGTGTTGGGGCCGAAAACGGCGGGAAAGGAGAAGCCCAGCGCGCTGAGAGCGTCTATGCTGGGCGGGTATTTGCGCTGGAAGTTGGGCGAGGCTTTGCCGATGTCGTGCAGCGCACACCAGAAAGCCAGCAACCGGCCCGCCTCCTCCGGTTCGAGGTCAAGCAAGCCCGATATGTAATCGCGCAGGCCGGGCGCTAAAGCCTGCTGCCAAAGGGCAAGGGCGACTTGCCCTACGTCTATGAGGTGCCACAGCAGCGCATGCGTCTCCCCGGCGGCGTTCGCCTTGGCCCACAAATGCATGTGCGCGGGCGGGGACTGGGCGCCGGCGACTCCGTAGAGGGCTGCGGAGCGACCGGCCTCGCGCATCAACGCCTCGCGTAGTTCCGGAGGCGCGAGCGCCTCACAATCCGCTCCCCAGCCGCGCACCCAGGGCAACATATCGGTGATGTCTGCTACGTGCGTCGACCACAGCAGATAACCGGGCTTCTCCGGGTCTTCCGCCTTTGTTTCCGATGGGCTCCATTGCGTTTCCAGTACGCGCGCTTTGACACGCGGGTGGAAACGCAGGCGCACTTCAACCGTTTCGTCCCCGAAAATGATCGACCAGGAGTAACGCAAGATATCAAGGCCGGGAAAATCAGGCGGCAACGTGTAGCTTTGGCGCGTCAGCCGCGCCTCTTCGATGCGCTCGATCTTGTAGGCGCGCAGGGCGTCGGGCAGGCTGCTGCGCCCGATGGCGTAGGTCGCATAGCCTACGGCTGACGGCTCCATCAAGTAGGTGTCAAACAGCGTTTCGAAGGACCTGCCGCCCAATGGGCGATAGCGAATGGCGACGCGTTTACGGTAGATGTAGCCGCGCACCAGCGTCGTAAAGACGGACTGGTAGCCTGGGCGTGTCGGGCGTTTGGCCAGCTCGGCTGCCGCTTGAGCGATTTCGTGGCCGACCTTGGCGTCGGCGGTGAGGGCTTCGGCGAGCTTGAGGAGGGCGGTTTCGGCCGGTTCGTTGCGTTTGTCGTGCTGCTTAACCAATAGGCGGCTGCCTAGATAGAGGGCATACGCTTCTTCCGGCGAGAGCGAGAGGGAACGGATGCGCGTTTCTTCGAAGTCCAGCGGGAACCAAAGCGTGCCCTCCTTATCGATCTTGCCCACGTCGCGCAACTCGTTGAGGTAGTTGTTCACGGTGCGGCGCTCGAACTCGGTATAGTTCGCGATCTCCTGCTCGGTGACGCCGTCAGGATGACGTTTGACCCATAGCCAGACGCGTTCGATGCGGCGCTGTCTATCTGTGTCGGCAATCCGAGGCATGTGGGGGCTCCTTCTACCTAGAAATGGGATGTCGTGCGGAGACCGGCGGCCGTCGCATCGAGGGACCGCGGCGGCCGCATGATCGGTCTCCTAGTTTCTATAATAAAGACCGGTTGGAAATTATTATTCCAAACCGGCAATGCGGCATAGCGATTGGTCGTTATAGAGAAATCGGGGCGTATGAAAACCGCGCGGCAAGCAGCCGGGGATTGTTCGCTGCGAACAAGCTCGCGGTTTCGTGGATATGAGCCGGCATCGTGGAGGCTTCCTGCCGGCATCGATTCATGGGATCGAGACGAACCAGCCTTGTGAGATATAGGGAGCAAGATACGGACAACCAAGGTGCAGACCGGCTTATGTCCGGATCACCACGGGTTTACGCAACGCGAAGAGTGCAACGGTTGGAGCGTGGCGTTGGCGGCTAGGGGCGTTAGGCTATTTTCTAAGATGAACAACAGATTAAGTATACCTGCGGATGCCCGGCGCCGACAAAGACGTTTGCGCCAGAGATAAGACGTCATAAGGTCGCCGGATTGCCCGCGGCCATCTGTAACTTTCTCTTGTCGCCCAGAGGCGCGACGTGCTTGAGCCGCCTACGCCGGGCGGTTGCGCAGGTGGCGCGCCGCCACGTAGAACGAGGCCAGGGCCATGATCAGCGCCACGACAAACAGGGAGCGATAGCCAAGCTGCTGGGCGATTGTGCCGGCGATGAACGGGGCGGTCAGGGTGAAGAGGGCCGCCGCCGTGTTCGACAGCCCGACATAGGTGGGGCGTTGGTCAGCGTCAGCATAGTCCACTACCCAGTTGGTGTAGCTGGCGAACAGCATGGCGTGGCTTGCCAGCCCGGACAACAAGAAGCCGGCATAGAGCGGCAGCGGCCCGACGATCCCGGCCAGCAACGCGCTGGCGGGCAGCAGGGCGGCGCACACAATCGCCAACTGGATGTAGCGCGTATTGTCGCGGCCGCCGAGCCAGGCGTAGATCAACGCCCCGCCCAGGCCGCCGACGGTCTGCATAGCCAGCAGAACCGGCACGGCCACCGCGCTGGACAGCCCCAGGTCCACCGTGGCATAGCCGACGTAGAAGGGGAGCGCCATCGTAAACAGG
>CAZYSJ010000080.1:0-22352 GCA_964649875.1 uncultured Caldilineaceae bacterium
TACACCCTATCCTACACTCTTTCCCTACACGACGCTCTTCCGATCTGCCTGGCTGACCGGCCTGTGCGCCGAATTCGTCATACCAGAAAGATTGGCCACGGGTTGTCTTATATTGGAAGTAATAGAGTCCGTCGCCCATAAGAGCCGTGGTCAGACCAAAGCGCATCCGCTGGTAGTCGGCCGCCGCCTCTGCCCGCATAGCCGGCGTCATATCGTCATAGCTGCGGATGCCCTGCGGCCCCTCCAGCGATTGCGGAGCGCCCTGGATGAAAGTCGTGCGCGGCGTCTGACCGAGGTCTGACCACTCATCGTAGTCGGCGACGATCTTGTCCCAGGTGAGTTCATTGGACCCTTCCGCCAACGTCCACAGTTGCCATTCGAACATGCGCCCGTTCACCCAGGGAGCGTAGACCGTCGCCGCTTCATTGCCCATCAAGATCGCGTTGGGCAGCGCCGCGCGCACAGTCGCCAGCAGGTCTTGCAGACCCGCCTGGTAAGCGGCATCGACTTGCGCACGGTCGTCGGGCGCTCCGTCCAGATCGGCGTCGATATCTGCGCCCAACCACGAAATCCAGCCGTTGAGCAAGTCCCAGAAGATGCCGTCATAGGCCAGGTCGTCCCCTTCGCGCGGGTCGGACGACAGAAATTGCTCGATGTTCTGGCGAATCAGGACGGCGCGGCACTGCGGCTGGGTCAGGTTGTACATGGGGTGACCCCAAAACGCGACGCGCAGAATGGTCCCGCTGCTGTCGCGCATCAGGCAGGGATAGCCCCAGTCGCCCGGCCTGCTGTTCACCCATTCGGCCGTCAACGGATCGATTTCGGGCCAGCCATAGGTGGCGTTCTGCGTGTGCAGGATTTTGGCGCGTGGATTCACAACTCGCAGCCTGTTCAAAGGCCCGGCCGCCTCCGGCCACCAATTGGGGATAAGCAGATCGTAGCCGGCGTAGAAATCCGCCCCCAGCGCCGGATCGTAGTTGAGCCATAAATTGGCGATCCGCGGGTAGCCGCCATCCCAGGGGCCAAGCACGCGCAGGTGCGTTTGCGCCTCCTGCCGGTCCGGGTCGACAAGCCCCGCCGGGTCGGCGCATCGCACATAGAACCAGCGGTCGACCAGATCGTACAAGCCGGACACAAGCGCGTCGTGGTTCATAGCGCCCTGGCCCTGCGAGAAGGAATTTGTCATCTGCGCGTAGGGCGTAGCGGGCGCTTCGCTCCAGCGACAGTCGGCGGGAAGCGAGGTAGTCAGGCTCAACGTGACCGTCACCGTCCCCGCAGGCAGAAGGCCGGGCCCCGGCGTGAGCGGGCCCAGAAACGGCCCCGGCAAGTCTTCACCGGCGACGCTTGCGCTTGGCCGGCCAAGCGTAGGGAGAGTAGACGCGGCTGTCTGACCGTGCGTCGCCGGTGCAACCTCCGCGCCGGGCAGGAAGTGTCCGCCCGCCCACAACACGGCCGCGCCAACCAATAGCAGGGCTGCCGCCACCGCAAACAACGCTAACGTAGTCCGTTCAGTCGCGGTCATACGTCGCCAGCCATTCCTGGGCGCGGCCCCAACTCAACTGGTAGCGGGCAATGTAATAGACAAGCTTCACGTACTCATCCTTCACAAACCGTGCGGATTCCTCGTCGGTCCACCAGCGCCGCCGATAGGGCGACATCTCGAAGGGCGTAGGCGCCATCTTGACGGCGACCGCCTTGCCCAGCACGCGGCGATACGTCCAGCGCGCTCGCCGCATATGGAACGCGTCGCTCACCACGATCACCGACCGAATCGGCTCAGGGCTGGCGGCGATGTACTCCGCCAAGCGCAGCGCTTCCTCATAGGTGCTGTGGACTTCCGTCCCGTCGACGGCAACCGCCGACTGGGGGACGCCCTGGCTCACGGCTCTAGCCAATCCTCGCTCGGCGTGGTTGCCCTGGATTACGGGACACCACCCGCCCGTAAAGAAGATGCGGCTGCCGTACCCCTCCTGGTACAGCTGTATGCCGTAGTCGGTGCGGTGATCGGGGCCGCTGATGACGTGGATCAAGTCGGCGGGCGCCGGCGCATCGCGGATCACCAGGAAATCCCCGACGGCAAGCAAGGCCGGCTGCGGAGGCGCGAACAGCAGCGCGCCGGTCAACGCCAGCGCCGCCGCCCCCATTAACCGCTTCCTGCTCGCCATCATCGCGGGTCCTCGCCTTCCGCGCATCTATACCGCGCTAGTTGTATGCCGCGCTGGTTGAACCATGACGCGATGGTTCGACATGAACCTCAGTCGCTTGCAGCGTCTGGCGGTAAGGGCGGCTGCGCCCTCTGCGCCGCAGGTTGGCCGCGTTGAACACGACGCCAAAGACGCCGGCCTTCGCCCTGCGCAACGCTTTCATCGCTTCCTGCGCGTCCGCATCGACAGTCTGATCGGCGCGCACGACCATGAGCGCAGCATCCGCAAGCGACGCCAGCAACGCCGCCTCCGCCGACCCAAGCACAGGCGAACTGTCGATCAGCACCAAATCCGCCTCCGCCGCCAGTTGCGCCAGAAGCCCGCTCAAGCTCGCCGGGTTCGCCAGGCTGGACGGGCGCTCCGCACGACTCGGCCCGGCAAGGACCTTCACGCCCGGCGTTCGCGTCTCTTGCAGATGCCGCTCAGCACACCCGCTCGCCAGCGCATCCACGATCCCGCCGCCGCGCCCCAAGCCAAACAAAGCGCGCAATTGCGGGCGTTGGAAGTCGGCATCCACGACCGTAACGTTGAAGCCGGTGCGCGCCAGAGCGACAGCCAAGTGGGCCACAACCGTCGACTTGCCCTCGCCGGACATGGGGCTGGTAACCAGCAGCGTCTTAAACATGCCTTCATCCGCAGAAACCCGGATGTTAGCAGCCAGCACGCCAAAGGCTTCCGCCGCGGGTGAATGCGGGGGCGTCTCCGCGGGCAGCAGACGTTCACGCGGGGCTAGCCGGCCAATCGCGGCAATCGGGTCGAGGCCGAGCGCCTGGGCGACATCCTCGGCTGTGCGCAAGATCGGGTCCATATTCGCCAACACAAAGGTGACGCCGGTCGCGGCCAAACCGCCGGCCACAGCCGCCAGCAGCACATACAGCGAGGCGCGGCTCGCCGGCGCCTCCGGCGTCTGGGCGGATTCGACGATCGCCACCGTATTGCCGGCTGCGACGCTCGCCTGGCGCAGTTGCTCGTAGTCGCTTTGCAACATCCGATAGCTCTCGCGGCGCTCGTCCGCTGTGCTTACCAAGTCCGCCAATTCCGTTTCGACCGCAATCTCATCGCGCGTCACGGCGTCGATCTCGTCCTGAATTTCGTCGATAGACTCCTGCAGCGCGTCGATGCGCTGCTGCATGTCGTTCAGTCGCTGGGCGTAAGGTTCTGTCAGCAAGACATGCATCTGCTCGATCAGCACCGCGGCGACGCCGTTGGCGAGGCGCGCCGCGCTCGCGCCGTCGGCGTCCGTGACCGTAATGCGGATTAGCTGCGTTCCGGGCAGTTGCTCCACCTGGAGGCTTCCAACCGGCAGATCCATCAGTTCAGGAGACGCCGGGGTCGCCTCCAGCCCGAATCGTTCTTTCACGATTGCGGCGTAGGTGGCGGCCAGTCTGCCGTCGCCGAGGCCGCCGCCATAACCGCCCAGCGCGGCCAACGGCCCCTCGTTGGCGAGCAAGGTCACGGAGGCGCTATATGGCGGCTGATCGGCAGCCGGCGCTTGCGCCGCTTCGATGACGCGCAGACTACCCGCCGTCTCATCCAGCGCCATGCGCAGGTCGGCATAGTCGTTCTGCAACGTGCGCAGCGCGGCGCGGGAATCGGCCAGCAGCCCGGCCAGGCGCGTCGCTTCGGCCTCATGTTCCTTGCGGCGCGCAGTGAGGTCGGCGATCTCCGTTTGCACTTCTCGAATATCGGCGGACGCCGCAGTCATCTCGGCCTGTAGGCTTGCCAGCGTCGGGCCAAAGCGTTGTTCGGGCAATGTCTTCACATACGCGGCAAACGATTCCGCCAGCGCGTCGGCGATCAGCGCCGCCTGCGCCGCTTCGGAGTCCATAGCCGTGATGCGAATCAACTGCGTGTTGGCGACGGTCTCCACCTTGACCCGTTTGCCTAAGGATGCCGGGCTCTCCGGCAGTTTCAGCCGCTCGATTACTTGCGCCATCACAACTTGGCTTTTCAGCAATTGGCTGTAGGTCATTGCAAGCCGTTCCCCGGCGATGAGATCGTTGTAAACGCTCGAATTTTCGTCGTGCTGCGATTCGACGAGCAGAACGGCCGTGGCTTCGTAGGCAGGAGGAATGCGGGCGACGAGGGCGGAGGCCATCACCGCGGCCAACAGAGCGCATGCCAAGATCAACCACAGGCGGCGAAGAAGGACGCCCACGACCCAATCGATTTCTACCGGCTCGGTCTGAAACATGCTTGGGCTCACTCCACACACTGGCGCGAATACGCTAGTCGCGCCCGCCCTTGCCGGCGTCTTCGGACGGAACGGAGTGTTGCAAAGCCGGCTCGCCATCGCCTGCAGGCCGGCCCGCTTCCCCCGGCAGCGCCTGTTCCTCTGTGCATCGCCTGAGGAAAGAGAAAAGCAAATCCATATCAGCGAACGCTGTACGTTCGCCTGTCTGGGCGCTTTCTGCCGACGCCCGCCAGACCAGCTTTCCGCGTTTTCGGATTTGCCAGAAGCGCACAAGGAAGGCTAGGTACCGCTGCTCTTCATCTTGCATAGTTGCTCACGTTGCATAGTTGCTCACGCGAACGCGCAATCGGGCGCTAATTCCATTTGTCACCAGTCTAGCAGTCCGGGGTGCGGCAAACGTGCGCGCGGCGTGCGCCGTGCGTGCCCCACAGCCACAGATCAAGCATTGCTGTTGCCTGGCGCGTGGCGCGTGGCCGCAATTGCTGTCACGCATCTTCAGGACTGACAGGAAACTGATAGGAAGTCTGTTCGCCGGATGCGCTAAAGTGAATCTGAACAAGGCGCATCGGTTTGAGTCGTTATGTGGGCGCGGGCAAGATGCCGGCCATACTTCCGACGCCGATTTCAACCCTCTGCTGCGTGGAGGAGAAGAGTCACTGTGGCAGAGTTATCATTGGAGTTGCTTGGCCCATTCCAGGCAACACACAACGGCCTGGCAATCACCGGCTTAACATCCGACAGGCTGCGGGCGCTTCTCGCCTACCTCGCCGTCGAGGCGGATCGTCCGCACCTGCGTCCTTCCTTGGCCGCGTTCCTGTGGCCGGAAGCCGGTTACCAAGAGGCGTGCAGCAGCCTGCGCTACGCCCTCTCGCGCCTGCGCCGCGCACTCGGCGACCACAACGCGGCTACGCCTTTCCTCACCGTTTCGCGCGATGCCTTGCAGTTCAACCGCGAGAGCCGCTACACGCTGGATGTTGCGAGCTTTCTGCAGCTTGCCGCCAGCCACCAAGAAGCGGACCTAAAAGCCGCCATCGCGTTCTATCGCGGTCCTTTTCTGGAAGGGATTTCGGCCCTAGATAGCCCTGCCTTTGACGAGTGGCTGCTGATCAAACGCGAGCAGTTCGACCGCCAAATGCTGCTCGTACTGCACAGGCTTTGCGCCATTTGCGAGCAGCGCGGCGACTACAGACAGGCCCAGACCTACGCACGCCGCCAGATGGAGTTCGATCCGTGGTACGAAGGCGCCCACCGTCAATTGATGCGCGCCCTTGCCCTAGATGGCCAACGAGGGGCCGCTCTCACCCACTTCCACAATTGCCAGACGCTCCTAGCTAGGGACTTAGGCGCCGAACCCGAGGACCAGACCCTAGCGCTTTTCGAGAGCATCCGCGCCGGACGGCTGGGCGGCGCGACAGACCCAAAACCCGACGACGCCAACGCAGAGCCGCTCGACGCGCCCATCCATGAAATCCCGGCTCTGTTCGTAGGCCGCACGCAGGAGTTGGCGACGCTGCACCGCTTGCTGGACGAAGCGTTGGGTGGAGAAAGCCGCTTCGTATTCATAACGGGCAGCGCCGGCAGCGGCAAGACTGCCCTGCTCAGAGAGTTCGCCACGCGCGCCCTCGAACAGCATAGCAACCTCATAGCCGCGTGCGGGTGTTGTGCGCTGTATGCCGGCTCCGCCGACATCTGCCTGCCGTTCAGCGAGATATTGCGGCAATTGTCCGGCGATCTGGAGATCGCACGCGTCCAGCCCATCTATCATCGCTTGGCCGAACGACGTCTGCACGAATTTGCGCCTGCCGGTTTGCGCGCCCTCGTCGAGCATGGCCCAAGCCTGATCGGGCCCCTGGTCTCCGGCAGCGCGCTTCTCGCCCAGGCAAAGACGCTCGACCCCTGGCCCGGCGATGCAGAGGCACGGGCGCGTTGTCTCGGCCAAGTGCAGGAACTGGCAAGAGCCGGGGCGAGCCGGGTTCAACCCAGGGCGCGTCCAGCGACGCTTCATCCGGCGCACGAGCCGGCGTCTCAATACGGCTTCCGCGGCGCGCTTCAGGTCGAGGTGTTCGCAGAAGCGGCGCGGCTATTCGCCGGTCTGGCTCGGCAGCGCCCTCTGCTTCTTCTCCTAGATGACTTGCAGTGGGCGGATGCCGACACCATCGCCTTCCTCTGGCATCTGGGGCGCAGGCTTGGGCATAGCCCCATACTCCTCGTCGGCGCTTACTGCCCCGGCGACCTGGTGAGCGAGCGCGAGGCGGCAACTGCGTCGCACGCAGCGTTCGTCCATCCGCTGGAGCAAGCCGTCAGCGAGCTTCAAAGCAGCTTTGGTGAGGCCCGAATCGACCTCGACCAAGGCGAAGCGGGCGGACTGGCGGACACGGTCCTCGACGCCATCCCCCACGCCTTCGGCAGCGCTTTTCGCAGCGAATTTGCAAGACAGACCGGCGGTAACCCGTTATTCGCCTTCGAGCTATTGCGCGACCTGCAGAACCGAGGCGATCTCGTCAAGGACAGCAAGGGCAGATGGGTAGAAGCAGCCGCTCTGGCGTGGACAATTCCTCCTGCACGCGTTCAGGCGGTGGTCGCCAAGCTTACGGCCGGCCTGCCGCGGGTGTGGCGAGACATCCTTCTAGCCGCCGGCGTGCAAGGCCCTGTCTTCGACGCCGAGGTCGTCGCCGCCGCCCTCGGCATAGACGAAGCGCTGGTGATCCGCCTATGCAGCGGCGCTCTCAGCCGCCGCTACAACTTGGTGCAGGCCGTAAGCGTGGACAGATTCTCGGCCGACCCGCGCAGAGGACGCACGCGGCTTTCGCGCTATCGCTTCCGCGCCGCTCTTTGCCAGCAAAGCCTATACCGCAGTCTCGACCCGGTTCGACGCGCCGAACTTCATGAGGCAGTGGCCCAGGCGCTAGAGACGCTCTATCTTCGTTCCGGTACGGAGACGGCATACCTCCACGCACTCCAGGTTGCCCTGCACTACGAAGCGGCAGAAATGCCGGTCGAGGCGACCAACCTGCTGCTGCAAGCCGCCCACGGCCAACAGGTCGACGACGGCGACGACACGGCGGACGAGCTGCTCTGGCCCTATCCGGCCGGATGCCGCCCGCGCACGATCCCAACGCAGTGCGCCGCATGTGAGCTTCCCCGCCGGGTAGAGCGCCATCCTTCTCAGCCCCCTTGCGCACAGGCGCAGCGTGAACATACAGCGCCGGATGAGACGCCCGCCTACTGCGAATTGCTGGCTGCCGGCAATCGCAAGCTGGCCCTTTTGCTGCTGCAGGCATGCGCCTCCGCCGCGATGGCGCGCGGCGACTACGCTCTGACGCAAGACCTGGCTCTCAAGCTGCTTCGTCTCGCGCGCGCTGCCGGCGACCCCATCCGCCAGGCGACAGCCCACTGGACGCTGGCGATGTACGGCGTGCAAGAGGGGGAACCCGCCCTTGCCCGACGTCACCTGGAAGAAGCGCTGCAACAACGCGTGAACGGACTGCGCTGCCCCTCGCCCCGCCTGTCCGGCATCGACATGACAATCGACAACCTGGCGCAACTCGCCCTCACGCTGTGGACGCTCGGATATCCGAGGCAAGCCCTGGAGCGAGCGCACGAAGCGCTCAACCTCGCGCGGAAAGAGAACGACGCTCGCACGCAGATCGCCGCCCTATATATAGCCGGCGTCGAATTGCCGCTGCTCCGCCGTGAAACCGCGCAAGCCCGCGGCCTAGTCAAGAACCTGCTCATGCTGGCGAATCGCGAGAACATTCCTGCCTACAGGCTGGCCGCCGAGGTCGCGCAGGGATACGATCTTGTCATTTCCGGCGAGCTCGCCAAGGGGCTTGCGCGGATGCAGCGCAGCCTGGATTTACTAGAGGGCATAGATGCCGCGGATATCGCCGCGCCGCTCCATGTGCATCTGGCGGAAGCCTGCCTGAGGGCAGGAGACCCGGAGCGGGGGCTTGCCGCGTTGGCTACAGCCGAATCCGGCGCCGGGCAGTTCGGCATCGGCCTCTTCGAGCCGGAGATCCTGCGCCTCATGGGCGATCTTCTCTTGGCGCAATATGCAGACGAAGCGGCGGTGATGGCGCAAGCCTATTACGAACGCGCCATCCAATCCGCCGCCGCCAAAGAAGCGCTCGCCTGGCAGTTGCGCGCCACGACGAGCCTCGCACGCCTCCTGCAAAACCGGGGCGCTTCCCCCGAAGCCTACGCCCGCCTGCTTCCCGTCTATGCGACCTTCACCGAGGGCTGTGACACCCCCGATCTGCGCGAAGCAGGCATACTCTT
Source organism: uncultured Caldilineaceae bacterium (assembly GCA_964649875.1). Classification (GTDB taxonomy): domain Bacteria; phylum Chloroflexota; class Anaerolineae; order Caldilineales; family Caldilineaceae; genus JASGTU01. Next base: position 8,677 of record CAZYSJ010000080.1, read on the forward strand.
GGACCGCTTGGAGTCCGAATCCGCCTACGGCTAGCCGGCCCCCGGCGCAGCCAAACCGGTCTTCATCTCCTCCAATATGCGCCAGCACTTCCACATCATGCGCGGCACATGGAAGCACCCTTTCCAGGTATTTCCCTTGAGCGGCACAGACAGCCGGCCATCTCGATGCAGATAGCCGTACCATTCGCCATGCTCGGCATCGGGGAAGCGCGCATACGCCCACTCGTGCACCTGTTCATGCATGGCCGCGTATTTGCCGTCGCCGGTCAGATGATAGGCGAGCAAAGCGGCGATGACGGCCTCGTTGTGCGGCCACCAGAACTTCATGTCGTGCCAATACTCTTGCACGGGCAGCCGCTTCACATCGCGGAAGTAGAACAGCCCGCCGTACTCCGCATCCCAGCCCCACGCCCACATCCATTCCAGGATGGTCTCGCCCAGGGTGCGCAAGCGTGCGTCGTTGCCGCGCACGCGCGCCTCTTCCAGGATGAACCAGGCCGCCTCGATGGAATGGCCGGGATTGAGCATGCGGCCATCGAAGTGATCGAGGAACTCGCCATTGGGGCCGACCGTCTCCAGCACGGCGCGCAGGTCCGGCTTCATGAAGTCGCGCTCGATCTCGTCGATGCAGCGATCGATCCAGCCGTTGCACAGTGCCGCGTCGCCGCCCGCCTCGCGCAAGGCCTGAGCCGTTGCGATCAAAATCATCGGCACAGCCAGCCCCTTCATAGGCCGCACCGCCGGGTCGACCTTAGGCGGCAGCGCGCCGGGCGTCGTCACCAGCTCGGTCACGCGCCGGAACAGGTCCTCCGCAGACCGGAGCAACGCCGGATCCCCCGCGGCCTGCGCATAAGCGGCGTAGGCGATCACGGAGAAAGTCTCGCTGAAGATGTAGCGCCGCTTGCGCAACGGCTTCCCCTCGCGCGTGACCAGAAAAAACATGCGCCCGTCGTCGTCGAAGCAGTGCGCATCGAGAAAGTCGACGCCGTGCTTAGCCAGCCGCAGCCACTCCGGCCGCGGCTCAACCGTGTTATAGAGCGTGGCGAGCATCCACGCGAAGCGGCCTTGCAGCCATACCGCCTTGTCCGTGTCGATGATCGAGCCGTCCCGATCCACAGAAAACATGTAGCCGCCATGCTCCTCATCTACGCTATGCCTGATCCAAAACGGGATCACATCCTCCAGCAGCCCGTCGCGGTAGATGCGAATCAGTTCGTCAATACGGGCCAGCGCCAGCCCGCTCGCGCTCGTCGACATATTCGGCTCCTTGTGTGCAACTTGGGTGCAAAAGGTGTCAATCGACCTTGTGGCATTGAGACCGGCGCGATCTGGCCGCGCGCCGCCTCTTACAGCCAATCTTCAACCAAGTCGCCGCGGACGCCAAATGCGCCGCGCGTATGATAGGATAGGGGCAGGCGACCCCGCGCGGACGCCGGGCACGCGCAGGCAGGCCGCTCTAGCCCATGCCCGGTTCAGACGCTTGCACGGCAAGTTTGCTTGCACGGCAAGACGATAGGCCCCGCATCATGACCTCACCGGAACATCCGCAGCACGCCGCCGCCGACTACAGCCGCAAATGGTACGTTATGGCTGCGATCTCGATGGGCATCTTCCTCGCCACCATCGACGGCAGCATCGTCAACGTCGCCCTGCCCACGCTCGTCAACGATCTCAACACGAACTTTGCCACGATCCAGTGGGTCGTTCTGTCCTATATGCTCACCCTCACCACCCTGATGTTGGGCATCGGTCGCCTAGCCGACATTCGCGGCAAAAAGCGCATCTATTTTTGGGGCTTCGTGCTCTTCACCATCGGCTCCCTCCTCTGCGCCGTCTCCAGCACAGTGGAGATGTTGATCGCGATGCGAGTGGCGCAGGCTGTGGGCGCGTCCATGATCCTGGCGCTCGGCCCGGCCATCACCACCGAAGCCTTTCCCAGCAGCGAACGCGGCATGGCGTTGGGCGTCACCGGCTCAATGGTCTCCATCGGCATCATCTCCGGCCCGGTGTTGGGCGGCCTCATCCTCGGCCAAGCCTCGTGGCACTGGATCTTCCTGGTCAACTTGCCCGTCGGCATATTGGGCGCGTGGATGGTGCGACGCTTTGTGCCGGACCTGGCGCCCGTGGGCGGTCGTCGCTTTGACTTTGCAGGGGCTGTCACGCTTTTCGTCAGCATCATCTCGCTCCTGCTGGGCCTCACCTTCGGCCAAACCGCGGGCTTCACCGCGCCCGGCGTATTGGCGCTCTTCGCCGGTTGGCTGGTCTTCCTCATCGCCTTCATCGCCATCGAACGGCGCGCGCCTGAGCCGATGATCGACCTGGGCCTCTTCCGTAACCGGCTATTACGCGTAAACCTATTTACGGGATTCATGACCTTTCTCGCCAACTCGGGAACCATTCTGCTCTTGCCCTTTTACTTGCAGAACGTGCGCGGCTTGGACGTCACATCGGTTGGCCTGATGATGGCCGTCACGCCGATTGCGGTCGGCATCGTGGCCCCGCTTTCCGGCTCTCTGTCCGACCGTGTCGGCTCGCGGCCGATCAGCGTGGCCGGTCTAGTCGCACTCCTCGTCGGGTTCATCTCCGCCTCCACATTGACCGATGCCACGTCGATTCTCGGCTATGTTCTGCGCCTCGCCCCGATCGGGTTGGGCATGGGCCTCTTCCAATCGCCCAACAACAGCGCCATCATGGGCTCTGTGCCGCGACGCGCCCTCGGCGTGACGTCCGGCCTGCTGGCGCTCACGCGCACGCTGGGCCAGACGGTCGGCATCTCCATCATGGGAGCCATCTGGGCGGCGCGCGCCATCTATCACAATGGCGGCCAACCGACGCCGGGCGGCCCCAGCAGCGCGCCGATCCCCGTACAGGTTCCGGCCATGCATGATACCCTGTTGGTCAGCGCCGGACTGATCGTCGTCGGCCTGTTCGTTGCGCTCTGGGCATTTCGCAACGAACTCAGGATGGGCGCGATCACCCCTGCCTCGCAACCGCCCGCCGAGGCGGATTAACCTCCCCCGGCCAAACCGGACGGTCAACCTGCCCGACAAACAAAAACGCCGCTCTCCGATTTCGGAAAGCGGCGTTTGCCGTATGCGTCTAGCCTATCCGCCCCCTACTAAACAAGGAGCGGAATCGATCTCACATGCGGCGTTCTATTCGACGGCTTTGGCGCGGGCCGGCGCCATGTTCTGCGTAATGCGGTCCATAATAATGGCCAAGATAACAATGCTAATGCCGGCCACAAAACCGCGGCCAACCTCCAGCCGCGAAATGCCGTTCAGCACTTCCGAACCAAGCCCGCCGGCGCCAATCATCGACGCCACAACCACCATGGCAAGCGCCATCATAATCGTCTGGTTGATGCCCGCCATGATCGTGGGCAGCGCCAAGGGCAACTGCACCTTAAAGAGCTGCTGCTGCTGCGTAGCGCCGAACGCTTCCGCCGCCTCGATCACGTCCGCCGGCACCTGGCGAATGCCGAGGTTCGTAAAGCGGATCGACAATGGCACAGCGTAGATGAAGGTGGCGATCAGCGCCGGCACCTTGCCCAAACCGAAAAGCATCAGCGCCGGGATCAGATAGACGAAGCTGGGCAGCGTCTGCATCATGTCGAGGATCGGGCGAATCAGGCTCTCGATCCAGTCCTTGCGCGTCATGGCGATGCCAATCGGCAAGCCCACGACGATCGCCAGCAACGTCGCCGCCAGCACAATCGCCAACGTTTGCATCGACGCCTCCCACAGCCCCAACAGGCCGATGAAGACCATGCCCACTGCCGAACCGGCGGCAAGACGCCAGTCCTTCACCCGCCAGGCAACGAAGGCTACGAGCGCAATCAGCACATACCACGGGACCCACAACAACGCGCCTTCCAGCCACAGCAACAACTGCAGCAGGCCGTTGCCGATCGCATCGAAGAAGGCGTCGCCCTCAACCGTCAACCATTCGACTCCGCCATCAATCCATTTTTCTAAGGGAAGTTCAAAAAATTCCGGAAACTCCTGCATTGGGTTTCTCCTAACTCTCTTTCATTTTCGGGCCGAAGCGCCCGACGACAATCCGCCGGGCGCTTCCTAAAGCCGCTCAGTCGCTCAGCGTCCGAACCTCGCCCGGCCCTGTCAAACAGCGACAGGACAGGGCAAGGAATTGCTCCAAACTAAAGCTCGACGCCGGCCTCGATCAGAGCCGCTTCCACCTTGGCCTCAACATCGTCGGGAACCCACTCGCGCCAGTCCTCCTGGTAATTGGCGAAGTACCAGAGCGCAGCCTCGTCCGCCGATGCTTCCTCAGCCGACATATAAGCGGCCGTCCTGTTGAGCGGATCGGTGCCGACAAACATGGCTTCGAGGAACTCGATCAGTTCAGGAGCCTCTTCGGCCAAGCCGCCGTGCACGCCCTTGTGAACGCCCAGCGTCTGATAACCGCAGCCTGCGACCTCGCTGACGTCCTCGGCGTCAATCTCACCGGTCAGCGCGCGCTGGGTTTCGGCGTCACACTCAGGGGTCCACTCCGGCTCCTCCAACTGCACCATGTCATAGGTGCCCAGCAACCACGTCGGCTCCCAGTAATACGCCAGGATCGGTTCGCCCTTCGTATACGCGCCGGCAATAGAAGCGTCCAACGCGGCGGCGGCGCCGGGTTCCATCAAGTTGTAATCCTCCATCAGGCCGTAGGCGTTCATCTTGATGCGGTTAATCATGGCGCACTGCCAACCGGTAATGCAGCTAATCAGCCTTCCCTTAGACGGATCTTCCGGGTCTTGGAACAACTCGGTGTACTCAGGCAGATCGAAGACGGACTTCAGTTCCGGCGCCATCGGTTCGATGCCGCGCTCCGGGTCGCCCTCGATCACGTACCGCGGCACATAGAAGCCCTGCGTCGAGCGCTCGAAAGTCTCGCCCAGGTCGATCACCTGACCGGATTCCGTGACTTCGGTGTACCAGTCCATGATGTTCATGCGCCACAGTTCCATCATCACATCCAGCTCTCCATCGGCGAGCGACTGCTGGTAAACCGGCGTGGTCACCTCAATGGTCTCCACCGGATAACCGTAGCCGTGCTCGACGACGAAGCCGGCAATGGCATTGTTGATCCACAGCGTCTGGAACTGCGTATCGGCAAACCGGATAGTCCGTTTCTCGGTCTCAGTCTCGCTCTCAGCAGCCTCAGCAGGCGCAGCGGCCTCGGCGGGCGCTTCCGCCGCAGCGGGCTGTTCCGCCTCGGAATCGCCGGAGGATGAACACGCGCCCAATACGAGCACAACGGCCATCATCAGCATCAAGAGCAAGCTTGATCGTTTCATTTTTCGCATACTTCTCTCCCTTTCAACTTTCTGTGAATAAGTACATTGTCGCCTTGCCGCACCCGGAACTCATCGGCTAGCGCCTAGAGTTCCGGCGCAACGGCTTCTTCTGCTTCGGATTCGGCGTCGGGCTGCGCTTCGGGCGCGCGGTTCCCGTTCATAGAGAACGAAGCCGGCGACGAATCGCTGTTGCCGCCGGAGGCAAGCGCCCCGATCACCGACACCCGCGGCAGAATGCCCGCCAAGACGCCCTCGTCGTCGACTACGGCGATGGGTACGGCGGTCTCAGCCGCAATCGGCAGCAGATCGGACAGCACCGCATCCGGCGACGTGCGCGGCACATCGGTCGTGATGTAGCTCTGCAAGGTCTTGGCGCCGTCGCGCGCTGCGGCCAACGCATCGTCCAACGTGATGATGCCGACGAAATGGCGATCCTGGTCGACCAAATAGGCGCTGGAAACGCCCTCCTCCTGCATCAGCTTGAGCGCGACCTTCGGCCCACTGTGGCGAGAAGCCAACGCGCGCGGCCGGATCATGGCCGACTCTACCGAGATCACACGGCTGCGATTGACATCGCGCGTGAACTCAGCCACGTAGTCCGTGGCAGGGTTGGTCAGGATGTCTTCCGGCGTGCCTACCTGCACCACCAAGCCGTCCTTGAGGATAGCGATGCGATCCCCCAGGTGCAGCGCCTCATCCAGATCATGCGTAATGAAGATGATCGTCTTGTGCAGCTTGGCCTGCAGGTTCAGCAGCTCTTCCTGCATCTCGCGCCGGATCAACGGATCGAGCGCGCTGAACGGCTCGTCCATCAGCAAAATCTCCGGGTCGGTCGTGAGCGCACGGGCCAGCCCGACGCGCTGCTGCATACCGCCGCTAAGCTGGTCGGGGTAGCTGTTCTCCCACCCCTTCAGCCCAACAACGTCCAGCCAGCGCATAGCGGCTTCCTGGCGCTCCTCTTTCTTCACGTTCTGCACTTCCAGCCCAAAGGCGATGTTGTCCAACACCGATCGATGCGGGAAAAGGCTGAAACGCTGGAAGACCATCGACATGCGGTGCAGACGAAGCTGGCGCAGCCCCTCTTTGTCAAGCTGCAACACATCCTCGTCGTCCAGCCGGATCTCGCCGCTTGTCGGCTCGATCAGGCGGTTCAGACAACGAATGAAGGTCGACTTGCCGCTGCCGGAAAGTCCCATCACGACAAAGATCTCGCCGCGCTCCACCTCAAGCGTCACATCCTGCAGGGCAATCGTGTGCCCTGTCTTTTCCATGATCTCCTGCTTGGACATGCCCTGCTCCAGCAGTTGCACGGCCCGGCTGGGATTAGAACCAAATACTTTGTATAAATTGCGCACTTCAACTTGTGCCACTTGACAGCTCCTTTCTGCTGTCCGCCGTTGCACCAACAACGGCAGGGAAACTCTCTTGCGAGCTAAATTCGGTCCCTTTAATGGCTCAAAAAAAGGCAGTCACTTCAGTGGCCGCCCAACAATCAATCAGACCGATTATTCAATCAAAAACCGTCGAACAATTCGCATAGTTGTTCACGACGCCACCCATCTTATCACAAAACGAGACGACTGTCAAACAATTGTCGAGTTTTTTCAGAAAGCATCCTGATAATCTCGACGGATTCAGCGCATGCGCGGCGCTGCACAATTCGCCCAACGCAAGTTTACCGGTTAAATCGAGCGCCATTCAGCATAATAATTTGCCACCCGATTGGCGCAGGCAACGCCCCCGCCCGCCGATCGACGTTTGACACAACGCCCCTGCTCTGTTACCATAGTGCAGGTTTACTCAAATGGCGTTTTAGTCAATAAAACGCGCGTGTGAACCGCTCAGAAAACAGCCGCGGAACCCGGCGCATAGACCTATCGAAAGTCTTGCCGCGTCGCCGGCCCCGGCAACCGCACGAAGCCAGTGCAACGCGGGTCGCTGTCGCCCCCAATCGCCTTTCGGTCCCCCGCCGGGCGTCGGCATGTCGTCTACACCGATAACTGCCGACCCCGAACAGCGCCAACAGCGCCGCTCTGCACGTCAGAGATCGGCCAACGCACTCAGCGCTGTCGGCATGCCAGGGCAGCGTACCGGACGGCCCGACTCTGTACGACGACTCTGTACGACGACTCTGTACGATTTGTCTGCATCCGATCGTTGGTTGGCTAACACAGCTCCGGCAAAAGGCCCCATGACCGTAGCGCACCGTGCGGCAGACTACACCATTGTCATTTTAGAGGACACCTTTCACCTTTTCCAGCTCCTCCTCGATTATGACGCGCCCATGACCCTTGCCGAGATCACGCGTGCTTCCGGTCTCAGCAAGAATAAGGCGTTCCGCATCCTCTACACCCTCGAAAAACACCAGTTTGTCGAGCGAAACCCGGACGGGGCCTATCGCCTCGGCGTTCGCTTCCTGCACTTTGGCCAGCATGTACAAAATCGACTAGACATGCTGACTGCGGCTCGCCCCGCCCTGGACTGGCTGGCCGCGCAGACGCGCGAGAGCATCTTCCTGGGCGTGCGCGACGGGGACGAAGCGCTCTGCGTCGACGCGCGCCAGTCGCCCCACCCCATTCGCCTCTTCGCCAGGGTCGGCCAGCGCGCGCCCCTCTACGCCGGCGGCGTGCCCAAAGTGCTGCTCGCCTTCATGGACGACGGCGAACGCGCCGACCTGCTCGACCGCATTGACATCAAGCCGCTGACGCCCAGCACCGTCACCGAGCGTGCGCACTTGGAACAGATATTGCGCGAAATCCGCCTCCGCGGGGTCGCCGTTACCGCCGACGACATGGACGAAGGCGTGCACTCCGTCGCCGCGCCGATTCGCAACGCGGCCGGCAAGGTGATCGCAGCCGTCTCCATCGCCGGCCCTTCCGAACGTTTCGACGCCGAAACCATCGAACGCTATTGTCGCTTGGCCGTTGAGGCGGCAAGCCGCATCTCCGCCGAAATGGGCAACCGCGAAGCCGGCGCCGCGCATCGCATCTCAAGCATCGCCGCCGAACCGGAGGTTCGCAACGGCCGCTGGTCTACATTCTGAAAGAAATTGCCGGCCCAGAGGGCCGGCGCCCAAAAACGGCGGGATCATCCCGCCCACATTCGAAAGAGAACAACCAATGGCAGCCCAAACCCAGTCGATATCCCCGCTCGAAGATCAATTCCTACAGGATCTGTCGTCCGACGCGCCGTGGAGCCTGATCGAACGGTTCACCACGCTGGTGCGCGAGTCCGGCAGCGAAGAGGAACGCGAGGCCGCACGTTACATCGCGCAGCAGCTCGACAAATTCGGCATTCCCTACCAGGTATACGAACCGGACATCTATCTAAGCGTACCCGTCTCCGCCTCGCTCTCCTACGAGGGCAAGAGCGTACACGCCAAGCCGCCGGCCTTCTCCCGGCCCCCAGGCCCCGCAGGTCTCACCGGCGAAGCGGTCTACGTGCCGAGCCGCCGGCCCAGCAGCGCCAGCAACCTCTTCGATACGGGCGGCGATGCCGGCGTCGACGTGCGCGGCAAAATCGTCGTGACCGAGGGGATGGGCTTGCCCGCCGCCGCCGAGCGCTTCGAAAAGGCCGGCGCCATCGGCCAAATCCATATCAACCCCGGCGTAGACATTCACTGGGGCATCTGCACCACCATTTGGGGCGCGCCCGACCTGGACACAGCGCCGCGGCAGCCGCGCACAACCATCATCTCGATCAACCGGCCCGACGGCGAAGCCCTGATCGAACGCCTCAAACAAGGCCCGCTCCAAGTTACGCTCCACGCCGAACTGCGCGAGGGCTGGTTCCCCTGCCCCATCGTCGTGGCCGACATTCAGGGCCAACAGGAGCCGGACCGCTACGTGCTCGTCCACGGCCATTATGACTCATGGGACGTGGGCATCGGCGACAACGCCGTCGGCGACGCCTCCCTGCTCGAACTGGCCCGCGTCTTCCACAAGAATCGCGCCGAGTTGGCGCGCAGCCTTAAAGTGGCGTGGTGGCCCGGTCATTCCACCGGTCGCTACGGCGGTTCCACCTGGTATGCCGACAATTTCGGCCTAGACCTAGCCCGCAACTGCATCGCCCAGGTAGACATCGACTCCCCCGGCTGCCGCTGGGCTACCGAATACTACGACGTCTCGTGGATGATTGAAACCGACGACTTCTGCGTCGAGGTCATCCGCGATGCCACGGGCAAGACGGCCACCGGCGAACGTCCGCACCAGGCCGGCGACTACAGCTTTAACAACATCGGCCTGACCGGCTTCTTCATGCTGCTCTCCTCCATGCCCAAAGAGTTGATCGCCGAAAAAGGCTACTACCCCACCGGCGGCTGCGGCGGCAACATCGCCTGGCACACGGAAAACGACCAGCTGGAGATCGCCGACAAAGACAACCTCATGCGCGACCTGCGCGTCTACGCCCTCAGCCTGCTGCGCGTGCTCAACCGGCCGGTTCATCCCTTCGACTTCCGTCGCCTGGCCGTCGAATTCGACGAAACGCTGGAGCGGTACGGCGCTGCAGCCGCAAATGTGGTAGACTTTAGCGATGCAAATAAGGCGCTGGCCGAGTTGCAAAGCGAATTGGACGTTTTCTATACCGCGCTGCCCGGACTCCAGGAACGGGCAGTCGACGACCCGGCGGTGCGCGCCGCCAACGACGCGATTCTCGCCTTGGCGCGTACGCTTGTGCCGATCCACTTCACTCGGCATGGCCGCTTCCGCAACGAACCGGCGCTGCCGATTCCGCCTCTGCCGGACCTGGAACCGGCCTTGGCGCTGCCCGACGCTCAGGGTCACGAACGCCGGGTGATCGCAACCCACGTGCGTCGCGGCCTCAACCGTGTGGCGTGGGCCTTCAGCGAGGCGGCCGAGATCGTGCGCCGCGCGCAAACCGCTCTGTCGGCGTAGTTCAAACCGGCGTCAACTCAACCTAGAAAGAGCATTCCGATGACCGTGGAACGCATCCACCAGCACATTGATGAACACTTCGACGAACACCTGGAGCAGGTCAGACGCGCCGTGCGCCAGCCCTCCATCAGCGCCGACGGCACAGGCATGGCCGAAATGGCCCAACTGCTCGTGGACATGATCGGCGAGGCGGGCGGAACCGGCGAACTCGTCTCCACCCCAGGCTACCCCATCGTCTACGGCGAAATTCAGGTCGGCGCACCCAAGACCCTGCTCGTCTACGGCATGTACGACGTACAGCCCGTCGACGGCGAAGACTGGTCGGTCTCCGACCCGTGGGGCGGCGAGGTCAAGGACGTGCCCGGCTTCGGCCCCTGCCTGCTCAACCGAGGCATCTTCAACAGCAAAGGCCCCCTGATCCACTTCTTCAACGCCCTCCAAAGCTTCCGCGCCATCGGCGAGCCGTACCCCGTGAACATCAAGTTCATGATCGAAGGCGAAGAAGAACTCGGCAGCCCCAGCTTGCCCGGCTTCGTCGAGCAGAACAAGGAACGCCTGCAGGCCGACTTCGCCCTCTTCCCCTTCTACGGGCAGGACGCAGCCGGCAAGGTGCAAATGTATCTCGGCTTCAAGGGCCCGTACTTCATCGACCTCATCGCCCGCGGCGGCGATTGGGGCGGCCCTGTCAGCCGCGGCATCCACGGCTCCAACGCCGTCTGGTTCCACAATCCCGCCTGGACGCTGGTGCACGCCCTGGCCAGCATGTTCACGCCCGATCAGAAGCATATCCTGATCGACGGCTTCTACGACGACATCGCGTCGCCCAGCGCCGAGGACGAAGAACTGCTCGCCAAACTGGTCGAGACCTTCACCCCTGAAACAGAACTGGCCGAGAACGACGTGCGCCGCTTCAAATATGACCTCACCGGCGTAGACCTTGTGCGCAAGTATCTCTACCAGCCCTCGCTCAACATCGACGGCATCAACGCCGGCTACACGGGCGAAGGCAGCAAGGCCCTCATCCCGCACGAAGCGCGCGCTCAGATCGACATCCGCATGGTCAAAAACATGCGGCCCGATCACATGCTCCAACTGCTCAAAGACCACCTGGAGCGCCACGGCTTCGGCGACAAGATCGAAGTCCGGCCGCACGACGGTTACGGCCCCTCCAAGACCGGTTACAAGAACAACCCTGCTGCGCAGGCGATGGCGGAAACCTACCGCCAGATGGGCCTGGAGCCCGAAATCTGGCCGCACTTGGGCGGGTCGGCGCCATTCTACCTGTTCACCGAAGTGCTGGATATCCCCGTTGTGTTGGGCGGCTTGGGACACGGCGGCCGTCCCCACAGCCCGGACGAGTACGCTACGCTCGAAGGCATGAAACTGGCAGAGAAGTCCTACGCGAGTTTCCTATTGAATCTTGTTGCGTGAGGGTTTATGGGAAAATACATCCTACAACGCATTCTTGTCGCCATACCCGTCATCTTCGGCGTCACCGTCGTGGCTTTCTTTATCATGACGCTGGCGCCGGGAGACGCGGTCGACATGCTGATCAGCCCTGGGCTGAGCCCCGAGGACATCGAACTGAAGAAGAAGGCCCTTGGGCTGGACCAGCCGGTGTTCGTGCAGTACATGCGCTGGCTGCAGGAGATGATGAGCGGCAACCTGGGCTATTCCTTTACCAACCGCCAGCCCGTCACCGAACGCATCTTCGACCGCTTCGGACCGACCTTCACGCTGGCCATGACCGCCACGCTGATCTCCTACATCATCGCCATCCCGATCGGCATCCTGTCGGCAGTGCGCCAGTACTCCGCGCTGGACTACGGCGCTACGATCTTCTCGTTCCTAGGCGTGTCGATTCCCTCGTTCTTCTTCGGCCTGCTGATGATCTACTTCTTCTCGCTGAAGTTTGACCTCTTTCCGACGGGAGGCATGCAATCCATCGGCAAGGACTTTTCCTGGGGGGACCGCATCTCGCACCTGGTGCTGCCGACGATTGTGTTGAGCCTTCAAAATACCGGCGTGGTCATGCGCTACACACGGTCGAGCATGTTGGATGTCATCCGCCAAGATTACGTGCGCACGGCGAGGGGTAAAGGGCTGAAAAACCGGATCGTACTCATCCGTCACGCCCTGCGCAACGCCCTAATCCCGGTCATTACGCTGGTCGGCTTGCAGATCCCGTTTCTGCTGAGCGGCGCCATCATCACCGAGCAGATCTTCAACTGGCCGGGGATGGGACGGTTAACAGTCGAGGCCATCAACCAGCGCGACTATCCGACGATCATGGGCCTAAATCTCCTGATCGCCGTCATGGTCGTGATCGGCAATCTGCTGGCTGACATCTTCTATGGCGTGGTCGACCCGCGCATCCGGCAGCAAGGAGGCTAAGCCATGACCGCTAACCCTGCCCAAGCGTCAGCGGCGGAATCCAATCCGGTCCAAGCTGCACTCAGCGCCCAGCTTTCGCACGAGCCAATCACGCTGCGCAAACTGATCTGGCGACAGTTCCTGCGTCATCGCTTGGCCGTCTACTCCACCATTGTGCTGATTCTGATCATTCTCAGCGCCGTTTTCGCGCCGTTGATCGCGCCGCACAGCCCCAGTTACATCGACCCGCTAGCCTTCGACCAAGGCCCGACGGCGCAACACCCGCTGGGCACCGACCGCGTCGGGCGCGATGTGCTCAGCCGCCTCATATTCGGCGGGCGCATCTCGCTCTCCGTCGGCGTCGTCGCCGTTTCCATCTATATGGTCATCGGCATGATCCTCGGCTCGCTGGCAGGATACTATGGCGGCTGGGTGGATGGCATCATCTCACGCATCATCGACGTGGTGCTATCCTTCCCCTATCTGATGCTAATTCTGGTCTTGGTGAGCCTATTAGGGCCGGGCTTGGGCAACATCATGATGGTGTTGGGCCTGCTCGGTTGGCCGCAAGTCGCCCGCATTCTGCGCGGCGAGTTCCTGCGCCTGCGCTCCAACGACTTTATCATGGCCGCCCGCGTGGTGGGCGCCAAGGACAGCCGCATCATCGTCAACCACATCCTCCCCAATGCCATGGGGCCGATGCTGGTGGCGGCCACCTTCGGCGTGGCCAATGCTATCCTCTCCGAGTCCGCCCTTAGCTTCTTGGGCTTGGGCGTCCAGCCGCCGGCTTCCAGTTGGGGGCAGATGCTCAACGACGCCCAATCCTTGACCATTCTCGAATCTAAACCGTGGCTATGGGTGCCGCCCGGCATCATGATTCTGATTTCAGTGCTTGCGATCAATTTCGTGGGCGACGGCCTGCGCGACGCCCTCGACCCACAAGTACGGAGGTGATGCACCGCCAACACATATCTATTCCGTGGTTCTGTGACGTACTAGCCGGTCTATCATTCACGCACACCGTCACGCACACCGTAAGGAAACGCTGATGATCTCAAAGTTCTCTCTCAAGACGGTCAACTTGGCCCTCGTGCTGGTCATGT
>CAZYSJ010000081.1:0-22141 GCA_964649875.1 uncultured Caldilineaceae bacterium
CCTGATCCGCTCTTCACCCTGACTTTTGAGAAGCCCTGACGCCAAACCCGTTTGCATTGACCAAGGGTAGGAGAGATGCTACAATCGAAACCGCAAGAGGCCCCGACTTCCGGGCCGGACATTCTGCTCATCGGGCACGTCACCTGCGATCTGGTCAGCGCCGACCGAGATAGCGACTACCGCATCGGCGGAACCGTCAGCTTTGCATCGGTCACGGCCATTCGTCTTGGCCGGCGCGCTTCGGTTATTACCCGCGCCGCCCCGTCCACAGACCTGTCCGAACTGCCCGCCGAAGTCGACCTGCACGTCCTGCCGTCGCCGGAGACGACCACCTTTGCCAATGTCTATACCGAGCACGGACGTATTCAGTATTGCTACGCACAGGCTTTGCCCATCACCGCCGGCGACATTGCGCCCGATATGCGCGCCCCGCGAGCCGTTCTGATCGGCCCGCTGGTGAACGAAATCGGCCCGGATGTGGTCCGCATCTTCGACAAGCAAACGCTGGTCGTCGCCGTGCCCCAAGGCTGGATGCGTCGCTGGGACGACACGGGCCGCGTCTACAGCAAGCCGTGGGACTCAGCGCCGGATATCCTGCCCTATTTGGATGTGCTGGTCCTGTCGCTGGAAGACATCGACTACGACGTCAGCCGTCTGGCCCCTGCGCTAGAGCAAGTCCCATTGGTCGTGCTGACCGAATACCACGACGGCAGCACCATCTATCGCCGGCTCGACAACGGCGCCGTCGAGGAGATCAAAATCGCGCCGCGCCCTGCCGCCGAGTTTGACCCGACAGGCGCGGGCGATGTGTTCGCCACCGCCTTCATGATTCGCCTGCAGGAGACCGGCGATCCGGTGCAGTCCGCCCGTTTCGCCAACGTCACGGCTTCGTTCAGCGTCGAACATCCGGGCGTGTCCGGCATTCCCAGTCGCGAGCAGGTGTTGGCCTACATGGCGAAACACCCCTTCAATCCCGGCGCCTAGCGCCGCGCGGCCCCGGCGATCCGCCCGCCGCAGCAACTTGCCAGTGAAGCAGCCATGACCGCAAAGAGCTTTGTGTTTGCCAACCAAAAAGGCGGCGTCGCCAAAACGACGACCACCGTCAACCTCGCCGCCTACCTCACCGCGGCCGGCCGGCGCACGCTCGTAGTCGACATGGACCCGCAGGGCAACGCCACCACCAGCCTGGGCGTCGACCCGCGCTCGCTCTCGCTCAGCATCTACGACGTGCTGATCGACCAGGCGCCGATCCAGAAGGCCATCACCCTCACCGAACGCGTCGGCTTGGACCTGGTTCCCGCCACCACCGACCTGGCCGGCGCCGAAGTCGAGATGGCGCGCATGATGGCGCGGGAACGCCTGCTGGAGCGCTCCTTGCGCCCGCTGCTCGACGACTATGACTACATTCTCATCGACGAGCCGCCCAGCCTGGGCTTGCTGACCATCAACGGGCTGACCGCCTCCGCCAACGGCGTGATCATTCCGGTGCAGTGCGAATACCTCGCCCTGGAAGGCTTGAGTTTGCTGCTGCGCACCATCCAGCAGGTGCGCGACGTGCTCAACGAACGCCTCGCCATTGCCGGCGTGGTGCTGACCATGTACGACAGCCGCACCAACTTGGGGCAGCAGGTCGTGCAGGAAGTGCGGCAATACTTCCCCGGCGTCGTCTTCAAGACGATCATCCCGCGCAACGTCCGGCTCAGCGAGGCCCCCAGCCACGGCCAAACCATCTTGAGCTACGCCCCGGCCAGCGCCGGCGCCCTTGCCTATGAAGCCCTAGCCCAGGAGTTCATGCAGCGCGCTGAGCAAACCTCGCCCAACTTGATCCGGGCTTGAGGCCGGCGCGCCTTCCGGGGGCGCATCGTTTGCACACACTTGCTTCGCTGCACGGCGGGAACCTGTCCCGGCTACGGAGAGTATTGATATGCCAGACGACACCAGAAGCGGCGGCAAACGGTTCGGACTAGGTCGGGGCCTCGGCGCCCTGATCGTCAACACCGAGACCGACCGACCGCCTGAACAAATGGCGGCAGACCAGGCCGCAACCGGCGTCCGGCTCATTCCGGTCGACGCCATTCGCCCCAACCCGCAGCAGCCGCGCAGCCAATTCGACCCGTCCACCCTCGAAGAGCTGGCCGCCTCCATCCGCGAGCACGGCATCTTGCAGCCCCTCATCGTCACAGACAGCGGTGTCACAGACAGCGGCGACCAGACCGGCCAATACTGGCTGATCGCAGGTGAACGGCGTTGGCGCGCCGCCCAGCTCGCCCAGCTAGACGAAGTGCCCGTCATCGTGCGCGAGGCGTCGCCCCAGCAGTTGCTCGAATGGGCCCTGGTCGAAAACGTGCAGCGCGCCGACCTCAACCCGCTGGAAGAGGCCGCCGCCTACCAGATGCTGATCGAGAACTTCTCGCTCACCCAGGAGGAGATCGGCCGCCGCGTCGGCCGCAGCCGCTCCGCCGTCGCTAACACCGTCCGTCTGCTGCAACTCCCTGCCGACGTCCAACACGCGGTCATCGACGGCAGCATTACCGCCGGGCACGCCCGCGCCCTGCTCGCCTTGCCCGACGCGGCCGCCATGAGCGGCGCGTTGGAGCGCATCCTGGCCCGCGGTCTCAGCGTGCGCCAAACCGAGGACTTGGTCAAACGCCTGCTCACCGCGCCTGAGCCTGCCGCCGAGGCGGAACCGGAGCCGGACCCCCATCTCCAGTTCCTCGAAGGCCGCTTTCGCTCTGCGCTCGGCACGCGGGTCACGCTCAATCGCAGCGCCAACGGCTCCGGACGCCTCATCGTGCATTTCTACAGCGACGACGATCTCGACACCCTCTATCGTCTGATCGCGGCGGATGCCGATGACGAACTGGGCTGAGCCGTCGCCTCGCCCGCCGGAGCCGCGCACGCGCGAGGTCATCGGCGAAGAAACGCTCGGCTGGGCCATCGTCGGGGCCAGCGCCATCGCCGCCGAACGCATCATCCCCGCCATCCGCAGCCAGCCGCCCCTGCCTGCGCCGGACCTGAGTTACCCGTTGAGCAACGCGCGCGTCGTCGGCGTCTTCAGCCACGACGAAAATCGGGCGCGCCGCTTCGCCGAGACGCATGCCATCCCGCACAGCTTCGCCAACCTGGCCGATCTGCTCGCCCGGCACGATGTGGACTTGGTCTATGCCGGCGGCCATCCGCGCCACCTTGCCCAAACAACGCTGGCGGCCCTCGCCGCGGGCAAGCATGTATTATGCGAAACGCCGATGGCCCTCTCCCTCGACGACGCGCTGGCAATGGCCCACACCGCGGCCGGCCGCGGCCTGACGCTAGCCGTTAACTGCCAACGCCGTGTCGATGCCGCAATCCAGACCATGCTGCGCCTGCTCCTAGAGGGCGAAATCGGCGACCTGCTGGGCGGTCGCGTCGCCAATATCGAACTCCTCCGCCCCAGCCTGCACACCTGGCGTTTGCGTCCCCACGGCGGAGGCATTGCGCTCGACCGCACGGTGCACGACATCGATCTGTTACGCTTCCTCCTGCGCGACGAAGTGCAGACCGTTGCCGCGGTCAACACCCAGCACCTGCTCAGCGATACGGTCGAAGAGGACGTCGTCGGTTCTCTCACGATGCGGCGCAGCGGCTTGCTCATCCAACTGCACGATTCGTACATCCTTCCCCATAACGTGGGCGGCGTCACGCTTTTCGGCAGCGCCGGGACACTGTCCGCCCGCCGCGTCTTTGTCGACGGCACGCCCAGCGAACTGATCCTGATCCGCCACGGGCGACCGTTGTCCGTTCCCCTGGATAACATCGATCCCTACGCCGAGACCATCGCCCGCTTTCATGCTGCGGTTCGGGGACAAGGCCGCCCCGTTGCCGGCAGCGGCGACGGCATCCGCAACCTCGCCGCCGCCCTGGCCGTCCGAGAATCGATCCGGCGCGGCCATCCCGTCTCGGTCGAATTGCCCGAACGTCCGCTCGACGACCGCAGCCGGGCCTAATCCGGCGGCGGTGTGCGCTTCGCGTTGCCGCGCGCCGCACTCGACATGCCATACCGCCCCTCGCATCAACGCGCTTGCGCCATTCCGCGCAGACTATGCTAAGATATGCCGTAATACAATCTCTGGATTTTACTGGTGCAGACTGTCGACAGTAGCCGAGGCCTGTCGCTGCCTTCGGCAGAATTTCTTCCGCGAGGAACCTGTGAACACAGATATGCGACTTGGCGATTTTGCGACAACGCCGCTCTACAACATCAAAGCCGTCGTGCAAGCAACCAACATCAGCCCCAGCACGCTGCGCGCCTGGGAGCGCCGCTATCATATGTGCCGGCCCCAACGTTCGGAAAGCGGCTATCGCCTCTATTCCGAACGCGATGTCGCCATCATCCGCTGGCTCAAAACCCAGGTCGACGCCGGCATGGCGATCAGCCAGGCGGTCGCCTGGTTGGAGTCGATTGTGGAAGAGGCTGAGAGCCAGGAAGACGCCGTTTTGCCCGGCGCAGCCGCCGGCGCCGCGCCTGCCGACCGCCTGGGCATCCAGACCATTCCGAGCCGGCCCCAAGTGCGCCATTTCGCCGCGCTGCAAGAAGACTTGCTCGCCGCCCTGCTTACCCTGGATGAACACAAAGCGGAAGCCGTGCTCTCGGAAGCGTTTTCGATGTATACGATCGAGGAGATCGGCGAAAGGCTGATCCAGCCCGTCCTAGTCGAGATCGGCAACCGCTGGCGCGACGGCGATCTGAGCGTCGCCGCAGAGCATTTCGCAAGCAACTACCTGCGCCATCGGCTGGACGCGCTGCTGCATACGCTGCCCAATCCGTTGGGCGGCACGCCGATCTGGGTTGGCTGCGCGCCGGGCGAACAACACGAAATCGGCGCCCTCCTTCTCAGCATCTATCTGCGCCGCGCCGGTTACGCCGTTCACTACTTCGGCCAAAGTCCGGACATAGAAGGCATGGTCAGCGAGGTCAAGCGCCGCCAGCCGGCCATGGTCCTCCTAAGCGCATCGACCCAGACAAGCGCACTCGAACTTGCCGCCCTGACCAAAGCCCTGACCGACATCACGCCGCGCCGTCCCGTGGTCGGCTACGGAGGGCAGGCGTTCATCCGGCGCCCGGAACTGCGCGACGAGGCCCCCGGCATCTTCCTAGGCGCCTCGGCTCAAGAAGCGCTGGAAGTCATCGACGAACTCCTTGCCAACGACGCCACTGCGTATCGCCGCTAAGCCCGTCTCCGCCGACAGAAAGCGCCCGCCATGCAACCGTCGTCTCCCGCCCAAGAGCAGTTCGACCGCGAACTGAACGCAGTCCGCCAACATCTGGCCGCGGCCGCGGCGGAAATCGTATCACCGCTCAGCGAGCTGGTCAGCGCTCGCATCCGCGCGGCCATGCCACATCTTTACGCGGCCTTCGTCCTGGCCGCCGCCTACAACCAAAAAGACGACGACGGCTCTGTACAGACGCGCGTCTCCCTCGCCGCCGCCCTCGAAATGCTCAGCATCGCCCTCAGCATCCACCAGTTGCTCGCCGCCTCCTCAGCGACGGACCTCGACAAATCCTTGATCGGCAGCGCCATTCTCGCCGGAGATTACTGCTTCGGCCGCGCCGCCCGCCTCGCCGCGCAAACCGATAACCCACGCATCGTCGCCCTCTTCTCGACCGCGCTGCAAGACATCAGCGAAAACAACCTTCGCGCGCTCTTCGAGAGTTACGCAGCCGCGACGGACACCGCATCCGCCGGACGGCACAGCATCCTGCTGCGCTCAGGCGCCGCCGCCGGCCTCGAACTCTCAGACCTGACCGCGCAGGATCGACGAACCGTCCTGCAACTGGTTGCCCGCAGCGCAGAGAATCAGCGCAACGCCCAGGTTTCGCCGGTTACACTCGATGCGGATCTGCTCGCCGCGCTGCCCAGGGCGCACCAAGAACGTTGGCGCGCCCTGCAACGCCGCTTCGCCGCCGCTGCGTCCGGCAACTGACGGCTCTCCCCCGCGCGCCCGCTCTGCATCCTTATCACGCATCCGTCTCGCGCATTCGTATCGCGCATTCGTCGCACACGCTTCAGGCAGGCGCTTCCTGCGAGCATCTGTGCGGCGGGCCGCTCGCCGCATGCCTGCACCCCACCCCATTCTCCCCAGCCGCGACGCAGCCAAGATTAACGCAATTCATATACTTCTCAAATCAGATTCTAAGCTTTGCGGCGTATAGTAGACCTGTTGGCAAAAGGCCGGCGCGAAATTTTAAGGTGATCTTAATAAAAATAGCTGGACAAATGCGCCAATCTATGGTTTAATCAACGCACAATGTTTGAACAGGATATTTCCATATCCTGTTCGATATCAGGCGGAACGCATAAGTTTTGCGTGACGTTTAAGGCAGCGAACAAAACGAGTCGAACAAAACAAAGACGGCAACCGCAAGATAAGCGGTTAAGCAACACCGAGCAGGCTGCGGCCTCTGCAGAAAGGGAAACCAGGCAATGACATTCCAAACTCGCGAGTTTCAACCGAGCCATCAGTCGCCGTTCCTTTCACAAACTTCCGGAAACGGCGCCAACGCTGCCGGGTTGAGCGGCGTCGCTCAAGCGCTGACCGCATTGCGCGCGGACGATCCCGCCTTTAACAAGGTGATCAGCGTCAAGAACTGCGAGAAAGGAAGCATCGTCGCCACATCGGACGACCTGTCCAACAAGATGTACGTCCTGATGAGCGGCAAGGTCAACCTGGTCTGCACCAACAACGAAGGCAGGCGCCTGGTCATTGCTTCGCTAGAGGCAGGGGCCATCTTCGGCGAAGGCGCCCTCGAAAACCCAGGCGACCCCAACGTCTTCGTCGAAGCCGCCGAAAAGGTCGCCCTGTGGGTTATCCCGGCCAGCCAGGCGCGCGACATGACCATGCAATACCCGATCCTGGGTTGGGGCATGCTCCAAACCTATGGCGAACGTCTCTTGCAAGTCGAAAATAGCCTGGAGGATGTGGCCTACAAGAAGCTGCCTGAGCGCCTCGCCATGTTGCTCCTCGACTTGGGCAACAACGCCAACGGGCAAATCAAAGGCGTCAGCCATCAAGCCCTGGCCGACCACCTCGGCACCTATCGCGAAACAGTAAGCGCCATTCTGCGCGACTTCAAACGTCAGGGGCTGGTCGAATTGGGATACCGGCGCATCACACTTCTCGACGCCGAGTCGCTCAAAGATATCGCCGGCATCTGGGACTAAGCAGAACCGCGGGGGATGCGTCAAAGATGACGCGTCCCCCGCTTCTTTGGCCCCCGCCCCTTCCCCCGACTGAACGGCGCAAACTTTGCTCAAACTTTGCGCCGTGTGGAACCGCCCCCGATCTCAAGGCGTTTTACATTCGGTTATTTCCGATTTATTCCTAGTTGACGCTAAGTTGAAGCGTTGCTATAATAAAGTCAATCGCAAGAGACCTCAGTTCATGCCCGTTACCCACAGCGATTTTCAACCGCCAAGGTTTGCCTGTTGAACGCCGTGCGCTCGCTCAACGGAGCGTCGGCAAGGTGAACTTGTTGCGGATGCGGCATGAAACCGAGTTGACAGCAGCGTGGCCGACCTCTTGACGAATGCGATCGTTGCAGTCCCCGCGCCGGGCCCATTGCGGCGCTTTCCTGCGTGGGACTACGTCCCGCCGGTTCCGGTTGCCCTTTGCAACATGCGTCGCAACCGCGGCGGCCGCGATCTGCGCTTGCCGACACCAGAAGGATCCAATAGCGCTGTCTGCGATTCAGCCGGCGTTCCTACCTTTATAAGCAGAGCAGACACCTCCAGCAGTCCGCATCCGTTGGCACAAGGAATCAGTGGTCCCTCATCACTCGCCTAACCGCGCCCAAACCTTGTTTGGATCATTGCCGTCTATTACGCCGCACATGATTGCTCAGCCATAGCGCACCACGTACAACCGATAGGCGGCTCCGCTGGCTCAACGCACGATTCCAACCGAAGACTCGGTCATTTTCCTAACAAAAAACTATCACAACATTCATGGCGTAAGCCCGCATTCGTTTCCTCATATGGGAAACGATACCGCGAAGGAAGAATCCAAATGACAGACCAACAGCTTGGCACGATGACAATTTCGCAACTGGATGCCATGAACCTGGACGAACTGCGCGAAATTGCTCGATCTATGGGCATCACCGGCTACACCCGCTTGAAAAAATACGACCTGGTCATGCGGCTGCTGCGCGCCAGCGCCGAAAGTCAGGGCTATATATTCGGCGGAGGCACGCTTGAAATCGTACAGGACGGCATCGGTTTTCTGCGCAGCGAATACTTGCTTCCCGGCGACGAAGACGTTTATGTCAGCCAGAGTCAGATCCGCCGTTTCGGTCTGCGCACCGGCGATTTCGTCGTGGGACAGGTGCGCCCGCCCAAAGAGACCGAGAAATATCACGGCCTGCTCAAAGTGGAAGCCGTCAACAGCCTAGACCCCGAAGAGGCCAAGCGACGCCCCAATTTCGAGAAACTCACCCCGATCTTCCCCAACCAGCAGATCGTGCTGGAAACACGCTCCAACATCATCTCGACGCGCATGATCGACCTGCTGGCCCCCATCGGCCGCGGCCAGCGCGGCCTGATCGTCAGCCCGCCCAAGGCCGGCAAGACCACCATCCTCAAACGGGTCGCCAATGGCATCACCGCCAACTACAAAGACATCCACCTGATGGTGGTGCTCATCGGCGAACGCCCTGAAGAGGTGACCGACATGGACCGTTCCGTGGAGGCCGAAGTCATCAGCAGCACCTTCGACGAGCCCGTGCAAAACCATGTCCGCGTGGCCGAAATGGCCCTGGAACGCGCCAAGCGTCTCGTCGAAAGCGAAAAAGACGTCGTCATCCTGCTGGACAGCATCACGCGCCTCTCCCGCGCCTATAACCTGACGGTCCCGCCCTCAGGCCGCACGCTCTCCGGCGGCATCGACCCGGCCGCCCTCTATCCGCCCAAGCGCTTCTTCGGCGCCGCCCGCAAGATCGAAGAAGGCGGCAGCCTGACCATCATCGCCACCACGCTGGTAGACACGGGCAGCCGCATGGATGACGTCATTTACGAGGAGTTCAAAGGCACCGGCAACATGGAGCTTCACCTCAACCGCAAGCTCGCCGAACGCCGCATCTTCCCCGCCTTCGATATCGAACGCAGCGGCACTCGCGCCGAAGAAAAGCTCCTCGACCCCGAGACCCTCGCCAAGGTCTATACCCTGCGCCGCATGATCGACGCCATGGGCGGCGGCAACGAAGCCCTCCTGCCTATCGTCGAACGCCTGAGCCGCACGCGCGACAACCGCGAGTTCCTAGAGACCTTGACCAAGCGCTAGAGGACCAAGCGCTAGAGGACCAAGCGCTAGAACTCTGCGCTCCGCCCCCGGCAGCGCAAAAGTCCGCCCAAAAGCTGCGTTTCCGCTGCTGAATCAACCGCCCCGGCCTACGCCAACCCTACGTCAAACCGACGATTGCCCGCCAATACGCAGCAATCGCCGGTTTGACGCCCCCTTTTTTCAACGCCGGCTCTTTGCAGCGACGGATCATAGTGGTATAATCTGCAACTAATTGGGTCGCATGCAGAGGTTTCGTATGCAGGTGAATGCCAAATCTCATCGGGCTTCGCCTACCCTACTGAAAGCTGACGACATGGAGACCAACCTATATGTCATCAAACGGTGACTCGGCGTTCGGAGACGCGACTGCCTCGACTTGGCTGCACAGTCTCCGCCCTGACAGGACGCAACTGTCCCCGTCACGGAGCGCAACGTCAAGTGCGTTAGAGACAGCAAGCATCTCTGCCTCACAGATAGACCGCCTGCCGTTCGGCAGTTCCCTCCCCAGCCAAGGCAAAGCACAGAGCAGCGCCCTTCCCTCCGGCGCCTGGAATGGCCGCAGAGTGCGTTCGTTCCCGCTTCTCGACTCTGCCGGCGAGCTGGTGCAGAATCAGATACGGCGCCTATTGGCGGACCCGGTGACGCCGCTCCGTCTAGCCGGACATCTCTCTGTCCTGGGCGTAGCCGCACTGATCCTCATCCTGAGCCGGATAGACATCCCCAATTGGGACTTCTCCCCGCGCTTGTTGCCCAGCAGCGCCATGCTGACGTCCAACAACGTCGGCGGCGGCTATGGCGGGGCCGGCATCTTGACCGGCAGCTCTTCCGGCGTTCTCGTCTCGAATAGCGAATCGCTGCAACGCGCCGCCATCCCCTTCACCATTGTCAGCGAAGAGCCGCAAAAAGGAATCCAGTACTACACGGTCCAGCCCGGCGACACCGTCCTGGGCATTGCGCAAAAGTTCGGTCTGCGCCCGGAGACGATCCAATGGTCAAACGCCGGCCTCGAAGTGAACGCCGACATGATCCGGCCAGGCGACCAACTGCGCGTCCTGCCGGTCAATGGCGCCATCCACGTCGTCGCGCCGGGCGACACTTTGTCCTCTCTGGCCTCCAAGTACAAAGTCGCCATGGAAGACATCGTCAACTATGCGGCGAACGGCCTGGAGGACGTCTCATCGCCTCTCACGATAGGGCGCGAGCTGGTCATCCCCGGCGGCACAAAGCCTTTCGTCCAACAGCAAGTTTTCGCCTATTCCGGCGTCGTCCCTTCCACGGGCAAACTTGGCTCCGGTTCATTTGAGTGGCCGGCTAGCGGTTCTATCAGCCAGGGCTACTGGGGCGGCCACGCCGCCATCGACATCGCCGGGTGGACGGGCTCTCCCGTCAAGGCGGCGGACTCGGGCTACGTGGCCGTAGCGACCGGCGGCTGGAGCGCCGGTTATGGCAACCATGTCATCATCGACCACGGCAATGGCTTTGTCACGCTCTACGCCCACCTCAACAGCATCTACGTACAAGCCGGCGAAAGCGTCGCCAAAGGTCAGCAGATCGGCAGCCTGGGCAATACGGGCAACAGCACCGGCCCTCACCTCCACCTTGAAATCCGTTATCAAGGCGTGGCGCGCAACCCGTTGAGTTACCTGCCCTAACACGCCCGTCATAACACGCAGACAAACAACGCCCCGGCCATGAATGGTCGGGGCGTTTCAATTCGAGTCCTGCGCCGGTTCTGTTCTGCGCACAACGCCGAAGCCTTCGGCGCGCCTACTGCTGGATGCCGCCTTCGGTCAACTGGCGCGGGTTCAACAGCCGGTCCAACTCCTCGGCAGAGAGATCCGTCATCTCCAGCGCCACTTCCTTGAGCGAGCGCCCCTGGGCGTAGGCCGTCTTGGCGATCTTCGCCCCCAGTTCATACCCGATCACCGGGTTGAGCGCCGTCACCAGGATCGGGTTCCGGCCTACCAACCCGGCGATATGCTCCTCGTTGACGGTGAAGCCCTGCACAGCCTTGTCGGCCAGCACCCTGCTCGCACTCGCCAGCAGGTCGATGCTCTGGATCAAGTTGTAGGCGATGACGGGCAGCATCACGTTCAGTTGGAAACTGCCCGACTGCCCGCCGATGGTAATAGTCACATCGTTGCCGATCACCTGCGCGCAGACCATCGTCACCGCTTCGGGGATCACGGGGTTGATCTTGCCGGGCATGATGCTGCTGCCGGGCTGCAACGCCGGCAGCACGATCTCGGCGAAGCCCGCAATCGGTCCGCTGTTCATCCAGCGCAGGTCGTTGGCGATCTTCATCAGGCTCGCGGCAACCGTCTTTAACTGCCCGCTCAACTCGACCGCCGCGTCTTGGGCGCTGAGGCTCTCGAAATAGTTGGAGCTGGTGACAAAGCCGCAGCCCGTCATCTCCGCCAGCTTAGCCGCAATGCGGGCGCCGAACTCCGGGTGTGCGTTGATGCCCGTGCCCACCGCGGTCGCGCCCTGCGCAAGTTCCGCCAGCCGCGGCAGCGCCGCCTCCACCCGCTCGATGCCGTGACCGACCTGGCTGGCCCAGCCGCCCAATTCCTGGCCTAGCCGCACCGGCATCGCGTCCATCAAATGCGTGCGCCCGGTCGTCACCACATGATCGACCTCAGCCGCCTTGTTCTTCAACGCAGTCTGCAAATGGCGCAATGCAGGGATCAGCGACTCCGTCACCTGCAAATAGGCCGCGACATGAATGGCGGTAGGGATGACATCGTTGCTGCTCTGCCCCATATTCACATGGTCATTGGGGTGCACCTTGGCCCCCAGCCGGCTGCTCGCCAACATCGCGATTACCTCATTGGCGTTCATGTTCGAGCTGGTGCCGGATCCGGTCTGGAAGATATCCAACGGGAAATGCGCGTCATAGCGGCCTTCCGCCACAGCCAGCGCGGCCTCCTGGATGGCGGCGCTCATCTCGGCGTCCATCAGGCCCAAATCCTCATTGACGGCCGCGGCCGCGGCTTTGATCATCCCCAAGGCGCGAATCATGCTGCGCGGCAAACGCAGGTCGCTGATCGGGAAATTCTCGACGGCGCGCTGCGTTTGCGCGCCATACAGCGCATCCGCCGGCACGCGGACCTCGCCCATGCTGTCACGCTCTACTCGGAATTCTTGCTCAGACATCTCTGCTGCTCCTCTACTGGCTGCCCCTCTTGCGGCAATGACGGATAACGACAACGCATAGGACGCATACAGCTCTGCAGGACGCGAACCGGCCGGCGTCTACGCCGGTCTGCGCCGGTGCGGAAAAGCGTGCGTCATTGTATCATCCCCGCCGGACGATTGCACGCCGCTTTCATGGCAGGGGCGCGTCCCCCTTGGCCCTCTGGATGCCGGCCATTTTCCTTGACACTTCGCCCAGGCTCGCCTACAATCCAACCTATAAGCGGTATACGATAACTTACACACAGCGCACCGCCCACTGTCTAATACGGCGAACAGAATACCATGACCGAAACCATTCTGGTAGTCGAAGACGACCGCAGAATTCGCGACTTGCTGCGCAGAGGCCTTGCCTTCGAAGGGTACGAAGTCATCACTGCCGAAGATGGCGAAACCGCGCTGCGCGCCATCCGCGATAAGCTGCCGGATGCTGTGATCCTAGACCTCATGCTGCCCGGCATCGACGGGCTGGAAGTGTGCCGCCGGCTGCGCAGCGTATCCAACCTGCCCATCCTCGTCCTCACAGCCCGAGACACCGTGCCCGACCGCGTGACCGGGCTGGATGCCGGCGCCGACGACTACATGGTCAAGCCCTTCGCCTTCGACGAGCTGTTGGCTCGCCTGCGCGCCCTCTTCCGCCGTCATCGCATGGAGATGGCGCCGGACGTGCTCCAGTTCACCGACCTTAGCTTGAACCCGCGCACGCGCCAGGTCTTTCGCGGCGAACGCGAAATCCAGCTCACCGCCAAGGAGTTCGACCTGCTGGAGCTTTTCATGCGCCACCCCAACCAGGTGCTGACGCGAGAGATGATCTACGAGCATATCTGGAACTACGACTTCGGAGGCGAAAGCAACATCATCGAAGTTTACGTGCGCTATTTGCGCACCAAGCTCGAAGCCGGCGGCTCTTCGCGCCTCATTCAAACCGTGCGCGGCGTGGGCTATGCTCTGCGCGAGGCATAACCCGGCGCAGGCCCCGCCTGCCTCATCCGCTTCTAATAGGCGCTTCACCTTGCTTTCACCTCCCCGCGGTATATTCACGGCATGGCATGGACTGCTGTTCGCCGCAACTCTACAATGGCCCGCCCCCAGCCCGCGGATCACAGCCAACGCGGCGCGGAGATGCGCCTTCCGCGCGTCGCCTATCCCATGACGATCCGCCTGCGCTTGACCCTGTGGTATACCGCCCTGCTCGGCGCGACCCTGATCCTGTTTAGCTTCGTCTTTTTCACCGCGCTGGCCGCCAACCTGCGCATGCAAACTCAGCAGGACGCCGCGCGCCAGGCCGGCGAAGTCGCCAACGCCCTAACCCAGCAACTCCAGGGCGACATCCTGATCATCCGCAATAACCCGACTCGCATCCAATTCCCTGAGCTGGAGTTCTTCGCCAGTTCGGTCGGCGTTCAGATCATCGACCTCAACGGCATGATCCTCAAGCGCAGCAATAACCTCGGCTCCATAGCCGTCAAAAACTACATGGACGCCCTCGATGACATCCGCAACGGGCAAAACCATCGCTTCTATACGACAAACGAAACCGGCACTCCCCTGCTCGTCTACAGCGTGCCGGTCGTAGCGAACAGTACCACCCTCGGGGCTGTACAGGTCATCAAACCGGTGGGCGGGGTACAAGATACGCTCAGCCAGGTCAGCCGCTACCTCATCCTGGGCACGGCGCTCAGCCTCATCGTCGCCGCCATCGTCGGCGCATTCTTGGCTCGACGCGCCCTGATCCCGGTCGACACCATTACCAACACGGCGAACGCCATCAGCCGCACCAAAGACCTCAGCCGCCGTCTCAACATCACCGCCGATTCAAGCGAAGTGGGCCGGCTTGCCGCCACCTTCAACGAGATGCTCGACCGCATCCAGCAGTTGTTCAAAACGCAGCAGCGTCTGATCGCGGACGTGAGCCACGAACTGCGCACGCCGCTCACCACCGTACAGGGCAACATCGAACTGCTGCGCCGCGCCGCGGCCGCCGGCGCGACACATGCCGACCTCGCCTCGCCTCTGGTGCAAGAATCGCTCAACGAAGTGGAAAGCGAAACCGCGCGCATGGGCGCCATGATCAATGATCTGCTGCTCCTTGCTCAAGCCGACAGCGGCGCCCTTCAATTCCAAATGGGACCGGTCGAACTGGATACGGTCCTGCTCGACGTCTTCCGGCAAACGCGCCGCATCGCCGAGCGCGCCAAAGGCCCCGGCGCCCTCGACATCCGCCTCGGCAGCGAGGACCAAGCCCTGGTCTATGGCGACGCGGAGCGGCTGCGCCAGCTCCTGCTCAATCTGGCCGACAACGCGGTCAAATACACGCCCGCCGGCGGCGTCATCACCTTCAGCCTGGAAAACGCAGGCGATTGGGTCAAGGTCTCCGTGGCCGACACCGGCATCGGCATCAGCCAGGAAAGCCAACAGCACATCTTTGACCGCTTCTATCGCACCGACAAAGCGCGCAGCCGGGAGATGGGCGGCAGCGGCCTCGGCCTGAGCATCGTGCTTTCCATCGCCCAGGCGCACAACGCCAAGATCACCGTAGACAGCGAACCGCAGCGCGGCAGCATCTTTACTGTGTGGCTGCCATCTCTGGCGGCGCAATAAAACGGGCCTGGGCCATCCGCACCGATCTTGAATCCGATCTATGGTGCAGACGCCCAGGCCCATCCGCCTGTAGACCCCGGTTGTGCGTGTTACTCGGTGCGCTCCAGCGAAAGCATGATCTCGAAGATCTCCGGCTCGGCGAGCAATATTTGCTCTTCAGCGCCGAACAGAACCATCGCCGACAACCGCTCCTCGTCCATCGCCACGTAGAACATCAGCGGGACCTCCACCATCTCGTCAAAGCTGGCTAGCCCGCCGATGCGCAGCACCGCCACGCCATCGATCAACACGAGATCAGTCAGGCTCTCGTCCTGAATGAACTCCTCAGACGAGAAGCCCATCAAATCTACGACCGTCTGCGCCAGCTCGGCGGCCTCCTCAGGGCTTCCCCCGCTTTCCAGGCTTTGCAACAGGGCGCCGGCATCTAACCCCTCCTCCTCCGGCGTGCCGGGGGCAAGACCCGCCATCCCCGCCAGTTCAAAATCGGGGTCTGCGACGATGGCAAACATATCCACATCGCCTGTGGGCGCAATCTGCCAACCCTCAGGCAACACAAGGCGGATCCCGCTCTCCGCGTCCGTATAGTCCAACGGACCGCCCTCGGCGGCCATTACGGTGATCAGGCTGGGGTCAAAGAACAAGCTCTCAGCCATCAGATCGGCCCCGGCTTCGACGTCCGGCCATACGTCCGGCGCGGCAAACGCGTACAGCGCATAGGTCTCTGCGCCAGGCGAAACCAAGTAGATGGCGCCGGCGCCGATCTCGTCGACGTCGACATCGCCGCTGCTGCTGAATGCAATCTTCGTAACCGGCAACTGCTGCCCGGTCAAGAAGAAGTCTACGCCCGTCAACTGCGCGCCAGGATCAAAAGCCGACATAAAAAGATCAGCCTGCGTCTTGAACAGAATGACGGCCATCATACCGGGAAACTCTTCTGCGCCTAACGGCTGCAGGACGCCCAGGAACTCGGCCTCCGGGTCTTCGATGTTGAAGAGAGCGCCAAATTCGCCCGGCTCCACAAGCCACCCGCTCGGCGCCAGGAAGCTGACGCCCGCATTGCTGTACTGCACCGTCTCGACGTCCGCCGGCAGAGGAACAGCCTGTTCCGCTGCCGTGCGCGGCTCATCTTCCGTGACCGGTTCAGCCGCAGGGGCGGTAGGCGTCGGAACCAATATGACCGCAGCCGGTTCGGGCGTAGGCGTCGGTTCTTGCTCCATCGACTCCGGCGCTGGCGTCGGCGTCATCTCCTCCACCAAAGGCGCCGGCGTCGGCGTCATTTCCTCCACCAAAGGCGCAGGCGTCGGCGTCATTTCCTCGACGGCAAGCGCCGGTTCCTGGGCCGGCATAGCCCGCGGCGCCGCATCGGCGCTTTTCATAGGCCGGACAATTCGAGCCACCTCCGCCAGACCGGCGGTCGCAGCCGCGCTCCCTGGGCCGACAGGATCGTCTTGAAGCGCAGGCCTGGCGTCAAAATCGGCAGCCAGAGTTGCCGTGGGGATCGCCATGCCGGCGATCACCGCCAGTGCAAGCAAATATCGAAGCCAAGCAGACCTTCGCATGAAACCTCCCACCCTCTCCAGATATGTGTGAATGCCGGCAAAACAACTATGGAGCCGAAGGAACGATTTCCTGCTCCGCCGCTCGAACAGCCTGATTAACCGGCAGCGCCACGAAGAACGTCGTACCGCTGCCGGATTCGCTGCGCACCCAGATATGCCCGCCGTGCGCCTCGACAATCGCCTTGGTCAAAAACAGCCCCAGCCCGCTGCCCGCCGTATTGCGCCGCAAGCTGCTGTCCACCCGGTAGAAGCGCTCGAAGATGTGCTCCAACTCATAGCGGGGAATGCCGATCCCCTGGTCCGCTACATAGAGCACCACGCGCTCGCCCTCCGCCGGTTCCGTACTGCGCTCCGCCCAGCCGCCAATGCGGATCAGGCCGCCGTCCGGCGAATACTTGATGGCGTTGCTCACCAAGTTGGTCAGGACCTGGCGCAGCCGCTCCTCATCGCCCCAGACCAAGGGCAGTTGGTGGGGAAAATCGACCTCGATGCGGTGCCGGTCCGTCTGTGTGCGATACGCCTCCGCCACGCGCCGGACGAGGCTCTCGACGTCTACGTCGGCGTAGTCCAGGTTCAGCCCGCTCGCCTGGATGCGGCTGACGTCCAGCAGATTGTTGATCAGGGCCTCCAGCCGGTCCGCCTCCTCCTCGATCACCTGCAAGCCCTGGCTGGCCGTCTCCGCGTCCCAGTCTGCGTCAGGCCTGGCGAGCGTCTGTGCATAGCCCTTGATCAGCGCTACGGGCGTCTTCAGTTCATGGCTGATGATCGATGTAAAGGTCGACTTAATCTCTTCTTCCTCGCGGAAGCGCGTGATGTCGTGCACATTGGCGATAATGCTGACCAGATCGCCGGTCTCGTCGTCGTGCAGGGGCGTATAGGTGATCGAAACGGTGATGCGCCCGCCGCCGGGCCGCACCAACTCGCCCTCGCAGTGCATGCCCATTTCGCCCAGGATCTCCGGCGTTGTATCGGGTTGGCACAGGTCCTCCCCCTGCACGTTCTCGATCTGCAACACCTCGTGGCAAGGTCTGCCCAGCGCCTCCCGCTCCGTAATGCCGATCATCGCGGCCAGCGCCTGGTTGATGACCGTCACGCGGCGATCCATATCCAGAATCATAATGCCGTCGGCGCTGTTCTCGATGATCGTCGCCAACCGGCTGCGCTCCGTCTCCAGTTGATGGTAGAGCCGGGCGTTGCGCACGGCAATGGCGGCCTGGTCGGCAAAGCCCTGCAAGAACTGCCAGTCCATCTGGGTGAAGGCGTACTCGCTGCGGAACAGATAAATAATGCCCAGCAATTCGCGCTCAAAGAGCAGCGGCAGCCCGACGACCTGGCCCAGGGTGATGCCCAGTTCTTCTTCGACCACGCGCAACTGCGCCTGCAAATTGAGGTAATAAGGTTCAAACCGCTCGGTTTCGTCCGCGTCCTCTTCCCAATCGGGCGGCAACACGTCCAACAGCGGCTCGAACGCGGGCACGTACTTCGGGGGGATGTTATAAACGGCGCGCACTTGCAGCCCGCTCGATCCCCTGTGCGGGCGCCCCAGTTCGGATCGTTCATCCTCCAACGCAATCAGACCGGCGCGACAGCCGACCATTTCGGCGGAGCTGCTCAGGATTAGGCGCAGCAGACTCGGCAGATCGAGGCGAGAGGTCATGGCGCGTGTAATGCGCAGCAAATACTCGCGCTGGCGCAATTGGTACGTCGCCATCAAAGCGGGTACGTTCATAGTGTGGATTATAGCCCAGCAAAGGGAGGATGCAAACGGGTAGGCGCAGCCCGCTGCGCCCCAGAGTTGTGGCGCAGGCGCATTACCCCTAGCGCAAAGGCCGCGCCTGAACGGGCGAAGGACGCCTAGCGCGTCAAGGCGAAGGACGCCTAGCGCGTCAAATTGCGGCCTGTAAAGGAGTCCGGCAACAACGCCGCGACCGAAGTCGTGCGATACGCGCCTTGCTCATCTGCGATGTACACCGCCATATCCGGCCCTAATTCCGCCATCACCTGGCGGCAAATGCCGCAGGGCGAACCGCCGTCCTTCGTCGCCACCGCGATGGCAACCGGCGCGGAAAGACCTTGCGCCACCGCCGCGGTCAACGCCACCCGCTCCGCGCAGATCGTTGCCGGATACGATGCGTTCTCTACGTTGCAGCCCAGCGCCACCTGACCGTCGGCCGTCAACACCGCCGCGCCCACCTGATAACCGCTATAGGGCGCATACGCACGCATGCGGGCTTGCAGCGCCTGTTCGACCAATTGCTCCGGCGTGATCACAATCAAAACACCCTTCTCGGCGGCAAGCGCCTAATCGGACATAGAATAGTTGAAGACGGACTTGCCATTCGCCGCCGGGAGATCATTGTCGCCATCGGCGACAGCCTGCTCATCGTTGGCTTGCGCCTGCGCCACCGGTTCGGCGCGCACCTCGTCGATGCGACGCCCCTCTAACGAAAGAACCGTGAAACGCCAGCCGGCAACCTCGACAGCCTCTCCCTGGATGGGCACATGCCCCAGCTTGCTGTAGATCAACCCGCCCAACGTATCGGCGTCCTCCTCTGGCACGTACGCGCCGATCAACTTGGAGACTTCGACGATCTCCAGCCGCCCATTGAGCAAATACACATTGCCGCCCAAGGCCTGAACGGACATCTCTTCTTCCTCATCGTACTCGTCCTGGATCTCGCCCACGATCTCCTCGATGATGTCCTCAATCGTGACCAAGCCCGCCGTACCGCCATATTCATCCACGATCATAGCGGCATGGACACGGCGCTTCTGCATCTCCTTGAGCAGCACGTTGACCTTCTTGCTCGCCGGCACAAAAAAGGCCGGGCGCAGCAGCGTGCTGATCGGCATGTCGTCGCGGTTTTCCTGGAAGCAGCGCAGCAGATCCTTGGCATACAAGAAGCCCACCACGCGGTCGATGTTGTCTTCGTACACGGGAATGCGGCTGTGTCCCGCTTCGATGGCGACGTCCAACGCCTCGCGCAGCGTGGTGCGGATGTCGAGGCCGACTACGTCAATGCGAGGCACCATGACCTCGCGCGCCGCGGTCTCGTCCATCTCCAGGATGCTGGCGATCATCTGCTTTTCGCTCTCTAGGATGGTCTCTTCTTCCTCACCCATATTGATCAGAAGACGAAGCCCTTCCTCCGAGAGGAACACGTTCTCGCCGTTCTCTACAGACTCCTCGCTGGCCGCCGAGAGACCGATGCGTCGCAACAAGAGATAGAACGGCCACAACAGGCGGCTCAACGCCTGCGTCACCGGAGCGGTGCGCAATGCAATCGCCAGCGGTCGCCGTGCAACCATGGCGCGGCCCAATACCTGCACCACGGCAAAGCCAAGCCACGCACCGCCCACCGCCACCGTCACCTGGGATGTCGCCGCCGCATCCGGCAACATGCGCACAATCGCCGCCCCCGCTGCGACCAGCCCCACGGTCTTGAGCAGCATGGCTGTGACGAACAGCTGATCAGGCTCGCGCAAAAGCCGATCGGCAACCGCTGCACGGCTGTCGCCCTCTTCACTTAATTTACGAATCTCGCTGCGGCTCGCCATCGTCAAGGCAAGTTCCATCAATACGGCAAAGCCTACCGCCAGCAGCGAGAATGCCAAGACGAACACAAAAAGCGGCTCAGGTTCCACAAGTTACTCCTCTGGTTTATTCCTAGACTGCCCGGCCGTCGCCAAACTAGGCGGATTTCGGCCGCTCCCCTGTATGCGGTTTCGGGTTCATAGGGCGTGCAGGCACGCCGGCTACCACCGTATGCGGCGGCACATCATGCGTCACAACTGCGCCGGCGCCGGTCTTGGCGCCTTCACCCACCTCCACCGGCGCCACCAGCAGCGTATCGCTGCCGATAAAGACGCCCTCGCCAATCAAGGTGCGGTGCTTGCGCACCCCATCGTAATTGCACGTGATCGTCCCCGCGCCGATGTTCACGTCCTCCCCGACCTGTGCATCGCCGAGGTAGCTGAAATGCCCCATCTTCACGCCCGGCGCCAAATAGCTGTTCTTCACCTCGCCGAAATTGCCCATGTGCACGCCGCGGCCCAAATGGGCGCCCTTGCGCAGATGGCCGAACGGGCCGATCCGGCAGTCGTCCTCCATGATCGCATCTTCGACGACGGAATTCTGCACGCGGCAGCGGCTGCCGATCCGGCTGTTGACGATGCGGCTGTACGGCCCAATCTGCGCGTGCTCGCCGATCTGCGTGTCGCCTTCCAGCATCACGCCCGGCAGCAGAACGCTGTCCCGGCCGATGCGCACACCCGCGTCCACATACGTAGCGGCAGGGTCGATGACCGTTACGCCGGCCAGCATGTGCGCCTCCAGAATGCGGTAGCGCAAAATCTGCGCCGCCTCGGCCAAATGCACGCGCGTGTTGATGCCGTTGACCTCGTCCAGGGGCGCCGGCGTGGCGACCACCCGCCGCCCCTGCTCCACAGCCACGCCGACCAGATCGGTCAGGTAATACTCGCCCTTGGCGCTCAACGGAATCCGAGCGAGATTCTGCCAGAGCCATTCGGCCTCGAAGCAGTAGATGCCGGGATTCAACTCACGCAGCGCACGCTGCTCCGGCGTACAGTCCGCCTCCTCTACGATGCGCACGACCTCGCCTTGCGCATCGCGCACCACCCGGCCAAAACCCTGCGGATCGTCGCGTGTCACCGTCAGCATCGCCAGCGCCGTCTGCGCAGAAGCTTGCCGCTCACGCGCGAACAAGTCGACGAGCGAGCGCACCGTCTCCGCCCTCAGCAGCGGCATATCGCCGTAGGTCACGACCACGGCATCCGCCCGCCCCTGCAAGACCGGCGCCGCCTGCTGCACCGCATGGCCGGTGCCGAGCAGTTCCTTCTGCTCTACAAACTCAACACGGCCATGCAACAACGCTTCGACCTGCTCTTTGCCATGCCCGACAACCAGCACCGGCGGCCGGTCGCTGACCGCTTCCGCCATCTCGACAGCCCAGCCAATCATGGGTCTGCCCAGCAGCGGATGCAGCACCTTGGGCAGATCGGACTTCATACGCGTGCCCGAGCCGGCTGCCAAAATCACGTTCGCCGTACGCAAAACGCCCCTCCCCGTCAAAAGAAAAACCAGACGCGCACGCTATCCAGCATGCGGTCTGGTTGTCTTTTCGTTCCGTATATTCTATTTACTGTCCGGTCTTCAACCCGGCGCCCGCACAAACTGGGCGGTTTATCTTCGTCCATTCACCAACCGATGAAAAGCGTGCCGGCAACTCCAGTACTCGATTCTAACATGCTGCAAGAGGCAGCGCAACCCGCTCGAGCGCCAAAACATGCGTGAATGCAAAATCACGCGCCGGCCATCCTTTCACACAGATGTTGCAGAGAATAGTGTTGCAGCACAGCCCGTCATCACAGCGGGCCAGACTGTTCAAACAAAACAAAAAAACGGCGAGAGGGGATGGGTTGGCGATGACCTACTCTCGCATGCAGTTGCC